>CAYWIY010000007.1:0-37394 GCA_964458455.1 uncultured Syntrophomonadaceae bacterium | reverse complement strand
AACATCCGGGCCGGTATCGGCAAAGAAAAGGACCGGATGCCTGAATTTATGAAGTACGAAAAGCTGCCGCCGCATAATAATGTCTGGGATATTTCGGACGAAGAACTTGACACTTTTTGGGAGCAATAATGAAAGTAACGGTAACTTTGTATGCAACCTTAACCAAGTACCACCCGGAAGGTAAGCGCAACGAGGCTTTCAGCGTTGAGCTGCCCGAGGGGTCCCGGGTAAAAGATCTCCTCGATCACCTGGGCATTAAAGAAGGGGAAGCCAAGCAGGTCTTTATCAGGCACAAAAGCCGCCCTGAAGACTTTCCCCTGGAAGATGGTGAACGGGTAGCTATCTTTCCCCCGGTGGCCGGAGGGTAAGTAGAAAACATAACCGATCAATTGCCACGACATCTTAATGGCCGCCCCGCAGAATAATGGGGCGGCCGGTTCTTTGCAGGATCTTAACTTCTTACGCAAACTGGCGGGTCAGGTTAGGCTTAACCTTCCGGCATAAGTTGCGCTGCAGGGTCTGACATTAACAAAAAAAGGCGGCTTAGCAGGCACAAAATATCTGGCTCCCCTAAGCTGAATAGTGGCCCAGTTTTTCCGCAATCCAGAACTTAATAACGGCTTGTCTCGAGACCCCCAGATTTTTTGCTTCATCATCCAGTGCCTGAACCATCCACCGGGGAAAGTCTATGTTTATCCGCTGCAGTTGTTCCCCGAGTCTTACTGCACTGGAGATATCCAGGTAAGCGGTTATATCCTTGCCTTCATCAAACATTTTGTCAAAATCATCCGCTTTCATAAATATCAACCTCCTCCGGTCGGGAACGGCGCATCGAAATAATTCTAATTATACCATACCTCTTTTGCTAAGGGCAGCGGACTATGCCCTGCGACCAGAGGCAGTCGGCACAAGACGGGGAGTTGCCCCAGCAGTCCTCGTTCTGGTCGGCATAATCACAAACCCGGTTGTTGGAGCAGTCCATGCAGGATGGAAAATGGTAGTTCCTGACCCGGTGGCGGAACTTGACGTATTCCGGTTTGGTCCAGATATTATAGAGCCCCTCTTCTGCTATGCTGCCCAGAAGATAGGAAGTAACCTCTTTTTTGCGGTTGTCCAGGTAATAAGGGTAAGAGTACATTAACCCGTAGCAGGGGCTGACCTGGCCGTCCCAGCGGATCACCGCGGCATCATTATCAATAAAAGCGCATTTCCTGCTGCTGCCCCAGTACATGCGGGGCAACCTGATTGAACCCCAGAGCACGTAATCCTGCTCCAATACCGGCCACACCGCCGGTTCGGGAAAACGGTATTTATCGAGATCCCTGTTCCAGGCGGGTGGCGCCATGGCCCCTGCGCCCATAGCCCTTTCTGAGCCGGGTACTTCATATAGCACTTCGCTGTACATTTCCTCCGAGTAAGGGAGCAGGTTGGTAACCAGTACAGTAGGAGAACCCAGCTTCTTGGCAAGGGCGGGCAGGTAGGAAAGCTGATCCTTGTTTTTCTGCATCAGGACAAATTCAAGCCCGATCTTGGGGCTGTAGGAATTAAGCTCTTTTTTTATGGCTTTCAGGGCTTTAATATTGGCAAACACCTGCTCCAGTTCCCCGTCAACCCGGATATCCTTATAGGTATCTGAATCCAGGCCATCGATGGAAAAATAAATTGTGTGCACGCCGCATTTAATCAATTCCCGGGCATATTCCTCGTTCAGAAGGGTGCCGTTGGTGTTTAAAGATACCCGGTAACCTTCTTCTGCTAGCCTTCCGATCAGCTCTAAAGCCCGGGGGTGGGCCAGCGGTTCTCCAAAGCCGCCCAGGTGGACCTGGTCCAGATCCGGGAACTCCTTCATTTCCCGGAGCAGTTTTTCAAATAAGCTCATATCCATGTCGCCTTCCTGAAGGTCTTCCCACTGCCGGCGGACGCAGGTAATGCATTTTAAGTTGCAGCGAGAGGTCGGTTCCAGGTAGATTTTTTTTAAATCCGCTTCGGCTTTATGGATGATGATTTCCTTATCCCGCTCATCGATAATGTAGTTTTCTTTTTTAAGTCTTTCAGCCGTCTCTATAGCCGGGCTGTTACTAAGCAGGGCCATTTATTAACACCTCTTTACAGTACCGGCCATTAAATATCATTGAAATGATTCATGCCTTGTCAGTTCTGTTGGCCGGGGCCTTAATAATATATAACTAATGTAGTTATATATTATTATAGATCAAAAACAGTACTCCTGGCAACCGGACCCAGCTTTTTTTATTGTCGGTCGGAATCGTAAGCCCTGCCGGAATTCCAATTCCTCCCTTTAGGGGTACGACCCCCCTGAAAATATTGCCAGCAATACAAAGCCCCTGCGGTTATAAAACCTGTTATAAAACCTGCGGGGTCTTTTTTCCTGTGATTAAATTATATCCGGGATTTTTATGGTAAAATACAAGATAAGAGAATAAAGAGGTCAGGTGGTTAAATGCCAACAATTAGCATGTTTTTTGGAATAATTATTAGAATGTACAGTGCACCAGGTGAACACAACCCACCACACTTTCATGCTTACTATCAGGACTATAAAGCGGTTATTGATATAAAATCCTGTGAATTAAGAGAAGGTAACTTGCCCAAGAAACAACTCAAATTAGTTTTGGCTTGGGCAGAACTGAGGCAGGAAGAATTATTGGCCAACTGGACCTTGGCTATGAATGGTGAACTGCCTTTTAAGATTGAACCACTGAAATAGGAGGTGATAATCCATGTATTTAGCTGTAACCGAAGTAGAGCCTTTAGAGGATTATCAACTACTTTTGACTTTTGAGAACGGGGAAAAACGAATATTTGACATGAAACCTTACCTGGAAAAAGGTATTTTTCAAGAGTTGAAAGATAAGAAAAAATTCAGGACAGTACGGGTTAGTTTTGACAGTATTGAGTGGGACAATCAGGCAGATATTGATCCGGAAATTCTTTACGAAAAAAGTAAGGCTTATCAGTCTATTTCCTAAGAAATTCTGTCCGGTCTGGTCGGAATTTCCAGCCCTGGCGGGCTTCCAATTACTCCCTTTAATGGTACGACCCCCTCTTGGATGGACAGTAATGGTTAGATATGTTAAAGTCATTACCGGCAAGCTTGTTTGTTCCAACCAGGCTGTGCTTTATTTTGGATAAGTGAAATTGCGCTAAAGCGGTTGCAATGGCCACTGAAGCAAAGGTTGTAATCGTTATACCGTTATAATTCCGACTACTGCAGGGGAGGGCAAGAATTGCAGCAAAAGTACGATGCCATGGGCACAGAAAGCATAACCAGGCTCCTTTTCCGTTACTCCCTGCCGGGCACGGTGGGTATGGTAGTGGCTGCAACCTACAATGTGGTCGATACCATATTCATCGGCAGGCTCGGCAGTGAAGCCATTGCCGCCCTTTCTGTAGCTTTTCCTATCCAGATGATCTTAGGGGCAATCGGGGTGGGGATCGGGGTCGGTTCGGCCTCCCTGATTTCCCGTTCGCTCGGTGCCGGCAAGACCGGTGACGCCGAAAAAGCGGTGGGCCAGGTAGTGGGTCTGGCTTTATTTTTTGGCGTTCTCATCGCTGCGCTTTCTTTTTATTACCTGCGTCCCCTGTTAGTCCTGGTCGGGGCCGCCCCTGAAATCCTTGGCTATACCGAAGAATATGCATCGGTGATCACGACCTGGTCGGTAATGCTGTTTTTGATCATGAGCCTGAATAACGTGGTCCGGGCAGAAGGCAGCCCCATTTTATCCATGAAGATTATGGTTTTTTCATCGCTTCTCAATATTGCCCTCGACCCGGTTTTCATTTTCCTGCTGGGTATGGAAGTCAGGGGCGCCGCCGTGGCCACGGTCCTGGCCAAGGGCACGGGAGCCCTGATCCTGCTGTGGCATTTTATCAGCGGCCGCAGTAATGTCAAATTGATGGCGGCTAACATAAAGCCCGACTTCGAGATTATTAAAAACATCTACAAGATCGGTTTCCCGAGCATGGTGCGCCTGTTTTCTAAAAACCTTTCCCTGACCATTGTCAATGTTATTCTAGCCGGCTTCGGCCATATCCCCATTGCTGCCATGGGCCTTTTTTTCAGGCTCCAGATGCTGATAGTAATGCCTGTGATCGGTTTTTCCCAGGGTCTTTTGCCAGTGATCGGTTATAACTACGGAGCTGAAAAAATTGGCCGTATCCGGGAAGCAGTGATCAAGGGCTTTACGATCAGTACCGCTTTTATCACCCTGCTGGCCCTGGTTATCTATATCAGTCCGTCCACTTTCCTGGGCTTTTTCACAAATGAGGCAGAACTCCTGGCCATGGGCACCTACTCAATGCGGATCATGATGCTCATGCTCCCCTTACTCGGGATCCAGGTGGTCTCCACGATTTTTTTCCAGGCCATCGGCAAAGCCGCCCCATCACTTTTCTTATCCCTTTTGCGGGAAGTAATGCTTTTCATACCCCTGCTGTTAATCCTCTCCGGTTATGCCGGCCTGCTCGGGGTCTGGGTCGCCCGTCCGCTGAGTGACTTGCTTGCTTTCATCATTACTTTCGCCATGGTCTCCCGGGAGCTAAAAAGGCAGAACATCCCTTTGCATCCCGCCCTGTATTATAAAGAAGCGGTTTAACAGGGGCACAATCCAGGGGTACGACCCCCCTGTAAATTATTCCAGCAACTAAAAAGGCCCTGCGGGATAAACCTGCGGGGTCTTTTTTTCCATTGCCTGGTCGGCATTTTTAGTTTCGACTGCTTGAGTTTGATGAGGTTTTAGCGGGAATATTATCTTATATTAGTCTAACCGTTTTTTCCAATAATCTGGATGCCTGTTAAGCTGCATAACAGCTACAATAACTACTTCGCTTTTCTCCTCTTTGATTTGATTTATAATACCAAATGGAAAGCGTTTAGTTAAGTTTCTCCTTGTATTATCGGAAAACTTAGACCATGCATAAGGAAACTGTATTATTCGTTGTACAGTAGAATAAATATCATTGGCAAATTCCAGACCAAGACCTTTACTACAGGAATCATAATATTCTATAGCTTCCAGGAGTTCTTCCTTTGCTTTGGGGTGAAAGGAGTATTTTATTTGCTATATTTTTCCTTAATCTCGTTAAAAACTTCATCACCGGGAATAACCTTAACATTGCTTGAATTAATTTCATTTACCCTGTCTTCAGCTATCTTTACCCATTTTTTATCTATGTCCTTTTGTAAGGGTTGCATGCTTACAAGTATTTTTTCAACTAATTCAGTCTTTACATCTATTGGTAAAGATTCAATCATTGTAAGCAGATCATCGGCCTGAGAACCCATAAAATCACCCTCTCCCTAATATCTTTAGTAAATTACTTTTTCATAATTATATCATAAACGTAGTGATTTCGTACTGCCCGGTCAAAATTTCCAAAATCCCTAAAGGGGTACGACCCTCCTGTAAAATTTACCAGTTACCATAGCAAGCTAAATAGACCCTGCGGGATAAAACCTGTGAAGTTATTTGGCATTGTTAATATAACGTATATGTGATACTATTTAAGCGTAGCAGAGGTGGCTCATTTGCATGAAATAATATACTATGATGAAAACAACAAAATACCTGTGTTTGAGTTCATTTTGGAAAGAGCGCCAAAAGAACAGGCGAAAATATTAAGAGAAATTGATTTGCTTGAAGAATTTGGTTTATCGATGGGGCTGCCACATGTGAGAAAGATAATAAACTCTGAATTATGGGAGTTACGGATAAGATTTGGTACTAATATATTTAGGATATTATTCAAAGAATTAGATAATGGTTATTTGCTACTTCATATATTTCAAAAAAAGACTAATAAAACGCCTAAAAAAGAAATAGGCGTTGCTTTAAAAAGACTGGGAAAGTATTTAGAGAGGTGAACAATATGCGTCATGAAGAAGTAAAAGAAAAACTTTTAAAGAATCCAGAAGTGAAAGCTGAGTATGATGATTTGGAAGTTTTTTATAAAGTTAAAAGGCAGCTAATAAACTTGCGCAAAGAAAAAGGATTAAGTCAGGAAGAGTTGGCTAAAATAATCGGCACTAAACAATCGGCAATATCGCGATTGGAGAATGAAAAATATAACCCAAGTGTAGAGTTGCTTGCAAGAATAGCTAAAGCATTTGATAAAGAATTAGAAATAAAGATACAATGATAGGTTCCCCTTTGGATCAGAGCCTGCTGTGACATAACGAACTATGCCCGTCCGGAATAGCAAGCCCTGCCGGGCTTCCAATTCCTCCCTTTAGGGGTACGACCCCCCTGACACCTGCGGGCCATTTCGCAGGTTATGTTTGGCAATTTTCCTACCCAAAACAAGAATGATTTGTGATATTATAACTAAAGGTTTGTTAATACACGAATCCTGAGCTATTTGATCCTTAGCTTCAAACTTTTAGGAGGTATAACATGCAGTTAACAGAAAAACTATACTGGTATCCCTGGCAGGGCATGGCCAACAATTGCAACAGCTACCTGTACAGGGGAGAGCAGTTAATACTTTTCGATCCCGGCCACATCAATAACGAACTGAACGAAAACTGTTTAGAAAGGCTTAGCTCTCAAATTTCAGACGACGGTTTTGACTTAAAAGACCTCGACCTGGTCCTGTGCACCCATGGCCATCCCGACCACGTGGAAGCAGTGGGTCAGATCCGCGAACAAAGCGGGGCCCGTTTTGGTATCCACAAGGATGATGAGTTTATTCTCGAGGCCATGGCCAAGCACTATGCCAACCAGGGCGGAGAAGATTTCCCTTCCCTTAAGCCTGATTTTTACCTGGAAGAAGGCGATCTTGATTCCGGTTCTGGAAAAGAGGCCGGCGAACAGATCAAGGTTTTGCATACGCCTGGTCATTCCCCGGGTTGCGTTTGCTTTTACCTGCCCGGCGAAAAAGCGCTGATCAGCGGTGATACTGTTTTTGAGGGCAGCATTGGCCGCGCCGACCTGCCCGGTGGGGACATGGATACCCTCGGCCGGAGCGTAGAAAAACTGGCCAGCCTTGAGGATATAGAAATGCTTCTGCCCGGGCATATGGGTTATGTTTCCGGTTCTGCTGCTGTTAAGCGAAATATTGAGCAGATCAAACGCTTCTTTTTCAGTTAAAGTGCATAACCGGCAGGTTTTTAAGCAATACGCCGCCGGTTTGGTGCTGCAGAGCTGCTCACCGGCAGGCTTTGCCACAACCAGGCAGGATTAGCTTTAACTATAGCGAATAGTTAAATTATTGGCACTCAAAGCTTTGCATCCGGCTTATGCCTTGTAACAAGAAGCCTGTTTTAAATATTTAACCAAATAAAGTTTCTAAAGGAGCTACTTTCATGATTTATCACAGTCACCAGCGCCCTAACATCACTTTCGATCGTTACAAGGGCAATCCCATTTTAGAACCGGACCGCTGGCCTTACCCGGCCAACGCTACATTCAACCCGGGAGCAGTCCGGCACGGCGGAGAAACCATGCTTTTAGTCCGCGTGGAAGATATGCGCGGGTTTTCGCATCTTACTTTTGCCCGCAGCAAAGACGGCAAGACCAACTGGCAAATCGACGAAAGGCCGACCCTGGTGCCGGACTCTGGTTTTAACGAAGAAAGGTGGGGTATCGAGGACCCGCGTATCGTCTGGCTCGAAGACCTGCAGAAGTATGCCGTAACCTACGTGTCTTTTTCTAAAGACGGGCCCGTGGTCTCTTTAGCCCTTTCAGAAGACCTGCATAAATTTGAACGCCTCGGGGCGATGCTTCCGCCTGAAGACAAGGATGCCTCGCTTTTCCCGCGCAAGATTAATGACAAGTATACCCTGATTCACCGGCCTATTATCCGGGGTGAGGCCCACATCTGGGTCTCCTGTTCACCGGACCTGGAACACTGGGGTAACCACCAGATCCTTTTACCCGTGCGCCCGGGCTGGTGGGATACTACCCGGGTCGGTTTGGGGCCGCCGCCGATTGAAACAGAAGAGGGCTGGCTGATCATCTATCACGGGGTCAGGGATACGGTTTCAGGCAGCCTTTACCGGGTCGGCCTGGCTTTGCTCGACTTAGAAAACCCGCGCCAGATCAGGAAACGCTGTGACCAGTGGGTTTTCGGGCCGCACGAACCTTACGAACGAGTGGGAGACGTGCCCGGGGTTACTTTTCCCACCGGCACCGTCCATGACCCGGAAACAGATGAACTGATCATGTATTACGGGGCTGCAGACTCCTACGTCTGCCTGGCCACGGCCAAGCTGCAGGACCTGGTTGATCACCTGCTGTCATGTCCCGATTCCGAGGAGGAAGGCTTCTGCCGCTAAGATGAAAATTGCCATGCTCGCCCCCATATCCTGGCGCACACCGCCCCGCCATTACGGGCCCTGGGAGTGGGTAGTCAGTATGCTCACAGAAGGGCTGGTCAAGCGAGGGGTGGATGTCACCCTGTACGCTACCGGTGACTCCATCACCGGCGCCGAACTGCGCTCTGTAGCGCCCCGGCCCTGGTCCGAGGACAGCGAGCTTGAGCCCAAGGTCTGGGAATGTTTGCATATCGCGGCAGTTTTCGAAGAAGCGGCTAATTATGAGCTGATCCATAACAACTTTGATTTTTTACCCTTGAGTTATTCCGGGCTGGTTGACACCCCTGTACTCACTACCATCCACGGTTTTTCATCACCGCGCATCCTGCCCGTTTACCGTAAATACAACCGGAGCGCCTTTTATGTGGCTATCAGTGATGCGGACCGCAGCCCGGAACTTGATTACGAGGCGACCATCCATCACGGCATCCCGGTGGAACAGTACCCGTACCGGGACACACCGGAAGATTATCTGCTCTTTTTTGGGCGCATCCACCATGACAAGGGAGTATATGAATCAATCCGTTTGGCCAAGCAGGTGGGGATGCCCCTGGTTATCGCCGGGATTATTCAGGACCAGAACTACTTCGACCGCTACGTCGCCCCTTACTTAGACGACGAACAGGTCCGCTACATCGGGCCCATCGGGCCGGAAGACAAGGGAGAAGTGCTCGGTAAAGCCAGGGCTTTATTACACCTGATCAATTTTGATGAACCTTTTGGCCTGAGCGTGGCCGAGTCGATGGCCTGCGGCACGCCTGTAATCGCCTTCAGGCGGGGTTCGATGCCCGAGCTAATCCGGGATGAGGTTACCGGTTTTCTGGTTGATGACTTAGATCAGGCCTGCGCTTCCATATTTCGCATGGATAATTTGCGCCGGGCAGACTGCCGGAGTCACGTGGAAGAAAACTTTACCGTGGACCTGATGGTCGACCGCTATATCCGGGTTTATGAACAGATCATTAACAATAAATAGAACGGGCCTGAAGCACGGTCCGGGTCTGGCAGTTCGTGATGCCGGTGTCTGTAGAACTTTTTGTTCCGGATACCGGCCTGTATTTCCCTAACTTTAAGCGAGGTGAGCGCTATGTATCACGGTAAAATCCTGCGCCCGGTCAAAGCTGCTTTCGTATCGACCTACCCGCCGCGCAAGTGCGGTATTGCCACGTTCTGTTCGGATTTGCTTAACAGCATGCGGCAGCTTTACGGCAACGGCGACGGCAACGGGCCGGAGCAGAACAACTTCGAGGTGATCGCCCTCAACCGGGCCGGCGAAAACTACAACTACGGCAAAGAGGTTTCTTTCCACATCCGCGACCAGCACCATAACGATTACCAGCGGGCAGCGGATTTCATCAACCTCTCCCCGGTCGATGCCGTTTCCATCCAGCATGAATACGGCATTTTCGGCGGCGAAGACGGAAACTACATCAGCTACCTGTTAAACGGCCTCAAAAAACCGGCTGTTACCACCCTGCACACGGTCCTCGAAGAACCTACCCCCGGGCAGAAACAGACCCTGATGCGGATCTGCGAACAGTCCGTAACGGTTGTGGTCATGGCCAACGCGGCCGTTGATATCCTGACCCGGGTCTATAACGTCCCGAAAGAAAAAATTCAGCTCATTCCCCACGGGGCCCCTGATGTGCCCTTCCTGGACTCCTCCTACTACAAGGACCAGTTCCAGGCTGAAGGGCGCAAGGTGCTTTTAACCTTTGGTTTGCTTAGCCCCAGCAAGGGCCTGGAGTACGCCATAGAAGCCATGGAGGATGTAGCCAGGGTTCACCCAGACGCCCTTTACATTATCCTTGGGGCCACCCATCCTGAGGTCAAGCGCCTCTACGGCGAAGAGTACCGCCACAAGCTGGAAAAGATGGTCCGGGACCGGGGCCTGGAGAAAAACGTTACCTTCTACAACCAGTACGTTTCACTTGAACGCCTGGTTCAGTTCCTGGTGGCCACAGACATTTATGTTACCCCCTACTTAAGCCGGGAACAGATCACCTCAGGCACCCTGGCTTATGCTGTGGCCTGCGGCAAGGCCGTCGTCTCCACCCCCTACATCTACGCCGAAGAGCTGCTGGCTGAAGGTCGGGGAGCGCTGGTGCCCTTCAAGGACAGCGAAGCCCTGGCAGCTGAGTTGAACAAGCTACTTGAAAGCGAAGAGCTGCGCAACCGGATGCGCAAAAATTCCTACCAGTACGGCCGCCAGATGATCTGGAAAGAGGTGGCCCGCAACTACGCCGCGGCTTTCGAGCAGGCCCGCCTCTGCTACGGGGACACCTTCGTCCAGAGCGAAAAGGGGGCCGAGGTGACCGAACGGGCCATTTTGCCCGAGGTGAACCTGAAGCACCTGCGGGCCATGACCGATGATACCGGCCTGTACCAGCATGCAGTTTTTTCCGTCCCCGACCGCAACCACGGCTACTGCACTGATGACAATGCCCGTGGTTTGATCGCCGCCGTCATGCACTGGCGCCTTTTCAAAGATGAAGCCACCAGGCCGCTTTTAGATACCTACTTGAGCTTTCTGTTTCATGCCTATAACAACAAAAAGGGTATGATGCGCAACTTTATGAGCTTTGAGCGCAGCTGGCTGGAGGATGCGGGATCAGAAGACAGCCACGGCCGCGCCCTGTGGGCCCTGGGTTACACCATCGCCCACCCGCCAGGCGAGGCGGTGCTCGGCATGGCCAACCGCTTATTTAAGGAACTGATCAAGGCCCCGCTTTCCTTTACTTCGCCGCGGGCCTGGGCTTTTTGTGCCCTCGGGGCCAACTACTACCTGCGCCGGTTCGGGGGCGATACCAGGGTGCGCAAGATCATGGCCGAGCTGGGCGAAAAGCTGTTTAAGCTTTTTAAAGAGAATGCTTCCGGTGAATGGTACTGGTGCGAAGATATCGTTGCCTACGACAACGCCCGCATATCAGAGGCCTTGATTGTCACCGGCAACTACCTTGACAACAAAGAAATGTTTGAGACCGGGTTAAAAAGCCTGCAGTGGCTGATCAACGTGCAGACCAACCCTGAAGGCGGCCACCTGTCGCTGGTTGGAAACGACGGCTGGTACAGGCGGGGCGGGGAAAAAGCGCGCTTTGACCAGCAGCCTGTCGATGCCGCCGCCCTGACCGGGGCCTGCTACCAGGCTTTTGTCCTGACCGGCAAGGACCACTGGCTGAAGGCGATGGAATGGGCTTTCAACTGGTTCTTCGGCAGCAACGACGCCCACCAGCCGCTCTATGATTTTTCAAGCGGCGGCTGCTACGACGGGATCCAGCCCGGCGGGATTAACCAGAACCTGGGTGGCGAATCGGTCGTCTCCCTGCTTATGGCTCTGCAAAGGGTCCACCTGGTTGCCCACCAGGGCTACTTCCAGGAGCAGCTAAACCTGATCAAATAGAAAATAATAGTGACGGTTCTAATTATTCCAGGTTATGCACTGGTAAACTTAATATAAAGGGAAGGTTTCTACTGGTAACTATTGCAGTCTGCCAGTTTTGTTCCAGATTTATAACGAGGTGATCTTTATGTATGCTGTCATATTAGCCGGCGGAAGCGGGACCAGGCTCTGGCCGCTCAGCCGGGAGAAGTTTCCCAAACAATACCTGCCCCTGCCCGGAAGCGGTGCAGGGATAGAGGAAAAGTCCCTTTTCCAGGCGACCTTTGAACGGGTTACCGCGGCCGTTAAGCCGGAGCGCATCATCGTGGTTACCAACCGTGACCAGGCCCCTGAGGCCAGCCGGCAGCTGGACTTATCCGGCCTGCGTGAGGTCAGGGTTTTAGAAGAGCCCCAGGCCCGCAACACCGCCCCGGCCATCGGCCTGGCCGCCTTTTACCTGCTCAAAGAAGCAGGCCCGGAAGCGGTCATGGCCGTTTTGCCATCAGATCACCTGATCACCGACCGGCAGGAGTTTGCAGGCCTCCTCAAGCTGGGAGAGCAGGCGGCTAAAGACTACGGCCTGGTTACTTTCGGGATCAGGCCCACCTACCCCGAAACAGGCTACGGCTACATCTGCTGCGGCGAAAAATTAGATCAGCACACCCACAGCGTGGCCCGGTTCGTGGAAAAGCCGGACCTGAAGACGGCCAAAAGCTACTATGAAGATCCCCGCTTTTTATGGAACAGCGGCATGTTTGTATTTAAAGCAGGCAGCCTGATCGAGGAGTACCGCCGCCACCTGCCGGCCATGCATTATGCCCTGAGCAAAATTGATTATGACAGCTTCGGCAACGCTGAAGCTATCTATAAAGACTTAGAAAAGATTTCGATCGATTACGGTATCCTGGAGCGCTCCGGCACGGTAACGGTGATCCCCACATCTATCAACTGGAGCGATCTGGGCAGCTGGGAAGCCTACTACCAGGTGTCTGCCAAAGATGAGCAGGGTAACTACCTTAAAGGGCGGGTTATGACCGTCGACACCGAAGACAGCCTGATCCTGTCTGGCTCCCGCCTGGTCGGGACGGTGGGCTTAAAAGACCTGGTGGTAGTGGACACCGAAGACGCCCTCTTAGTCTGCCACCGCGAGCAGGGCCAGGACGTCAAAAAAATTGTGGACCGGCTCAAGGCCGAAAATACCGGTGAGGCCGAGGAACACCGCACTGTATACCGCCCCTGGGGCAGCTACACTTCTTTAGAGCTGAGCGAGAATTACCAGGTCAAGCGGATTAACGTAAACCCGGGCGCCCGCCTCAGCCTGCAGAGCCACCGCCACCGCTCCGAGAACTGGATCGTGGCCCGGGGCGAGGCGCTGGTGACCGTTGACGATGAAAAGTTTAGCGTAAAAAGGGGAGAGCGCGCCTACATTCCCGCCGGGGCCCGCCACCGGATGGAAAACAAGGGGCAAGAACCTCTGGTCATAATTGAAGTCCAGAGCGGCGATTACCTGGGCGAAGACGATATCGTCCGTTTTGAAGATGATTACGGCCGGGCCGGCGGCGGCTGTGATCAGGCCACCTTAAGCCCCGACGCCCGTCAGAACTATGAGCTGTGGTTAAGCCAGCCCGGCCTTGATGCGAAAATGCGCGAAGAGCTCCTGGCCATGCAGGACGACCCGGAGAAAATAGAAAGCCATTTCGGAAGAGAGCTTGAATTTGGCACAGGCGGCATGCGCGGCATGATCGGCCCCGGCCTGAACCGGATCAATACCTATACCGTTAGCCGCGCCACCCAGGGCCTGGCTGATTACCTGAACAGCCTGCCCGGCAGTTCCGGCCCGGAGGCTCCTAAAAAAGTGGCCATCGCTTACGACACCCGCCTATTTTCCGACCAGTTTGCCGAAATAGCCGCCCTTGTGCTCGCCGCCAACGGGATCAAAGCCCTGCTTTTCAGCGATATCCGGCCCACCCCGATGCTTTCTTTTACCACCCGGGAAGTGGGCTGCGCCGCAGGTATCGTTATTACCGCCAGCCATAACCCGCCCGAGTACAACGGCTACAAGGTTTACGGCCCCGACGGGGGGCAGGCGGTGAGCCCGCTCGTCGACGAAGTGATGACAGCGATTAATGTAGTTGATATGTTTAATGATGTTAGATCAATCAGCAAAGAAGAAGCCGCAAGAAAGGGGCTTTTAGAAACCCTTCCTCCTGCAGCCGACCAGGCCTACCTGGATAAGGTTAAAACTTTGTCTTTAAGCAGCCCTGAAACCAGCCTGAAGGTGGTTTTCACCCCCCTGCACGGCACCGGCCTGGTTTACATCCCTGAGCTTTTAGTAAGCCTGGGCTGTGTGGACCTGCACCAGGTCGATGCCCAGAGCAAGCCCGATCACCGCTTCAGCACGGTCAAGAGCCCGAACCCCGAAGACCCGGCTGCCCTGGACCTGGCCCTTAAAGAAGCAAGAAAAGTGCAGGCCGACCTGGTTTTAGCCACCGATCCAGACGGCGACCGGGTGGGAACAGCCGTAAGGGATCGCTACGAAAACTACATTATTTTAAGCGGTAACCAGGTAGGGGCCCTGCTTATCGAGTATATCTGCAGCCGCCTGTACGCGCGAGGAGAACTGCCCCGGGATGCAGTCATGGTCAAGACCATCGTCACCGGCAACCTGGGCCGCCTGGTAGCCGAATCCTACGGCCTGCAGGTAATAGAAACCCTGACCGGTTTTAAATTTATCGGTGAAAAGATGAAGGAATTTGAAGAAAAAGGCACCCCGCAGTTCATCTTTGGGTACGAAGAAAGCTGCGGCTACCTGTCCGGGACCTTCGTCAGAGACAAGGACGCCGTTATTTCTTCCTACCTGATCTCTGAAATGACCGCCTACTACAAAGAAAGAGGGAAAAACCTCTTAGAGGTCCTGGATCAAATCCAGGAGCAGCACGGCTACCACGCAGAAGATCTCTTTACAGTCGAGCTGAAAGATATTACTGAAGCCGACCGGCATGTAGCCGCTTACCGCGACCTGCCGGCTGAATTCGGCGGCTTCAAAGTAGCAGAAAAAAGGGACTATAGCGCAGGCCGGGGCTGGGATTTAATCAACAACCGCGCATTCGAGCTGACCCTGCCCCGCTCGCCTGTCCTCCACTATACCATGGAAGACGGGACCTGGTTTGCCGTCCGCCCGTCTGGCACGGAACCGAAGGTGAAATTTTACCTCTCCGCGCCGGATCCTGATGAAAAAGCAGCCCGGGAAAAATTAGCCCGCCTCAAGGAAGCGGTGCTCTCTGCCCGTTAAACCCCGGCGCCCGGTAGGTTTTTCTTCCCAGGGCTAAAAAACAGGTTGCCTGGCTTGAAAAAGTAGGATAATATGAATGTAGGTAAACCATACTTTAGGAGCTGTTTTTTGATGGTGGAGGCAATAAGAAAGGTCGGGAGAAAGGCACAGATCACTTTGCCCAAGGCGATCAGGGATAAGCTTTCCCTTTCTGAAGGAGACAGGGTCCTGGTCAAACTGGAAGGTGAGGAGATCATTATAACCCCCGTTGTTCCTTTGCCCAGGAAAAACTATATCTCTGAAGATGACCTCAGCGAAGCTTTGGCGGAAGCAGAAAGCGAATTTGCCACCGGGGAAGCCAAAGTTTATGAAAATGCAGGAGATTTATTTAAAGATGCCGGCTGGATTTCTGAAGACAAAGACGATGATTAAATTAAAACGGTTAAGCAGGGAGCATAATGTATAAGTTATATGCTACCAGTAAGTTTAAGAAAGCAAGAGAAAGATTGACCGTAATTGAACAAAAACAGGTGATCAAGGCTGCGGCCCTGCTGCAGCGCGATCCCCGCCACCCCGGTTTATCCAGCAAAAAAATCAAAGGTAAAAGCGGTATAATGGAGTGCCGGGTAAACAGGGATTTGAGCATACTTTGGAAATACCGTGGAGATGTAATCTTACTGCTGGCTGTTGGCAGGCATGATATCGTTGAATTTTAATCCCCCGTTCGAGCTTCTAAGCGGGCTTCTAACATGCTTCAGCAGATGTTGATGATTGCAAAAAAATGGTATAATTATTAAAAAGGTTGAAACAGGTGATGGATAAAGAAGCGGCCCGCTTTATCGAAGCGGTATCTAAGTACAAATCAATCGTAATCTACATCCCCGGGTCACCCGATCCCGACGCCATTGCTTCAGCTTATGCGATCAAGCATATCCTGAAAGCCTATGCTATTGAGGCGGATATTTATGCTGAACAAAAACTGTCCCTGCCCCAGAACCAGGCTTTTATCGAGCGCTTGAACATCCCGGTTATGTTCAGCAAAGAGCTCGACCCGGGTAAATATGAAGCCTACATTGTGCCCGATTTCCAGAGCAACCGGGTTGAAGGCTTAAGTGATCAGCTGCCCTGCGCCGCCCACATCGACCACCACAGCCCCTCTGAAGAAGTTGTGAGTGCCGATTTCTCCCTGCTCAGGACCGATGCCGGCTCAACGAGCAGCCTGCTCACCCTGATCTTGAAAAACACAGGCTTAGAGCTCACCGGTCATGAACAGAGTGCTGTCACCACGGCTCTGGTCTTCGGGATCCAGACCGATACTGACCGGTACAAGCATATTTCCCGCCTCGATATCGAGGCCCTGGAGTACCTCTCCAAGTATGCGGACCGGGAAATACTTAGAAGCATCAACAGTATCCCCCCGTCTCCGGATATGCTGATGCTTTACAACCGGATGAAGGGAAATGAAACCGTTTACAAGGACTGGGGCTTCTACGGCATTGGCTACATCGATGCCGGTTACAGGGACTACATTGCCCTGGCTGCCGACAAGGTCCTTGAAAGCTCCGGACACAAAACCGTGGCCGTCTATGCCGTTATCGAAAACCACAGCAAGCAGGAAATGTATTTAGATGTTTCCCTGCGCACCAAAAGCCAGTCCCTCGACTTAAACCAGGTCATCAAGCAGATCACCCCCAACGGGGGAGGAAGGCAGTACAAGGGAGCATACCAGGTCAATCTCAACTACTTTCTATACACCCCGGAAAAAGAGCAGCTCTGGCAGGTGATCGAAGCGACAACTTTAGAAGCCTTGCGCAATAGCAGGGACAACCTCTACAAGACCGGGATTGAAAGTTTCTACAGTGCTATCAAGGAAAAATTCCTCTCCCTGTTTAATAAGAATAGGGGATAATACCTGAGCAAGAGCCAGTAGCCCGGTAATCAAGCGTCCCGCCCCAGATAGATTTTTTCTTTTACCCCCGCAGGCTTAAACCAGGACTTAAGGATCTGGCTGGTATTGTTTGTTCTTTATAGAAATGGGGCTGCTTGACACCCACCCGGATGTGTAATAATATACACAAAGGGAGGTGTATAAGGTGCGGACTAATATAGATCTAGATGACAGCCTGATCGAAAAGGCCATGCAGGTATCCGGTTTGAAGACCAAGAAGGAAGTTGTCAACCGGGCCCTGGCCGAATTTGTTGAGCAATACAGCCGCAAAGATCTAAAAGAGTTAAGGGGTAAAATAGAGTTCGATCGTGATTACGACTATAAAGTTTACCGGGAGGGGCGCTGACATGGTCCTGGTCGATACTTCAGTGCTGATCGGCTACTTAAAAGGACAGGGCGACCCTAAAACCATGCTGTTTGAAGAGATCCTGGAAAAGAGCATCCCCTACGGAATATCGGCCCTGACCTACCAGGAAGTGCTGCAGGGGGCTAAAGATGAGCAAGAATACCAGGTGCTGAAAGACTATTTATCAACTCAGCGCCTCTATTATATAAACCCGCAGCGGGAAAGCTATGAGCAAAGTGCCGCTATTTTTTTTAGACTGCGCCGCAAGGGGATCACACCACGCAGCACTATCGACGTCCTGATTGTCGCTACAGCGATTAAATACAACCTGGCCCTTTTGCACAATGACCGTGATTTTGATCTCATGGGTGAGCACTTACCTGAGCTGCGGATTTTAAAGAGCCTGTAAAAAAATGCTTTGCACCGGTTCCCGCCCGGGGTTAAGCGTCTAAAATAACGTCTAAAAGAATAAGGAAGGAATCTTTTATGCACTACGACCGGGTAGATACGATCATTATAGGCGCAGGCGTGGTTGGCCTGGCTGTTGCCGCAGAGCTGTCAACAGGCCAGGATGAGCGCGCAGTTGTATTCATGGACAAAAACGAACGCTTCGGCATGGAAACTTCAAGCCGCAACAGCGAAGTGATCCACGCCGGCATCTATTACCCCACGGGCAGCCTCAAGGCAGAGCTGTGCGTGTCAGGTAAGCACCTGCTTTATGAGTTCTGCGAACGGTGGTCCATACCCCACAACCGCTGCGGTAAAATTATCGTGGCCAACTCCGAAGAAGAAGCAGATTCCCTGCAGGAGCTGCTCGAGCAGGCCCGGGCCAACGGCGTGGAAGACTTAGAAGAACTTAACCATGCTAAACTCGCCGCCTTAGAGCCGCACATCTGCGCTGATAAGGCTTTGCTTTCGCCTTCCACCGGTGTTATCAATTCCCACGTGTTAATGGAGCGCCTTGAAGATATCGCCATGCAGAACGGCGCCCTGCCGGCCTACTGCCACCACGTGCAGGAAATAGAGCCTTTACAGGAAGGCTACCGGGTTTATTTTACCAATCCCGACGGCAGTAAAGATGCCATGGAATGTGAGGTTTTGATCAACAGCGCCGGCCTGCAGGCAGACCGGGTAGCTGCTTTAACCGGCATCGATCCTGTCTCATGCGGTTACCGTATTTACCCCTGCAAGGGGGAATATTTCAGCTTGCCCCCTAAAAAAGCGGCCTTAATCAACCACCTGATCTACCCGCCGCCCCTGCAGGCGCTGACCGGGCTCGGCACCCATGTCACAAAAACCTTAGACGGCCGCCTCAGGCTCGGCCCCAACGCTGTTTACGTCGATGAAGAAGACTACAGCGTTGACCCGGCCAGAGCCGGCGACTTTTACCGCTCGGTCAAGCCCTTTTTGCCCTTTATCGAAGAAGAGGACTTGGAACCGGAGATGGCCGGGATCCGGCCCAAGCTTTCAGGTCCCGGGGAAGATTTCCGTGATTTTGTGATCGTTGAAGAATCTGCTAACGGCAGGCCCGGCTTGATCAACCTGGTCGGTATCGAATCGCCCGGCCTGACCGCCTGCCTGGCCATTGCCCGCCGCGTGGCCTCCCTCACCGGGAAATTTTGATCCTCTATACCCACGAGGTGCAAAAAGAGCCCGGCCCGTACGGGGCGGACCCGCGCTACCTGGCCAGGCTTCTTGATTACACAGCAAGAAAAGGGCTTTACTGCAGTTAACATGGATCAGCTTTACCGCAGGCCCCATTTTTTTAAAATTTGCTCGCTTCCTGCCTCATCGAGCATAAAGTAGTAAACTTCCTGGTCGATTAATTCCTGGTAGACCATTTCTCCTTCACCCGGCAGGACGTAGGTTTGCAGTTCTTCCGGGTCGGAGTAGTAGAGGAGGTTGATCAGCTCAAAAATATCCCAGTATTCCAGGCTGGTGCAGATCTTGTCATCTAACTGTTCGAAAAGATCTAAGAGCTCTTCATCCGATCTATTCCGGCTTTCTTCCAGGATCGCTTGCAGCAGAACCTGGTTGCGCCGGACCCGGTCCCCGTCCTGGCTGGTGGAGCCCGGTTCGGGAATGCGCGGGTCCATGCGGTGACAGGCAAAAGTCAGGGCCTGCCGGCCGTCTAAGCGCTGCAGCCCGCTCGGCATGTTAGAGCCGTAGCGCCCGGTAAATTCAGGGGCTACCTCGACTTCCACCCCGCCGAGCAGGTCGATCATGGCCTTAAAACCGTCAAAAGAAACAGAAGCGTAGGAATGAATATCGATCCCCAGCAGCTGCTCTAAAGTCCCGGCGCACAAGCTTGCCCCGCCGTGACAGTCCTCGTCTGCTCCCAGACCCCGGTAATAAGCCCAGGCCAGGTGGTCCTGGCCCAGCTCCTTGGCTCCCCAGGTTTGTTCAGCGATGTAGGTGTCGCGCTTAACGGAGATTAATGCGCTGCGGTTTGCTTCGATGTGATGCGAAAAAACCATTATCGCATCGCCCATACCCTGGTCGTCCACCCCGAGCAGCATAATATTATGGTACTCCCCCGGCGCCTTCGGCTCCCAGTCGGAGACCACTTTTTCTTCACTTTCGGTTTCAGCTGTAGGCGGGTTATCTGCCGCTTCTTCACGGCTGCCGGCAAAAATGGAAGCAAGCGGGACCAGTTCGTAAACGATAAACCCGCTGCCGACCAGGGCAAAGATCACCACCACGATCGTCCAGAAAACCGACTCGGGCGATTTTTTCCGCCGGCCGAAAGAGCGCCTTTTTTTACGGCCGCGTCCAAAGCTTTTTCTGCTTCCGGGCATGAGCTAACCTCCGCAAAAAACCATCAACCGGCTTAGTCTCACTAAGCCCGGCACCGGTAAAAGTTTCGGCAGACCCATAAGGCCAGCCCGGCTAAAAACAGCCCCGCACTTAAGAAAAAGCCTGTGTTCTCGCCGCCTGTCGGCGGAGTAGCGCGGGCCGGTTGTGTTTCCTCTGGTTCATCAGCCTCGCCGAGGACCTTTTCGAGGTCGTCGGTCACTATGACCGTGATGCTGTCGGTGAACCCCCCGTCGCGGGTGGCTACCGTTACCTCGGTATAGCCAATGCCCATCGCAGTTATGGTAGCTTCACTGGAGGTGGATAGCGACACCACGTCTTCATCCTCAATGCTCCAGCTAACTACCTGGTCCGATGCGTCCGAAGGAGTAACGATCGCCTCCAGCACGGCCGTTTCATCTTCCAGCAGGACCAGGGTGAAAGGGGTGGGGCTGTCGGTTACTACCGGTCCCCGGGGGCTTTCTGCTTCCACCACCCTGACATTTACCCCGGTAACATCAACATCGTCAGCGAAGGCGGCGCCGCCTAAAGCGGCCACCAAAACCAGGGCTGCCGCCAGGACACTAATCCACTTCATAATTTAAGCCCTCCTTAACGCTCATATGGCCTTGAGTTTAAAAAACTAAATAGTTTCACATAAGTTCGCCTATTTTAGCATATTTCCTGCCTTGCCGGGCAAAAAAACAAAAAAAGCGCTATCTTTGACCGCCCCGGGCACAACCGCTATAATGGATCAGGCAGGTTGAAATACTAACACAACGGAGCGGTTATGCCATTACTGACCCTATCCCAGGTTAAAAAAACATACGGGGCTGAAATTATCCTTGACGGGGTGAGCATGCAGATGCAGCCCGGCGAAAAGGCAGGCCTGATCGGCCCGAACGGCTCGGGCAAAACCACCCTGCTGAAGATCATTTCAGGCGAAATCGAGGCCGATTCAGGCGAAATCCATCTGGCCAGGGGGGCGAAAACGGGCTACCTGCCCCAGGAACCTCTCCCCCTCACTGAAGGTACCCTGCGCCGCCACTTAGAGCACCCCCTGCGCCATATTTTAGACATGAAAGAGGAAATGGGCCGCCTGGAAGAAAGAATCGCCAGGCGTGCTGAAAGCGAAGGAGAGGCCGCAGAAAAAGACCTCGAGCGCTACTCTGCTCTGACCAGCCGCTTCGAAGAAGCAGGCGGATACCAGGTGGAAAAAAAGCTGCTCGGCATCGCCCGGGGCCTCGGCTTTACCGAAACAGACCTAAAACGCGACCTGGCCACCTTCAGCGGCGGGGAAAAGACCAGGGCCCGCCTGGCCGGCCTGTTGCTGCAGGACCTCGACCTGCTGCTCTTAGATGAGCCCACCAACTTCCTTGATCTATCAGCCCTGGAATGGCTTGAAAAATACCTGCGCGAGCTAAACTGCGCCTTGCTGGTGGTCACCCACGACCGCTTTTTCTTAGACCGCCTCGCCGGGCGCATCTTTGCCCTGCGCGGGCACCGGGTTAAATCCTACAACGGCAACTACAGCTCCTACCAGGAGCAGCTGGCCTTAGAACATATGAGCAGCGAGCGCGAGTACCGGCGCCTGCAGTTAATCAAAGCCCGCGAAGAACGCCTGGTCCGCGAGGCTAAAGGTGATGAGCGCTCCAAGCGCCAGGCTAAAAGCCGCCAGAAACACCTGGAAAAAATGGAAGACAAGATGGAAGGCTTTGAGCGCCCCACCCGGGATCAAAGCTTCAAGCTGGGCCTTGGTTACAGCGGCCGCAGCGGCCACCAGGTGGTAATCTTCGATTCCGTATGCAAGGAATTTGACGGTAAGAGCGTTTTTCATAATTTAAGTTTTAACATCAACTGGGGAGACCGGGTGGCCTTGATCGGTCCCAACGGAGCCGGTAAGTCCACCCTGTTAAAGCTGATAGCGGGCGATTTAAAGCCCACTTCCGGCTCCATCAAGCTCGGCCCCTCAGTGGAGGTGACCTACTTTGCCCAGGAGCAGGAACAGCTCGATCCCTACCGCACCCTGCTTGAAACAATTACTGATTGCTCTGAGCTGGATTTGAAGCAGGCCCGCAACCACCTGGGAAGCTACCTGTTCCAGGGGGATGATGTTTTTAAAAGAGTGGGTGATTTGAGCGGCGGTGAAAAAAACCGCCTGGCTTTAGCCCGCCTGGCCCTGAAAAGCGGCAACTGTTTGCTGATGGATGAGCCCACCAGCCACTTAGACATGCCGGCTTTAGAGGAGATCGAAACTGTGCTTGCCCACTACCCGGGCACGCTGATCATCGTTTCCCACGACCGCTACTTTTTAAAGGGCCTGGCCAACCGGGTCTTTGAGCTGGAGGAAGGACGCATCAATATCCATGACTTGAGCTTCGAGCGCTACCTGGAGGAAAAGGAAAAAGAATCTGTGCGGGCTGCCCGCAAGGACAGGGCTAGCGATCAAAAACAAGAAGAAAAGAAAAGAAGGCAGGAAGAGCACCGCCGGCGCCAGGCCGAGCAAAAAGAACACCGCCGCTTAAGAGACGAGCAGGTGCGCTTAGAAGAAGAGATCAGCGCCAGGGAAGAAGAGATCAAGGGCCTGGAAGAGACCCTGGCCGACCCGGAAAGCTACGGGGATCACAGCGAACTGGCCGACCTCGGTGCCCGCCTGGAAGAAGCGAGAAACACTCTTACCCGGCTTATGAAAAGCTGGGAAGAGGTCACCGCCCGGTTGGAAGAAGGATCTTAGCGGGAACAGTCCAGCTCACGTCTGATGTTTGCAAATCCCCTGCCGCAAAGCTATAATTGAGCCAATGAAATAAAAGAAATAAATGAAAAGCGGGGGTTAACATGCAGCAGGCCAAAGCATTTCTGACCACACGCAAAGAAGAAGAAACCGCCTATATCGGCGAATTGCTCGGGCTGATTATCAACCGGCCCCTGGCCGTCGCTTTAGACGGCGAGCTGGGCACGGGCAAGACCGTCTTTGTCCGCGGCGCAGCCAAAGGCCTCGGGGTGGAAAAAGAACAGGTGGCGAGCCCCACTTTCGTGCTGCTCAAGATCTACCACGGCCGCCTGCCGGTTTACCACTTCGATTTTTACCGCCTCAGTGAAGATGACGATTTTTTAGAGCTGGGCTTCGAAGAATACCTGCCCGGTGAAGGGGCGGCCTTTATCGAGTGGGCCGGCCGCCTGCCCCAGCTGCTTCCGCCGGAGTTATTGCAGGTTATCATTGAGCGCTTTGAGGACGAGCAGGGGGAAGGGCGCCGGATCTGGTTTGTGCCCCTGGGCTTAGAGGCCTCCCGGGTAGTGGAAGCCCTGCTCGGGGCCGTGACCTGGCGGACTAACGGTTCTTTGCACAAGCAGCAGCCCCGTGATATTACGCTATGATCATAAAGGAGTTTTGTCTGGATGCCTCAAACTCATAAGCTAGCTTTGATTGTCCTTGCCGTTTTGGTGGTAATCTACGGTGCCGCTTCCTATTTCTATAACTGGGAAGCAGAAATAGCCTACGAAGAAGGCACCTACAGCGGCGAGTTAAAGTGGTTTACACCCCACGGGGAAGGAACCTGGAGCCACCCCGACGGGGATTTTTATGAAGGTGAGTTCAAAGAAGGCCGGCGGCACGGCGAAGGGGTTTATGAAACCGCAGACGGCCTGCGCTACGAAGGAGAATTTAAGGACAACCTCATGCACGGTGAAGGCCGGATCACTACAGAGGAAGGCTTTGAATATAAAGGGGAGCTGCGTTTTGGTCTGGCCCACGGCTACGGGGAAACAACCTACCCCGAGGGAGATCGCTACGAAGGCGAATTCAAAGAGGGCCAAAAGCACGGCCACGGCACCTATATCGATCCCGAGGGCGGAAAGTACGAGGGCGAGTTCAAAAACGATTATTTCCACGGCGAAGGGGTCCTGATCGACCCGGAAGGCGACAGGTACGAAGGCGAATTCAAAGAAGACCTCTTCCACGGCCAGGGAGTCTATAAATCTGAAGAAGGCACGGTTTATGAAGGCGAATTTTATGAGGGCCAGTTCCACGGCGAAGGCAAGATCGAATACCCCTCCGGGGCCAGTTATGAGGGACAGTGGCAAGATGATCGCTTCCACGGCGAAGGGGTCTACATCGATCCGGAAGGCGTTAAATATGAAGGTGAGTTCAAAGAAGGCCAGTTCCACGGCGAAGGGACCATGACCTTTCCCGATGGGAGCACTTTAGAGGGAACCTGGGAAGAGCACGAGTTTGTAGAATAATTCTTGTGAATATTATAAGGACAGGAGGCGCGATCAGCCCTGCTCATACTTGGCCTGGATACCACCACCCTTTCCTGCAGCACTGCCCTGCTAAGTGGTGACAATGTGCTCGGGGAAATGACGCTCAACATCAAAAAGACCCATTCCGAGCGCCTCATGCCCCTGATCGATCGCCTCCTGGCTGAAACGGGCCTGGAACGAGAAGAGATCGAGGCCGTGGCCGTTTCAGCCGGCCCCGGTTCTTTTACCGGCCTGCGTATCGGTGTTTCCACCGCCCGGGCCCTTTCTCAAGGGCTCCAAATACCGGCCGTTTCAGTCTGCACTCTATCCGCCCTGGCAGAAGCTGTCCCCACCCCGGGCACCCTGATTTGCCCCATTTTAGACGCCAGGCGCAGCCAGGTCTATACAGCCCTGTTTAAAAGATCTGCCGAACCTCCCTACCACTTAAAGACTGTTTTAGAACCGCAGGCGATCGCTTTAAGTGAGCTTTTAGGGTTCATAGCAACTGGCAGCTGCGCCGGTAGCACAAATGATCCAGAGCATAGCAGTCCTCTGCCGGACCGGGATAAACATGAAGCTTCCGCGAACGTGGTTTTTACCGGCGAAGGCCTGCAGAGCTACCGGGAAGAGTTAAAAAAAGCCCTGCCAAACCGGGCGGTGATTACCCCTTCGCCCTTCAGGCTCTGCCGGGCGGTGCTCGTAGCCCTGCGGGGCCGGGCGCTTTTAGAAGAAAACCCGCGCGCCTCCTACCTGGAGGTCCTGCCGCAGTACCTGCGCCGCTCTGAGGCGGAGCGCAAGGCTGTAGATCAAAAGGGAGGTTCAAAGCCCTAAACCATGGATCTGCCAATCAAGATCGAAGCGATGACTAATCAAGATCTGCTTGCAGTTTCGGCCATCGAAAAGGAATCGTTCAGAGATCCCTGGTCGATCCATTCTTTCCAGGTTGAAATAGAAACCAACCAGCTTTCCCTCTACCTGGTGGCCCGCCTGGAGGGTAAAGTGATCGGCTATATCGGGGCCTGGAATGCTTTAAGCCAGGTGCACATTACCACCCTGGCTGTGGCAAAAGAGTACCGCCGCAAAGGGGTGGCTTCAAAGCTGCTAAGAAGCCTGGTGGAAATAGCCGCTCAAAAAAGAGCCCGCCGCCTCACTTTAGAGGTGCGCCCGAGCAACAGCGCTGCGCTAAGCTTCTACAAAAAGCTCGGTTTCGAAGTCTTGCAGCGCCGCAGGCAATACTACGCAGATGAGGACGCCCTGCTCATGATCAAAAACAACCTCACCCTGCCGGAAGAGTTAAATAAAGGAGGGCGCCATGAATAGTGATGCAGCCCTGATCTTGGGCATCGAGACTTCCTGTGATGAAACCGCCGCCGCCGTGGTCAAAGGCGGCCGTAAAATTTTGAGCAACCTGGTTTCTTCCCAGGTGGAACTGCATGCCCGCTACGGCGGGGTGGTGCCGGAGATTGCTTCCCGCCACCACCTGAGCATGATTAACCCCTTAATTGATGAAGCTTTAAAAGAGGCACAGGTAGGTTTCAGTGACTTGCAGGCCGTCGCGGTAGCGCACGGCCCCGGCCTGGTCGGGGCCTTACTGGTCGGGGTGGCCACGGCCAAGGCGCTGGCTTATGCCCGCCGCCTGCCCCTTATTGCCGTCAACCACCTAGAGGCCCACCTTTATGCCAATCATTTAAATGATGAGGAAATCAGCTACCCGGCCATCAACCTGATCGTCTCAGGTGGCCATACTGAACTGCTCCTGGTTGAAGAACCCGGCCGGGCCACCTCGCTCGGCCGTACCCGTGACGATGCCGCCGGCGAGGCTTTTGATAAGGTGGCCCGGGTATTGGAACTGGGTTATCCAGGCGGCCCCCTGATTGACAAGCTGGCCCGGGAAGGCAGCCCGGAAAAGATTGATTTCCCCCGGGCCTGGCTCGGTGAAAAGGGCCGTTTTGATTTTAGCTTCAGCGGTCTGAAAACGGCCGTAATTAACCATCTCCACCGGGCCCGCCAGCGTAACCAGGAGCAAAATATCCCCGACCTGGTAGCCTCCTTCCAGGAGGCCCTGGTTGATGTGCTTGTGGAAAAAACAATCCTGGCTGCCCGTACTTATCAGGTAAGCTCAGTGCTCATGTCAGGCGGGGTGGCGGCCAACAGCTACCTGCGTATGCAAATGGAATCGCGCTTAAATAAAGCCCTGCCGGAGGTAACCCTGCACTGCCCGCCTCCAGCGCTATGCACCGATAATGCGGCCATGATTGCCGCCGCCGCTTACCCGCGTTACCTGCAAAAAGAGTATGCCGGCCTTGATTTAAATGCTTACCCCGGCCTGGGCCTGGGCTAAACTAAAGGCCCTTTTTTTGTGCAGCACCCCAATTTTATGTCTACCGCCTGTTACTAGTGTTTATAACCGGGGGAAAACAGCCTGGATCGGGCCTTTTTCTGTGGATAACTTTGTGCATAATGTGGATTACTTTTAATGGAATTAAAAATAGGGCAGGTAAAGCGGCGCAAAATTGCCCTAAACCCCTGTTCATGGTGACATAAAACTAAATGGATAGAATGCTTGTATCAAGCGTTATTCTCATTATTCGTAGATCTCTTTCACCAGTTTTTCTCTAACCATATCAATTTCACGTTTTAGATCTTCTTCAGTGTAACCTTTCGCTTTAGCTTCTTCTTCTATATCTTTAAAAAGGATATCAAGATGTGAGACTGGTTCAACCACAACCTTATTATTTTCTACATAGATTTTAAGCTTTGTGTTCGAAGTGATCCCCAGTTCATTTCGAACATCTTTGGGGATAGTGATTTGTCCTCTTTCGGTCGGCTTTACATGTCTTGCCTTCATCATGTCTATGCTCCTTTCATTAACATTTGCTTTTATTATATCATAATACTTATTTCTTACAAGAAGAAATAAGTACAACTTATTTGCGCTATCGGCGCAAATAGCTTATTATACATATTACTTTGACAGATGTTTTTATGATTATAATGTTATTAGGCAATATATGTAATTTTGCAAAAAGCATCAAGATATTTATAGTGCACGTAGGAGGAGATTGATATGAATGACAAAATGCTTAGCCCGGAAGATGTAGCTGAACGCCTGGCTGTTAATCCTGCTGCGGTCAGATTATGGCTGCGCAGCGGTAAAATTAAAGGCATTGAGCTGGGCAAAAAAATGTGGAGAAAGGTAGATTTAATGGTCCTGGGTTTGAAAGAGCAGGCCAATTTAAATAAAAGTCCAGCCTACATACGGGCCCGCCGGGCATTAAGCAGTATAAAAGGTTCTTTAAGCAATGACATTAACGAAGAGCGAAAAGAGAGGCTATGAATATATTCCTTGATACATTAGCCCTGGGCTTGAGAACGCTGGATTCTTTTTTTTATAAGAGAAGGCGTAAGAGAAATAATTAACCTTCAGAAAGCTGGAAATAAAGCTAAACCCTACCAAGTGAAACAAGTAAGAAATGTTATAGTTAGGTATAAACTGGGAGGTAATTTGGATGTATAAATATGAAATAATTATATACTGGAGCAAGGAAGATTCAGCCTTTATCGCTGAAGTGCCAGAGTTGCCAGGATGCGTGGCCCACGGTGATACTCACGAAGAAGCCCTGGGAAATGTAAAAGAAGCGATCCATTTGTGGATAGAAACAGCGAAAGAATTTGGTAAACTTGTACCTGAACCTAAGGAAGAAAAACTGTTTTATGCATAAACATTTCGGTTTACTCTAGATACTATTGTGGCTTACTTCTTCGGGTCATATGCTCAAAATACGGCCATCTCATCGTCTGATATCGATCTGGTCGTTTTTTGCCCGGTGATGTATCATCCTTTAGTGAGTTCTACCGAAAGCTTATCACTGCTATCATGGGTAAGAATTAATTGTTTTGAAAAACCTTTCTACCGGCCGTTCGATGTGCTTTTATATCATCTGCAATTTCTTCTGCTGAACGTTTGTCTTCCCATTCCCCGGCAATTTTTTCCCACAGTGCAACCTGTGCTTCCTGTGAAAAGGGTTCATTTGTAGTGCCGGTACAATAGATGTCAACACCTTTTTCCAAAAGCATTAAGATTTCATTGTTTAAACTTCTTTTTTCAGCTTTTGCCTGCTTGCGCATTTTTTCAAAAAGATATTGCGGAATATTGCGGATGGTTAGGTTAGGCATCTGGATCCACCTTTCTTAACAGTGTCATTATGGTTATATGTATATATTAAGACTAATATGGTTACATGTCTACCAAGCCCCTGCATCGCAATTCTTTTATTGACATTATGATAGCATGCTTGCTATATTTAAGTTAGAATCACGATGAGGAGGATTCCTGACAGGGTTAGTCCTTAAGGAAGCCTCCTCGTTATATTTATTTGCTAATTTTTCTTTTACTTACTTCCGACAGGCAAAACTGGATTCAACACCAAAGGCGCTGGCTTTTTTAAAATTTGCAAAGGCATTAAGCCGGCTGCTTAAAAAGCCTCAATTAATACGGCGTAACCGGAAAACTGTGCAGCGATTTTTTGGTCAGCGGTAACCATTTTACAGCCGAGGTTTTTGGCCAGCGTAATAAATTCGCAGTCATATGCAGACAGGTTGCTGCTATTTGCTAAATCTAATACCTGCGCTGAATCAACATGATATTCATTGGCCTCCATTAATAAAGATGCGCTTTCCATAATTTCTTTGGCATCATCAAGGGTCAATATTTTTTTGCGGATATACTGGGCAAGAACATTTCTAAACTCGCTTCGCCACAGTAACGGAGCCGCCCATTTTTCATCTTTAAGCAGTATTTTTTCTGCTCGCTCTGAAAACTCACCGGTTAAGAAAAGGTAGCTAATTATATTAGTATCAACAACAATCATAAGCGTTCAGATCCTTTGATTTGATTGAGTTCTTCATTTTTAACAGGATAACTTGCTGTTTTTCTGCGTAAACGCCGGGCATTTTCGATTAACTGATCAGGAGCGCTCGCTTCTTTCTGAACACTGTTTTCAATGCATACTATTATCTCCTGGTTTATGCTGCGCCGGTTACTTTTTGCGCTTCTTTTAAGCTTTTCATATAGATCATCAGGGATGTTTTTTACTGTAATATTAGCCAACTACATCACCGCCCTTGTTATATTTCACTATGAAACCATTATGGCACCACCTGCTAAAGCTGTCAATGTTGGCCGAGCAATCTCAAAAAACCCCTATGAAATTGAGCCAAAAACGACTTCGTGGTATAATTCCAGTTAGAATCAAGGTTTAAGTTTTAACGCTTATTAGCAAGCCGTAAAATATCAATACACTATGATCTAGAGGACCTTGAACAAGTTCTCGAACGCTTAAAAGGTTGGAACAATAATGATTATAATGAGTAGCACTTCGCCATTGGTTAATCTAGATGCAACCGGGTAGCTTGAGAGTCTTGTTTTTAAAGTGCTTGACTGTATGGCAAGGGTTGAATGAACACTGGTAAATATCAATTACAACCTGCGTCCGAAATTTAACACCTTTAAATATAACTTTCCCCGGTCCGCCAATAACCGCCCCTCATAGTAGGAGATGCAAATGGATTACGATGGTCTGCTTTGGAAGTATGAAAAACTAAAAAAGGAAAATGAAAAATTACGCGCTGAGAATAACTATCTTCAGGAATGTCTTCGAAAAAATGTAGCCTCAACAGTCAATGATCCGGCCCACTCTATAAAGCAATTAACGGATTACACCTGCGTTCATCAGAATAGCCCCGCCCCTCAAAAAGTAGAATTATTTATGTCATATTTTAAAGGGCGTACTGATATTTATGCCAGGCGCTGGGTGAATAATAAAAAGGGTACTGCCGGTTATTCACCTGTATGTGCCAATGAGTGGCGCAAAGGTGTTTGTCATAAGCCAAAAGTTAAGTGCATAGCGTGCCAAAACAAAGCTTTTATACCATATGATAAGGAAGCAGCTGAAGCTCACCTTATGGGGCATAAGGAAATTGGCGTGTACCCTTTGCTGGAAGATGAAACCTGTTATTTTCTCGCCATAGATTTTGATAAAAGCAATTGGCAGCAGAATACCACCATAATTCGTAAGATATGTGATGATTATGGTATTTCTTATGGTGTAGAGCGTTCCCGTTCCGGTAATGGTGCGCATGTCTGGTTTTTCTTCGAACAGGCAGTTCCGGCTGCGCTTGCCCGCAAATTCGGCAGTGCCTTGTTGACTTATGCCATGGCACAAAACTACAAGGTTGGATTTGATTCTTACGACCGGCTTTTCCCTAACCAGGACAGCCTGCCTGCAGGGGGACTGGGTAACTTAATCGCCCTGCCTTTTCAAAAAGAAGCAAGGGCTAATAGTAATAGTGTTTTTATTGATGAGAATTTTATACCATACCCTGACCAGTGGTTATATTTATCCCAAATAAAGAAGCTAAAGCCTGAGGATTTGGAACGATACATTAAGGAGCTTGCAGGTAGTGAAGAACTTGGCCGTTTATCACAGTCTGGTGATGGTTACCATTATGAGGCGCCGTGGTTAAAAAAACCTGCTACAAGTAGCATTGATCCTGCTATAATGCCCTCCAAAATTATTGTAACCCGGGCAAACATGCTCTACATACCCAAAAATGATCTGCCCTCTAAAGCCCTAAATCAAATCATTAGAATGGCTGCATTTAAAAATCCGGAGTTTTATAAACGGCAGGCCATGCGCTTGCCCACATATAATAGCCCCCGGATTATTCATCTTGATGAAAACTTTGAAAAGTATGTTGCTATTCCCCGGGGTTGCATGAATGAATTACGGGGGTTTTTTGAAGCAAATAGTGTCGAAGTCATCATTAATGATGAGACTTATGAGGGTAAAAGTGTCAATGTAGATTTTACCGGAGAGTTGACAGAGGCACAGCAAACGGCCGCAAATTCGCTTTTAAATCACGAATACGGCATTTTGGCTGCGCCTCCCGGCTTTGGCAAGACGGTTCTTGGAGCATCCCTGATAGGAAGTAAAAAAATAAATACCCTGATCCTGGTTCATCTCAGGCAGCTGCTTGATCAGTGGGTGGAACAGCTAAGCCTTTTTTTAGATATTAAAGAAAAACTGCCGGTAAATGCCCGGCCCGGAAGGGGCCGTCCTGGTAAGCACAGTTTAATCGGCACTGTTAGCGGAGGAAAAGATCGGCGCAGCGGTTTGATCGATGTAACGCTGATCCAGTCGCTATACTCAAAAGGTAAAGAAGAGGAGACTTGCCCTTTCCTAAAAGATTACGGCATGGTTATAGTAGATGAGTGCCATCATATTTCTGCTTTTAGCTTTGAAAAAGTAATCAAAGCGGCCCATGCCAGATACATATACGGCTTAACTGCTACCCCCATACGTCATGACGGACACCATCCAATTATATTTATGCATTGTGGCCCCGTACGCTATGAATTAGATGCCCTTTCAGAGTCTGTTAAACGGCCCTTTGAGCATGTCGTAATACCCACTTTTACCTCGTTTAAAATGCCCCCAGGGGAAAATGATGAAAAATGGCATATCCAAAAGATATATACAGCTATTACCGAAAGCGATACCAGAAACCACATGATCATAAGTGATGCCTTAGAAGCGCTGGCAGATGGGCGTAACCCGGTTATTTTAGCGCACCGAACCGCCCATGTGGAAAGCCTGGCGAAGCTATTAAAAGATAAGGAAGTTGAGGTTGTTGTATTAACCGGCAGGCTTAATGAAAAACAGCGCAAACAAATTCGCGAACAATTAAATGAAACCAAGGGTTCGCGTCAACCCGTTATTGTTGCAACCGGTAAATATATCGGTGAAGGTTTTGATTATGCGCGCCTCGACACCTTGCTTTTAGCTTCACCGGTAGCCTGGCAGGGCACTGTACAGCAATATATCGGGCGCCTGCACCGGTTGTATCAAGGCAAGCAGGAAGTCCGGGTAATAGATTATGTAGATATTCACGAGCCTGTGCTTGAGAAAATGTACTACAAGCGGATGAAGGCATATACAGCAGCAGGCTATACCATCAAGGCCCCCAACAAGGATGGTGAAGAGGTAGAAATACTCTACGACCGGGATAATTATTGGGAAAAATATAGTGAAGATATTGCAGCATCATATGGTCAGATTATAATAACGAGCCCTTATGTTAAGCAAAGGCAAATTAATAACATGATGGTTATACTGAAACCGCTATTGCAGAAAGGTGTAGAAGTATTTATTCTAACCAGGCCGTTAAATGAATATAAGGAAGCCGAGTTTGAGAAAGCAGAAAAAAGTTTAACCGCAATGCGGGATGCAGGAATAAAAATAATCTACCAGGAAGGTATGCATCAGAGGCTTACCGTAATAGACAACAGCATTGTCTGGTATGGCAGTATCAGTTTTCTTGGTTACAGCAACAAAGATGCCAATGTGATGCGCATTAATAATCGCGACCTTGCTGTGGAGATTGCCTCTGGCATGATGCAAATAGAGCATAATTCTGCGAATGCACAGGAATAAATTTGTTTTACGTAGTTTTACTCGAAAGCCACCTTACACTACAGGCAACGGACTTGTCCCTTTTTTTGGAATCAGCTGGCAAGCCGCAGATGCTGAATTAAGCCTGGTTTTTCTCTATTAAACTATTACAAGGTTTCAAATTGTAATTTCTTTAGGGTTTGTTCCGGTACACGTTTGCTTAAACCAAGGATCTCAATACCAACAACGTTATCTTCGTCATTATAGTCTAAAATCACACCTGGCTTAATCTCTTCAGAATCGACTATAGCTGATTCATCAAGTCTAAAATACAATGAATCATTTTGCTGATCTACTTTAAGTCTCATTTTGTCCTCCTTATCCTTCGGTCAAAAAATACTGTAACAACTCTAATCGGTTCATAGTTTGGGTTAACGACAACCCGTAAATATTTGCCTCTATGATTTTCTACTGAACAGATGTAATGTATAGTTCCATCCTCTCTAATCTCTTTCGTTTCTGGATTATCGAGAGCAAACTGAACCCAAGTTTTTTCAATATTTCGTTCTCGAAGCATATCTGCTGCATGTTCTGATAAGCGAAACTGGATCATATGACCCCTTTCGGATTGCAACATCAATAGTCTAAATGCTATTTATATTATATCAGGTTAAACCATAAAAACAACAAACTGCTTAAACAATACACCGGTGCATGCCAGTGATGCTGGTTTTTAACCAGCTGGATTAAAAGGAGCCTATTAAAAAAGAAGCCAGTTTTTACTGCCAGGCAGAATGAAACGGCTATAAAGATACTAGCGGCACTGAGATTTATACCCATGCCGGTAGAGGCAGTATTAAAAACAATGGAAAACCCCCTTGAGTAGATCTGTTTGCCACAATAATAGCTTTTCACGTATTAATGTGTTACACTTATATGCGTGAGGTGATATTTATGGAGCGGCAAAATATAACTTTGTCCATTCCAAAAGAAACCCTGAAAAAAGCTAAGCATTTGGCTGTTTCAAAAGAACAGTCCCTTTCCGGCCTGCTCACGGAATATATTGAAGATCTTGTTCGCCAGGAAGAAAGATACAAGCAGGCAGAGGAAAGGCAGCTTTTGCTCATGGAAGAGGGTATCGATTTTGGTCTAAAGGGAAAGGTAGAATGGTCAAGGGAGGATATATATGAGCGTGGTTAAAAACCAGAAGCAGTTTGTCGATACTAATATATTTCTTTATGCCTATGATAAAGCGTCCACGGAAAAAGGCAGTAAAGCCAGGCAGCTTATTTCTGACCTGTGGAATTCCCGTCAGGGAGTAGTTAGCATGCAGGTGCTGCAGGAACTCTATGTTAATATGACCAAAAACTTGCCCCGTCCAATCAGCCCGGAGCTGGCAGCACAAATTATCAGTGACCTGGGTCAGTGGCACCTGCACCGACCGGGATTAAAAGACCTGCAAAGAGCAATCGAGCTAAATAAAGGTAATAGCATTTCCTTTTGGGATGCAATGCTAGTCAACAGCGCCCAAAAGACGGGTTGTAGTGTTTTGTGGACTGAAGATTTAAATAGCGGCCAGTACATAGGTGACCTGGTTATCAGAAATCCTTTTTAACCCCCTGCCTGTCAATTGCATTGCAGGTTGCTATGCATTCAACGCAATACATTTTTCAGGTAGTCGTTTTTTGCCGTTCGGTATACATAGAAGTCTGCATCGATGGTGGCTATTTCATTAATGCCGGTTTCTTCAGCGTAGAGCATTAAGGTGGCATCCGTCAGATCCATGGGTATATCAGAATACTTCTCAACCAGTTTAAGCAAGCCTGTAACTGATTTCTGATCTTGAAAGGCTATTTCAAGCCCGCCTCTTTCTATCCAGGTTAAAAGTTTTTCCTGGATATCAGGCCTAAACAGCTCATGCATCGCTTCAGTAATTACCGGCCAGGTTGTAATCAGACGGCCCCTGTAATTTTTTAAAAAAGCCAGCGCCCTTTGGTGGTGCTGGTCTTTTTTGCGGAAAAGAGCTATAATCGGCCCAGCATCAATGAGAATGCTTCTCATGTATGTAGCTCCTTACTTTTTCTTTGTAGGTTGTGGAACCGTTATTAATCTTACTGTCATCAGAACCGAAAAGATCTTTTCCTGCTTCATAAGGATCATTATAATGATTATCCAGATATTCTGAGATCGCTTTTTTAACCAGCTCAGATTTAGTAACCTTGTGTTGTTTAGCCAGGTTATTGAGCTGTTCTTCCAGTTCTTGCGGTAATCTCACAGTTAACATGACCGGCTCACCCCTTTGTAATACAATTGTATTGCAGGTTGCTGTTTCTGTCAACGGCACCGGCGCGTCACATCGCCCGCTTAATTTCTAGTATTGCACTGATCACTTCCCCCCATCTTATGCTATAATTTTTATAAGCTAACCAATCTACAATATCTACTACGGGAGGTCAACTCTTGCCCCTACCAGAACACATCAACCAGGTCCATTTTATCGGTATCGGCGGCTACGGCATGAGCGCCCTGGCCCTGATCTTACTGAAGAAAGGATACCGGGTCAGCGGCTCCGACCTCAAGGAATCGCCCCTCACGCAAAACCTGGCCGAACAGGGAGCAGTTATTTATAGCGGCCACCACAAAGAAAACCTGGGTGAGGCCCAGCTGGTAATCTATTCTACCGCTGTGCCCTCAGGTAACCCTGAACTTATAGAAGCCAAAAACAAAGGCCTCCCGCTCTGGCACCGCTCCGAGCTCCTGGCCGCCCTTTTAAACGACGCCTACGGCATCGCTATCGCAGGCGCCCACGGCAAGACCACCACCACGGCTATGGTCGCCCTGTTACTTGAAAAAGGAGGGCTAGATCCCACCGCCGTTATCGGCGGGGTCCTGCCCGCTTACGGCAGTAACGCCCGCCTGGGTGAAAGCAGCTACCTGGTGGCAGAAGCAGATGAAAGCGATAGCTCCTTTACCCGCTACTACCCGCACGTCACCCTTGTTACTGGGATAGAAGCAGATCACTTAGAGCACTACAACAACGAGTACTCTAGCTTAAAGGAAGCCTACGGCACCTTCCTTTCCCACCTTGACCCTGGGGGCACAGCTGTTCTTTGCGCAGATGACCCCGGCCTGGTGGAACTCGGCCAAAACCTGGACCGCACTATTTTTTATTACGGCCTGCAGGATGCAGCCATCCCGGAAGAAACAAAAAGCACGGTGCGGCCAGACTATTATGCCACTAATATCAAGGTAAAAGAAAGAAGCGTCAGCTTTGATTTCTACTACCGCGACCAGCTGTTAGCGCCCGCTGTAACCTTGGGCGTGCCCGGCCGCCACAACGTCAGTAATGCCTGCGGGGCCTTGGCGCTCGCAGGAAGCCTCGGCCTGGACCCGGGTTCTTGCGCTTCAGCACTTACGGGCTTTAGCGGGGTGGGCCGCCGCTTTGAAGTGATCGGTACCGCAGCAGGCATCACCGTGATCGATGATTACGCCCACCACCCAACAGAAATCAGGGCTACCATAGAGGCGGCCCGGCCCGGCTGCAAACGCCTGATTTGTATTTTTCAGCCCCACCGCTATACCCGCACGGCCTGGTTTTTAGATGAGTTTTCAAAAGCCTTCAGTCAGGCTGACCTGCTTCTTTTGCACAGCGTTTACTCTGCAGGCGAGGTGCCCATCCCCGGGGCTACCTCTGAGGTTTTATCTGAGCAGATCAGAAAGCACAGCAATATCCCCGTCTTCTACAGCGATCACCTGTTCATGTTAGAAGAGCAGGCTTTAGCCATCGCCCGCCCCGGTGATCTGATTATCACCATGGGCGCAGGAGACATCACCAGCATTGCCCCAGGCATTATAGAGCGGCTGCGCAAAAAAGAAGGAGACGAGAAGTCTTGAGCACCTACATTGACCTGCACAACCACATCCTGCCGGGTATTGATGACGGCCCCAAGGACATCAATGAATCAGTCAAGCTTGCCCGCGAGCTTAACGCGCGCGGGTTTGAAACAGTCGTAGCTACCCCCCATGCCTTAGGCGGGAAACCGGCCCCGGAAAAGATCTTAACTACCCTAAACCGGCTGCAGGAAGCCCTGGTGGAAGAAGAGATCCCGCTCACCCTGCTCCCTGGCTCTGAGCAGCATATCACCCCTGACCTGCTAGAAAAGCTTGATAAAAAAGAAAGCCTCACCCTTAATAATACCAGCTACCTGCTTTTAGAGCTGCCCATGCTGCAGCCTTTGCCGCTTTTTGCTGAAGAGCTTATATTTAACCTTAATAAAAGCGGCTACCGGCCGGTTATACCCCACCCGGAGCGGGTAGTTGCCCTGCAGATGAATGAGCATATGCTTTTTCGCCTGCACCAGCTCGGGGCCCTGTACCAGGTTACCTGGGGCGCTTTTACCGGACTTTTAGGCTCTGCTGCACAGAAAACGGCCCGCTTTATGCTTGACTCTAGTCTGGTGCACTTGCTCGCTACAGATGCCCATCACCCGGACACTTCGCTTTTAAAAATAGATAAGGCAGCCCTGGTATTAGATCAAAGCATGGGGCAGAGTTACTCAAAAACCATGCTTACAGAGCGGCCTAAAAAACTTATAGCAGGTGATTTCCTCGATCTGCCCGCACCAACGTA
>CAYWIY010000006.1:20810-37637 GCA_964458455.1 uncultured Syntrophomonadaceae bacterium | reverse complement strand
AATTTCTTATTGAATAAATGGTCTTGTAGCATATTTAAGGGTTGTTCTGTTACTATTTGTGTTCTGGCGAAGGTTTAAACAGGCCAGCTAAAAGAGCAGGACTTTTGTTTGTCTTAACCGAATCAGGAGGATTGAATAGAGCTATAAAATACCAGATTATGTAACTGGTAAAAGTAGCTAATATTAATGGAGGATTGCATAATGAATACTGATCAAGATAAAAGAAAAGTACTTTTCCTGTGTACGGGTAATTCGGTGCGCAGCCAGATGGCAGAAGCTTTCCTTAAAAACATGGCTGGTGACAGGTTTGATGTGCAAAGTGCCGGTACCGCTCCGGCCGGAATTAATCCAAAAACGATCGCGGTAATGAAAGAAGCAGGCATAGATATAAGCACCCAGTCTTCCGACCGCCTGGAACGGAATATGCTTAAAGACGCCGACCTGTTAATTACTCTGTGCGGTGATGCCCGTGACAATTGCCCGGTTGTTCCAACAGGGATCGAGAAGAGGCACTGGCCCCTGGAAGATCCCTCTTTTGGAGGAGGTTCCGAGATGGAAATTATGGATCGGTTTAGAAAAACCCGGGATCTGATCAAAAAATATGTGGAAGATTTAGCAGCTGAATAATACCGAGTATCTTGATATGTTATAATTGCATTAGTGTTTTATGATAATGGCATTGCTGTAGGCCTGCTGATAGCTTAATGGATTTAGCTTTATGACAACCAGGGAATGAAGAGAGGTGCAGTGTTTGCAGTCAAAAGAAGCTGCCGTGGTGATTAACCCTGCTTCCGGGGGTGGTCTGGCCGGTAAAAGGTGGCCTAAAATTGCCGCGGCCCTTGAACGAGAAGGCATCAAGTTTGTGCACAGCTTTACAGAAAAAGCAGGAGATGCGACCGAATTAACCCGCCATTACCTGCAGGAAGGTTATGAATTAATAATCTCCGTCGGCGGCGATGGAACGAACAATGAAGTGATTAACGGGTTTTTCCATGAAGGGAGAGGTGTCCGCGAAAGTGCTGCTGTCGGGTTTATTTCCACCGGCACCGGCAGCGATCTAATCAGGACCCTGGGTATTCCTAAAGATTTTAATGGAGCTGTGGCTCACCTTATTAAAAGCCCCACCCGTGATGTTGATGTCGGCAGGATTGTTTATACCAACAACCAGGGAATACCCGAAAGCAGGTATTTCATTAACATTGCCGGCCTCGGCCTTGACGGCGATACGGTAGGCCGGGTAAACCGGACCAGCAAGGCCCTGGGCGGTTTTATTTCTTTTTTATGGGGCACCGTTGTCAGCTTACTGCTTTACCGGAATAAAGAAATGACTGTCACTGTTGATGATAACCTGGTTTGTGAAGGAAAGATAACTACGGCCATTATCGGGAATGGTTGTTATTTTGGCGGTGGTATGAAAATTGCCCCGGAATCGCGCATGGATGACGGGCTCTTTGACGTTGTAATTTTGGAAGGGTTGAGTAAGATAGATCTGCTGCTCAATCTGCCCGGCGTCTATAAGGGTAAGCATATGGGCAACCCGAAGATCATTTTTCTGAGGGGGAACAATATATCGGTAACATCTCCGGAAGAGCCCCTGCTTAACCTGGACGGGGAGCAGCCCGGCCGGGCTCCGGTTGAAATTGAACTGCTGCCCGGGGCCATCAAGATCAAGAGTTAAGTGTCTTCTTAATTTTGATGGTGCTATAAAAACAGTGCTGCGCAGGCAAAAGATCCGGGAGGGCAGCCTTGACAGGGAAAGCCCTAAGTTTTATGATTTTATTCAAACAGCAGCTTTATAAATTGTTGATAATAGCAAAAGTAACAGATCAAGAGAAAAGGAGGCGTCCGGCGCTTGCAAATAAAGGTTAAACTGGAAAACGGAAAAGAAGTTGTTTACCCCCAGGGGACCACCTGCATGGATTTATACCGGGAAAAAACCGCTGAAAATAAAGAATTGCTGGCTGTCCTGGTGGATGGTGAAGAGTGCGACTTAAATGCACCTGTACCGGAAAACAGTGAGGTCACTTTTGTTGACTTCGAATCGCCCCTCGGCGCGAAAGTCTACCGCCATACGGCCAGTCATGTGCTGGCCCATGCTGTAAAGAGGCTTTATACAGGGGCTAAACTCGGGATTGGGCCGGCTATTGAAAATGGGTTTTACTACGATTTTGAGTTTGAAGAACCGATTTCTTCAGACGATTTAAAGGCAATCGAAAAAGAAATGAAAAAAATCGTCAAGGAAAAATTGCCGATCAGGCGACGGGAAATGAGCAGGGAAGAAGCTCTAGAATTCTTCCGGGAAATAGGGGAACCCTATAAACTGGAATTGATTTCGGAGCTTCCCGAAGGTGAAGTGATTAGCTGTTACGAACAGGGTGATTTCATCGATTTATGCACCGGCCCTCACCTGCCCCATACGGGAATGGTCAAAGCTTTCAAGCTGACCAGCTTGGCCGGGGCTTACTGGCGTGGTGATGAGCGCAACCCCATGCTCCAGCGTATCTACGGCACCGCTTTTCCCGATAAAGAACGCCTTAATGAATACCTGAATATGCTGGAAGAGGCCAAGAAAAGGGACCACCGGAAGCTGGGCCGCGAACTGGAGCTTTTCAGCCTCCATGAAGAAGCCCCCGGGTTTCCCTTCCTTCACAATAACGGGGCTATCGTCTGGCAGGAACTTACCGACTACTGGCGCCAGGAACACCGCCGGGCCGGCTATGAGGAAATTAATACTCCGCTGATTTTAAACCGCAGTTTGTGGGAGCAATCGGGTCACTGGGATCACTTCCGCGAGAACATGTATTTTACCAGGATTGATGAGCAGGATTATGCGGTAAAACCGATGAATTGCCCGGGAGCCATGCTGGTATACCGTTCCCGGATGCACAGTTACAGGGACCTGCCGCGCCGCATTGCTGAAATGGGTGTAGTGCACCGGCACGAGCTTTCCGGGACCCTGCACGGCTTGCTCCGGGTGCGTTCCTTTACCCAGGACGATGCCCATATTTTCATGCTCCCTTCGCAAGTTGAAGACGAAGTTGGCTATGTGATCGATTTGATGGACCAGTTCTACAGCGTTTTCGGCTTTAATTACCGGGTGGAGTTGAGCACCAGGCCGGAAAAAGCCATGGGGACTCAAGAAATGTGGGACAAGGCCACTTCAATCCTGGAAAGAGTGCTTGATTCCAGGAATATTGAATATAAACTGAACGAAGGGGACGGTGCCTTTTACGGGCCCAAAATCGACTTTCACCTGGAAGACTGCCTGGGCCGAAGCTGGCAGTGCGGCACTATCCAGCTTGATTTTCAGATGCCGGAAAAATTTGATTTGACCTACGTGGGCGAAGACGGTGAGAAACATCGGCCTGCTGTTATTCACCGGGTGATCTACGGTTCCATGGAACGCCTCATGGCCCTTTTGATTGAGCATTACGGGGGTGCATTTCCGGTATGGATGGCCCCGGTCCAGGTTAGCGTAATTCCCGTTACCGATCGCAGCCACGATTATGCCCGGGAAGTTTACAACACCTTGAAAAAAGAAGCTATCCGGGTCACCCTGGACGATCGCAACGAAAAGGTGGGCTACAAGATCAGGGAAGCCCAGGTAAAAAAAATTCCCTACATGCTGATCGTGGGAGACAGGGAAGTGGAAAGCGGGCAGGTGGCAGTGCGGCGCCGGGACCAGGGCGACCTGGGAGCTGAGGATTTGCCTGTTTTCATTGAAAGGCTAAAAACGGAAGTCAATGAAAAAAGTATTTGACCTTAACCGGTAAGTTTGATATATTTATATAGTCAAAAAATGTTTTAAAGAAGAAGTTACCGCTTCTCACCCTGAAACGTACCTGGTACTGTTAACAGGGTTTGTCCATAATAGACAAGGATATTTAGAGCAGGCGGTGACGCTTGCTCTTTATTTTTTCAGGAGGTGAAACGATATTAGTAAAAATTTGTTCGTGAATGAACAAATTAAAGCCCGGGAAGTGCTGGTTGTTGATCCCGAAGGGACTCAACTCGGAGTTATGAAGACAGACGAAGCATTACAGCTGGCCCGGGAAAAGAAAATGGACCTGGTGAATGTCGCCCCCAACGCGAAGCCCCCGGTGTGCCGGATGATGGATTATGGAAAGCATAAGTATGAGCAGAGCAAGAAAGATCGCGAAGCTAAAAAGAGGCAGAGAACTACATCGATCAAAGAGATCAAGTTAAGGCCTAACATTGATAAACATGATTTTGATGTTAAAGCAAAACGAGGCCAGAAGTTCCTGCAGAAGGGTGACAAGATCAAGGTAACCGTTATGTTTAGGGGCCGGGAAATAACCCACCCTGAAATAGCCCAGCGCCTGTGTAAGGACCTGGCGGATCAACTCGCCGATTACGGTGTGGTGGAAAAACCGGCCAAGCAGGAAGGGCGCAATATGATCATGATATTAGCTCCTAAATCATAGTAAAAAAGAGGAAGGTTGTTATTCCAATGCCTAAAATGAAAACCCACAGCGGAGCGGCAAAAAGGTTTAAAAAAACGGGGGGAGGCAAGTATAAGCGCGGCCGTGCTTATGCCAGCCACCTCACAGGCAAGAAAACCCCCGCCCGTAAAAGAAGACTGCGTAAATCTACAACGGTTAAACCAGCCGATGTGAAGCGAGTCAAGCAGTTAATTCGCTAAGGTATTTGTACGCATGCCTTTATATTTGCAATTTATTTTTGATAGCTTAAATGAGAGGATGATTGGTTATGCCTCGTACTAAAAGAGGAAACATCGCCAGAAAAAGGCGTAAAAAAGTTTTAAAACTGGCCAAGGGTTATTACGGAGCGAAAAGCAAGCTTTTCAGAGTGGCCAACCAGCAGGTTATGAAGTCGCTTGCCTATGCCTACCGTGATCGTAAGCAGCGGAAAAGGGACTTCCGCAAACTGTGGATAGCCCGGATCAATGCTGCCGCCAGGGCCGGCGGACTTTCTTACAACCGCTTTATAAACGGTTTGAAAAAAGCAGATGTCCAGATCAACCGAAAAGTCCTGGCTGATCTGGCTGTAAACGATAAAGAAGCTTTTGCCCGGCTGGTCGAAGTGGCAAAGGAAAACGATTAAACAGGGATCGATTTGTTAAGACGGCACGGATAAATATTGTTAAAAAGATCTCCGGTTGGAGATATTTTTATGCCGGCAAGGCCGGTAAAGTCAGGCTGGAGAGCAAGCAGGCGCTTAACCGCGCCGGCTGTTGGTATAAATAACGAAGACTGATAAAGGGGCAGGTACCAGCGTTATTTAAAACACTGTGATACTGCTCCTTTAATGGTTAGTGGAGCCGGTGATGGCTAACTTCACCAGGGATCCCATTTTGAAGTTTTTGCTGTTTTATCCGGTTGCCAGAACGGAGTTGACAACTTTGGAGCCAGTAATAATAAACAGCCCGGTAAATCCCATGTTAAAAGAATTCAATAAACTGCAAAACAGCAGGCGGCACCGGCAAAAAACCGGCAAAATTGCCCTGGAAGGCCCCAACCTGGTTAAGGAAGCGCTGAAAGCGGAGCTATACCCGGAAGTGGTGTTTTTTAGCGATACGTACTTCGAACTTGAAGGCAGGGAAATTACCGCAAAGCTGCCAGCTGGCTGCAGGATATTTTTAATGCCCCCGGAGCTGTTTAAAAAGATAACGGCAACCGAAGCACCGCAGCCGGTGGCAGCAATTTTTCAGTTTGAAAGGCAGGAATATTTGAGGCGGTTTGAAGACCTGCCGGGGCTGGCCGTTGTTCTCGACAGGCTCCAGGATCCCGGGAATATGGGGACGATCATACGTACCGCGGCGGCTGCAGGAGTAGAAGTACTGTATTATACTGCCGGAAGCACAGATCCTTACGGGCCTAAAGTTTTGCGCTCTACAGCCGGGGCTGTATTTCATCTCCGGTTGGAACAGGTCCCGGATGCTTTGCAGCTGCTGGATGATTTGAAAAAGAGCGGTCTCCAGGTTGCTGCTGCAGCCCGTCCGGGCCGGCTGTACTGGCAGGTAGATTTCAAACCGCCAACAGCTTTGATTATTGGCAATGAGGCAGGCGGTATTACGGAAGAGCTGCTGCTGAAAGCGGATTTGCAGGTATCAATACCCCTGCACGGCCGGGTAGAATCACTCAATGCAGCGGTTGCATCAGCTGTACTTATGTATGAAGTAGTTCGGCAGCGCAGCAGCTAACATCAATTACACTCTACTCAGCTGAATTCGGATAGCACAATCCTTGAACAGCCCGCTGCTTAATGCTATAATGCTACTATATCTAAATAGAAACGGCGATGAAGGAGTTAAGTAAGCCAGGGATGCAGGCGCCGCCAAGGGAGGACCGGCCATGACTGCAAGCCGGCCCGGCGTTCCCGGCCGAATTTCGCTCCATGAGCTTTCCACTGAAGGGTCCAATAAACCTGGTAGGATGGGTACGGTTAATTCCGTTATTGATTTAAAGCGAGCTAGGCGGTAGCTAAACTGGGTGGTACCGCGGAAGATATTCTTTCGTCCCTCTTTAAGAGGGATTTTTTATTATCCGGAGGTGTCGACAATTGCTGGACAAGTTAAAAGAACTGGAAGATGAAGCTCGGAACAATATTGAAGAGGCAGGTGACCTGGAAGAACTCAAGGCTGTAAAAGTGCGCTACCTGGGTAAAAAAGGCGAACTAACCAGGCTATTACGCAGCCTGGGCAGTGTTCCCGCCGAAGACAGGCCTGTTATAGGCCAAAAGGCCAACGCCCTGCGGGAAGAGTTGGAGCGGGCAATCGAATTGCGGGAGCAGATCCTGCAGGATGCCCAGAGGCAGGAAAAATGGGAGAAGGAACGGATTGACGTTACCCTGCCGGGACGCCCGGTCACGATCGGGCAGAGGCATCCTTTGACCATGATCATTGATGAAATTAAAGAAATCTTTACCGGCCTGGGTTTCCAGCTCGCGTACGGACCCGATATTGAAACGGACTACTATAATTTTGAAGCCCTGAATATACCGGCCGATCATCCGGCCCGTGATATGCAGGATTCATTTTATATCACCGACCAGTATTTGCTGCGCACTCATACTTCACCGGTGCAGATCAGGAGCATGGAAAAGCAGGCCCCGAAATTGCCTGTGCGCGTTATCTGCCTGGGTAAAGTCTACCGCCGGGATGATGATGCCACCCATTCACCGATGTTCCACCAGTGCGAGGGGCTTGTGGTCGATACCGATATCACCTTTGCCGACTTGAAGGGAACCCTTGATTTGTTCGCCCGGGAAATGTTTGGCCCTGATCAGAGGGTACGTTTCCGGCCCAGCTTTTTCCCTTTTACTGAACCAAGTGCCGAGGTGGACATTTCCTGCATCATGTGTGGAGGAAAAGGATGCCGGACCTGCAGTTATACGGGGTGGCTGGAAATACTCGGCTCGGGCATGGTTCACCCAAGAGTCCTGGAAGTATCGGGTTATAATCCACGGAAAGTAACCGGTTTTGCTTTCGGGATGGGGATTGAGCGTATCGCTATGCTGAAATATGGTATAGGTGATTTACGCCTGTTTTTTTCTAACGATCTGCGCTTTCTAAAACAATTTAGCTGAACTGAATCATGATGATTATTGATTGGAGGATGAATATAGATGCGAGTTTCATTTGATTGGCTCCGGGACTATATCGATCCGGGCGTTTCCGCCGAAGAATTGGCCGATCTTTTAACTCTTTCCGGGGTGGAAGTGGAAGCAGTGGAAACGTTTGGAGCTTCATTGCCCCTGGTAGTGGTTGGGGAGGTAAAAGCCCTGGAAAGACATCCAGGACGTAGCAACCTGACCCTGGTGGATACCGATATTGGTGATGAAACCTTGAAAATTGTTTGCGGGGCAAAAAATATGCAGGTAGGAGATAAGGTGCCCACAGCCAGGCCCGGTGCAGAACTGCCTGGAGGCCGCTTAATTGAAGAAGTCGATATTTACGGGGTCAAATCTCCAGGTATGATCTGCTCAGCCCAGGAACTGGGGCTTGAACTGGGCTCGGAAGATGAAATCTTGATCCTGGACCAGGAGGCGAAGATTGGCGAACAGGTTGATCAATTGCTTGGCTTTGGTGATAAGGTTATTGTCCTGGAGTTGACTCCTGATCGGCCAGACTGCCTGAGTATGATCGGCGTGGCCCATGAAACTGCTGCTCTGACCGGCAAAGAGGTAAGGATGCCAAGCCTGTCAGTTCCAGAAAAAGATCCGGCTCTTGAAGAATTATTAAATGTGGCTATTGCAGACAGTGATCTTTGCTCCCGCTATACAGCCCGCGCTGTTGAAGATGTCGAAATCGGCAAATCTCCCCTGTGGATGCAGATCAGGCTATTAAAGGCCGGTATCAGGCCTATAAATAACGTGGTAGATATTACTAACTACGTGATGTGGGAGTTTGGCCAGCCCCTTCATGCTTTCGACCTGGAATTGCTGAAGAGCGGTGAAATACTGGTCAGGAGGGCGAAAGAGGAAGAAAAGGTGATCACACTGGACGGTATTGAACGGAAATTGAATCCGGAGGCCCTGGTAATTACGGACGGAAAGAAACCGGTGGCCCTGGCCGGCGTTATGGGGGGTGAAGAAACCGAGATCAACGATTCCACCCGCAAAGTGTTAATCGAAGCGGCTTCATTTAACCCGACCAGCATCAGGCGTACAGCCCGCCGCTATAACCTTCCTTCCGAGGCTTCCCAGCGCTTTGAAAAAGGAGTCAATCCGGAGGCGGTAACCTGGTCTCAGGACAGGGCTGCCTTATTGATGCATGAGCTGGCTGGAGCCAAAGTCCTGCGCGGTATAGTTGACAAAAATGAGGCGCCTTGCCGGGAGAGCAAAGTTGAGATTACCCCGGAGAAAATCAACCGGGTATTAGGACTGGAATTAGACCGGGAGGTTGTAATCGACCTCCTATCCAGGCTTGGATTTGATGTTAAAGAAACTGACCGGGGAAGCCTTGACATAACCGTGCCTCTGCGGCGTGGCGATGTAAAGATAGAAGAGGATATTATCGAGGAAGTAGCAAGGCTGTACGGCTATGATAAAATTCCGGTTACTTTACCCCGGGGTGAATTGCTCGGCAATGTAAAGTCGTATGAAGAAAAAATCCATGACCTGGTTAGGAATGTGTTGACCTCATGTGGTTATCATGAATGTATCACCTATTCTTTCATTAATCCTTCAACCCTGTCCTGGTTGAGGATATCAGATGATGATCCGAGGATGAAACCTATTCCGGTTCAAAACCCGTTTTCAGAAGAGCAAGCTGTAATGCGCACAACATTACTGCCCGGGTTGTTGAAGACGGTACAGCATAATTACAGCCACCGGGAGCTCAATCAACTTCTTTTTGAAATGGGGGCAGTGTTTGAATCAGATACCCTTCCCCTGAAGCATTTACCGGAAGAAAGAATGAAGCTGGGCCTGGCCGTAACCGGACAAATTCCCGAACCAAACTGGGTTGATCCTTCCCGGGAAGCTGACTTTTTTGCTATCAAGGGAGCCCTGGAAGCTTTATTCAAGCGACTCCAGGTAGAAGATGTTGAATTTATTCCCGAAGCAATGCCCTTCAGCCACCCGGCTCGCTGTGCATCGATCAAAATTGGAAGTGAAAATCTTGGCTACCTGGGTCAGCTCCATCCTGATGTAGCCGGGGCATGGGAGATTGATCAGCCGGTAACAGTTTGTGAAATAGACCTGGCCCTGCTTTGTACAAAAGCCAACCTCGTACCCAGGGTTGTGCCTTTGCCCCGGTTTCCAGCAGCAAAGAGAGACCTGGCTATTGTCGTTCCCAGGGAGATCCCGGCTGACAAGTTGGAAATGACAATTCGGGAAGCAGGCGGTGAACTGGTCAGCCAGGTAAGGTTGTTTGATCTTTATGAAGGAAAGCAGATTCCTGCAGGTAAACGCAGTTTGGCTTATTCAATTACCTTCAGGAGAGAAGAGGGGACTCTGACTGAATCTGAGATTAACCAGGCCCAGGAAAATATAGAAAAAGCCCTGTTTGAACTGGGGGCTGTTCTGCGCAGTTAGTCAGGCAGGATAACCGTCACTTCATCTCGAATACAGATAGAACAGGCAAAAAATCCGGCTTTTTACGAGGGAAGCGGGAGGTAAGATGGAGGAAAAGGGCAAAAATAAAGTAACGGTTAACATTATGGGAGAAGAATATATCTTGAGGGGATCTTCCTCAACAGAAGATATGTACAGGGTTGGCCGTTACGTAGATCAACTGATGAAATCTTTGTCAGAAAAGAATGTTCAGATGAGCAAGCAAAAGATTGCCGTCCTGGCAGCCCTCAACCTGGCCGACGAATTGCTTAAACTCAAAGAAAGCCAAAAAGAAAAGCCATCACAGCCTGGAAACAACATGGAGCATGGTGATGAATAATGAACTGGCTTGATATCTTTTTGTTAGTTATATTTTTCTTGCACCTGGTCAGCGGCTTTTCGCGGGGCATGGTAAAACAGCTGTTTGACATTTTCGGGTTTATCGTGGTGATACTGCTCTCGTTTTGGGGCAGTAAATTGTTTAGCGAATCGTTGGCTGAATATATAAATCCGGAAAATATAATTCCCCACCATGAATTGATTGAAAACATAGGCCTGGAAATTGCGCTGGAACAAGTTCCACAGCTCATAGGGGGGATACTGGCCTTTTTAGGGTTGTTCATTATACTGAGCATAGTATTCCGTTTGTTTTCCAGTGGTTTCCGCTGGATAAATCGTATTCCGGTGATCGGGTTTTTTAACCGCATCGGGGGAGGGCTGCTGGGAGCTGTCATAGGAGTGTTGTTTGTCTATATTATAGTGGCAGCGGTTTCCCTGATCCCGCTACAGTTTTTTATGGAAGCTATCGAGAACTCTGAGATCGCATTTATTACAGATCATTACTTCACCCCCTTATTTGAAGAGTTAAAGGAACGGGCCGTTGACTATTACATAACTATTAACAGTTAACCAGGCTGGTTTTCCCGGTTTTCCCAGGTGTGCCATTTTAAGATTGCTGCGGATACCGGGTAAAACCGGCTTTTTATGCCCGGGGGACGAACGGGATTATTACTACAGGCTATTCAAATAACAGCCGGTATCTTCGGAGCAGGAACTGTGGAATACGAATACTTTTAACAGGCAGGGGAAAGGAATTAATGAAAGCTTGTGAATGAGGAAGCTCTTGGTTATGATACCGTTGAAGCGGCACGTAAGCTACTGGGATGTTATTTACTTCGGGAAACAGAAGAAGGTTTGGTTTCCGGAATAATAGTAGAAACAGAGGCTTATTTAAGCGAAGGTGATCCAGCCTGCCACGCATCCAGGGGCAAAACCAGGCGTAACGCAGCCATGTTTGGCTCTCCCGGAACAGCTTATGTATATTTTATTTACGGCAATTATTATTGCTTTAACGTTGTAACCGGCCCCGAAGGCCGGGGAGAAGCGGTGCTGATCAGGGCTGTAGAACCGATTAAAGGTTTGGATTTGATGCAAAAAAGACGAGGAGAAGGTTGTTCGTTGAAAAACCTGGCCAGCGGGCCCGGTAAGCTGTGCCAGGCTTTTGCCATAGACAGATCCCTTAATGGTCATGATCTGCGCTACAAGCCGCTATATTTGAAGAACAATCCGGATTTGCCGCAAGTTTTATCAATCAAAAGCACACCGCGAATAGGAGTATCATCGGCGAAAGATAAACACCTGCGCTTTATTATAAATGAAAACGAGTTTTTATCGAGGTGAAGTCAACTTGCCTGCAGTAACCACACAGCGAGAAATGAGAATACTTGAATTTGACCGTATTCGAGAAATACTGGCTTCCGTGACTGTAAGTCCCATGGCCAGGGAGAGGGCTGAGGGTTTAGAGCCCTCAAGCAATTATCCTGGTGTTCTTAGGATGCAGCAAGAGACCGGAGAAGGGCGTTTACTTTGCTCCAAGAATGCTTTTAACCCTTCCGTAGTTGAAGATACTAAGCCACACCTGGACCGGGCTTTAAAAGGAGCTATGCTTTCCGGCAGCGAATTGGCGGCTGTAATGAGCTTTCTTAAGGCCTCCAGGCGCTGGAAGTCGTTTTTCAATAACAGGGATCATGTCGAACTGTACCCTCTGATGGCGGAACTGGGATCAAAAATCAATACATGTTCCGAGCTTTTCAACGCCCTTGAAAAGTCTATCGATGAGGAGGGGACGGTCCTTGACAGCGCTTCTGCCGCCCTGGGTTCCCTGCGTAGAAAAAAACTATCCTACCAGGACAAGATCAGGGAAAAGCTTGATCAATACCTGCGCAACTCTAAATACCGGCGCTATCTTCAGGATGCCCTGGTGACTATTCGAGGCGGCCGGTATGTTTTGCCGGTGAAGCAGGAGTACCGGCAAAATATGGAAGGAGTGGTCCATGATCAGTCTTCAAGCGGGGCCACGGTTTTTATCGAGCCTTTGCCGGTAGTGGAAATGCAGAACACGCTTGCTTCTGTGCAGAGGCAGGAAGAAGAAGAAGTGGAAAGAGTTCTTTATCAGCTTAGCGGTAGGGTGGCTGAGGCAGAAAATGAGCTTACCTACAGCAGGGAACTTTATACAGAACTTGATTTTATAGTGGCCAGGGGACGTCTAAGCCTGGAAATGAAGGGCAGCGAGCCGCGTTTGTTGGACCAGCCTGGGCAGGAACTTTATTTAGAAAATGCAGTTCATCCTTTACTTGGTGGCTACAAAGTGCCCCTGGAAGTAGAGTTAGGGGACGGCGTGCGAACACTGGTGGTGACCGGGCCAAATACAGGAGGTAAGACTGTATCCCTTAAAACAATTGGCTTGCTTGCTATTATGGCCCAGAGCGGCCTTCATCTGCCGGCCGGCAAAGACACAAAACTAACTATCTTCAAGCAAATTCGCGCAGATATTGGTGATGAACAAAGTATTGTCCAGTCTTTGAGTACTTTTTCCGGGCATATGAAAAATATTATATCCATAGTTGAAGAAGCCGGGCCCGGTTCCCTGGTCCTTTTTGATGAACTTGGAGCCGGGACTGATCCTACTGAAGGAGCCGCTTTGGCCATGGCCATCCTGGAAGAATTGACCAGGAAAGGGGCGCTTACTGTGGCTACTACCCATATCAATGAGCTGAAACTGTTTGCCCAGGCCCAGGATAATATGCAAAACGCAGCCATGGAATTTGACCTGGAGACACTGGCCCCAACCTACAGGCTTTTACAGGGTGTGCCCGGGCAGAGCAACGCTTTCCATATAGCAAGCCGGCTTGGCCTGCCTGATGATGTGCTTGAAAAGGCAAAAAGTTACATGCACCGCTCTCACGACCAGGTTGAATCGATCATTGCCAGTTTGGTGGAAGACCAGCAGCGTTATTCCCGGGACAGCCGTCAGGCGGAGCTGGAAAGAAGCAAGGCTGAATCATTAATGGCCGAACTGGAAAGAGAACGCAACTTACTCCAGGCCAGGCGCGATGACATTCTCAAGCAAGCCCGTGAAGAGGCTCGTCAAATTGTGAGAAGAACCAAGAGCTCTGCGGATCAGATCATAAAAGAATTGCAGGAACTTAAGAAATCAGGAGGGGACCAAACTCAGGCCAGGGCGGAACAGATCCGGGGCCAGATTCATGAAATGCGGAAAGAAACCGAAACCGGGATGGAGGAAGATGAACCGGAAGGGCCTCCATTGAAGAAAGAAGAATTATCTGTAGGGCAAACAGTATATATAAATAGTTTAAAGCAAAAGGGAGAGGTTGTTGATTTCTCCCGGGATGAAGCTACCGTCCAGGTTGGATCAATAAAAGTTAACCTTCCTGTCCGCGAACTGAGGCAGATCCAGGAGCATATGGATAAAGGGCAAAAAACAGAGGAGAGAAAACCTGCGGCTGCCAGCAGCTACAGTGTTGAAAAGGAACCGGCTGCCAGCAATTCTATAGATTTGAGAGGCCTTACCCTGGAAGAAGCAGTACCTCTTGTGGAAAAACACCTCGACAATTCTATATGGGCAGGTTTGAAGCAAGTGGATTTAATTCACGGCAAGGGGACCGGGAAGTTAAAGCATGGATTGAGAGATTACCTCAAAGGCCACAAACTGGTCCGCAGCTTCCGGGCAGGGCAACCCGGTGAAGGAGGGGAAGGAGTTACTGTTGTTGAGTTGGAACAGTAAACTCCTCTACACCTCTTCTCAAAACAATTCAATTGATAGATAGAGCTTGCTAAAAAAACGAATTTATTCAGACCCTTCGGAAACTATCAGGCGAATTTCACGACCTTCAGGCACAGTTGTTCCGGGTTCGGGGCGCTGTTCTATTACCCTGTTTCTTGAAAACTCATCACTGTATACGTATTCAATCTCGCCTATCTTTAAACCTTCACGGGTTATCGACGACTCCGCCAGGGCCTGGAAACTGCCAATTACGTCGGGGACAACTACAGAGCCTTCTTCCGGTTGGGCCACGATTTCGCCGTCTTCCGTTGCTTCGGTGCTAACCCTTACACTGGCCGAGTCCGATACTGTACCATCTTCGAGTATAGCCGTAAGGGTATAGGTATATTCTTTATCCAGCTCGATATTATCATCGGAATACTGGCGGGCTTCGGGATCCAGTTCCGTAAGCCTGGTTTCGTCTCCGAATCTTTCTCTTCTCGAGATTTCAAAGGCAGAAACTGAGGGCCCTTCAAAATCCCACTGCAGGGTAACTCCATCTGATACTACGATAGCCCTGAACTCAGGGATTTCATCAGTTGTGGTTCCATCTCGTTCAGCCATGTCTCGGGGCAGGCGGGTGGGCATATCTTCAACATCCTGGGGTTTTCTTCCCGGGCCGCCCCTTGAAGACCATCTTTCGTCTGTTTCAATATAATCAGGGCGCCGGTAGAACCTGCCGTCATGCATTTCACACTCTTCGGTGGGGGCAAGTTCTGCCAGGAAGTAGTCTGATGTTACTGTATCTGCTCTTTTACAATCTTCAGTGGGAAGCATGCCTGATTTATCGCAAACCTGGACCCGGACAATACCTTCCGGCCTTTCAAATTCTTTTACTTCCAGGTCCTCAAAAGCTTCCAGAAATACTTCACGCAGGAAAGCAGTGGAATACCTCCAGCCCTGCCTGATTTCCCCCATTTTGGGTTCGTCATAACCCATCCAGAAAGTAGCGACCAGGTTGGGTGTATAGGCAGCCAGATAAACGTCCTTCCAATCATCAGTAGTTCCGGTTTTGGCGGCTACCGGGCGGTCGATCCTGAGAGCAGTGCCCAGGTACTCGGTTACAAAATCCTGCAGAATATCGTTAACCAGGAAGGCGCTTTGCTGGCTGATAACTTGCTGAGGATCTATGTTGTTTTCATAAATGATGTTGCCCTGGCGGTCAACAATTTTATTGACAGTATGTAAATCGACCTTGAGTCCGTCATTGGCTAAGACACTGTAGGCCTGGTTCATGTCTATGGCACTGACGCCCCGGGTAAACCCGCCCAGGGTTAGAGCCAGGTTATTCTTTTCATCGGGGTGCAATGTAGTAATGCCCATATTTTCAGCGTACTCAGCCCCGGTTTGTGGACCCAGTTCTTCAAAGGCGCGAACAGCCGGAATGTTATACGATTTAAAAAGTGATTCCCGGACCGGAGTCATCCCCCTGAACTTATAATCAAAGTTTTCCGGGAACCAGTCGTCATTAGGGCCGATGTAAGGCGAATCATCAAGGGTTGACCCGGCGCCGGCCAGGGCCCCTTCTTCAAAGGCGGGGGCATAAGTAGAGATTGGCTTAATAGCCGAACCTGGCTGCCTCAGGGTGGCAAAACGCAGAATTTCGTCAATGTTTTTCTGGTATTCGCGTCCTCCACCAAGGGCTTTGATTTTGCCGGTATCCGGATCGGAGAGGACAATTGCTGCCTGTGGTTGGGCAACGCCATTTTCTTCAACTACCAGTTCTTCCCGCTGGCTTTGGGAAAGCGTGGCGTCTCCTGGAAGGTTTGCTATTGCGGCCCTAACCTCATCCATGTCAACCTTATAGGTGGCCGGGTAGAGCTCATCGTTAGCCAGGATTTCTTCAACGTGTTTTTGAAGTGAGGTGTCCAGGTTGGTGTAAACACGCAGGCCGCCTGTATAAATGGCCCGGTATGCCTCTTCACGGGATCCGTACTCGGGTATCTGGCTCAAGATGCGGATCAGTTCATTATGAACTACATGGTCTACATAATGGGGATAGGGGTATTCCGGGCCCTTAGCTTCAGCATAACTTAGCTCTTCTTCCAGGGCTTGCTGGTATTCCGTTTCGTTAATAAATTCAAGCCTGTGCATATTGTGCAGGACGGTCCGCATCCGTTTTTCAGCTTCATCTCTATTGTCAATAGGATTATACAGGTTGGGTGAGCGCACCGCTCCGGCCAACATGGCTGCCTCATTAAGATCCACTTCGGTAATATTTTTATCAAAATAGGTTTGGGCAGCGGCTTCAACACCGTATGCGCCGTTACCGAAATAGATTCGGTTGAGATACATTTCCATAATTTCATCTTTGCTGTACATGCGTTCCAGTTGAATGGCCAGCCAGATTTCCTGGACCTTACGCTCATAGGTGGTTTCCGTTGATAAAAAGGCGTTTTGGGCCAGCTGTTGAGTAATGGTGCTGGCGCCCTGAACAATTGATCCGGCCCGGAAGTTGGTATAGGCCGCCCGGGCGCTGCCGATAACGTCAAAGCCAAAATGATCCTCGAAACGTTCATCTTCGATGGCGATAAAAGCCAGCTCTACGTGTTCGGGAATTTCTTCCAGGCTAACGGCAATACGGTTTTGTTCTTCATGCAAAGCGGTAATTTCTTCCCCCTCGCTGTCATAAAGGTAAGATGTTTCCACGATTTCCAGCATGGTCG
>CAYWIY010000006.1:0-20800 GCA_964458455.1 uncultured Syntrophomonadaceae bacterium | reverse complement strand
AGTTGGCAATTACAGCGGCAGCAGCGCCGCCGGCAAGAAAGAACAGCATTAGCCCCACGAGGATCGCTATTTTCAGGATCCTAAACCTGTTCCGGGGGCGTTTATTATGATTTTTATTCTTTTGCTGATCAAAAGGAAGTTTTTTCTCTGCCACTTCAGTGTTGACCTCCTGAATAATAAACTTGATTCTTCCTGCCTAAATTATATCATAGGTGCCCAATAAATTAAGGTAAGTAGAATTATATCAAAGGCATACCTTCAATATTATACTCTATCCTTTTCTAACAGGGAATATTTAAAAGGTTCCCAGGTGCTTAAATAAAGTTTGTAGGGAACCGCTGTCGGGCAATATCAAAACGCTTCCATCTATACCGTCTTGTTCTACGTTCAATTCGGTTTTTAACAAGATTAGTTGATCGTCTACCGTCTTTGTTTCTGCTATGACCGTACCCATTACGGCCCCGGCCATGTCAATTCCCAGCTTCGGTGGCGAAGCCTGAAAAGTCAGGCCAGTCATGAAGGAAAGGGCACTCAGGTAAGAACCGGTTATTATATTCCCCAGCTCCATTAACAGGGATTGCGCCATTTCGTTGTTGTCCGAGCCATTGTCCGGCAGGATCTTCTCGACCATGGCTTGGGCTGCTTCAAATGGAAGAACCAGTACCAGGACTAATCCCATTACCGGGCATTCTGCTTCGCAATAAGTCGCAGCTACCAGGTTTTCCGGATTCCCAAATGAATCCGGCACATCCTGTAGTGGAGCAACCTTGACCTCCGGAACTTCCATGTTAATTTTTTGATCTTCCAGCATTGATGAAAGCGCGGTAACGGCATTTCCGACACCAATGTTTGCAAGCTCTTTTAACAGGTCCTGCTGCTCTTCACTGATGAATTCATGAGGTTCCATAGCGCTCTTCTCCTCCCGGAGGTTTCTAAAACCAGTGTTGTTTTAAAACTCCCTGCTATAATAACATATCTTTGGAAAAACGAATATAAAAAAAACCCTTATTTTTATGATAAAAAATTAAAATAGTATACCCATTTAGTTGTTGATCGTGTAAAATATTAACCAGTAAAATTATCTTACCCTTATCATAATTGTGCCTAATAACCCAGGTGTGGTGAACATCGCAGCCAGGCCTGCGGCCCTTGAACAACTTAGGAGGTTATTAAATGAAGAGCAAGAACCCCTGCGAGCTGAAACTGGAAATTCAAAATGAACTGGAACCTTTCTTTTATCCTCGTTCGGTTGCAATGATCGGGGCCAGCCAGAATCCACTGAAACCTAACGGTATTCCCCTTTACTTGATGAGCATGTTCGGTTACCAGGGCAAACTTTATCCTGTTAATCCCAAGTATGACCGTGTGGGCGGCTTGCAATGCTACCCTTCCATTCTTGATATAGAAGAGTCCGTAGACCTGGCTATAATCGGTGTCGCGGCCGACCGGACAATGGAAGTCCTGGAGGAATGTGCCAGGAAAAGAGTAAAAGCGGCAATCATATTTACTTCGGGATTTGCCGAGGTTAATGAAGAGGGCCGTAAAGTGCAGGAAGAAATGAAGAAGCTGGCTGAAAGCAGCAGCATGCGTATTTTGGGCCCCAACTGCCTGGGAATCCTCAATTACTATAACGGGAATATGGCCAGCTTCTTCTATAACCAGGAGCGTGCAGATCTGGTCTACCCGGAAAAACTTTCTTTTATTACCCAGAGTGGGGGGCTTGGAGGGATAATTTACCAGATGGTGGTCCAAATGTCCATCGGGTTCAATTATTTTATCAGCACCGGTAATGAAGCCGATATCTCTTTTGCCGAGGTGCTTAGCTACCTGGTGGGTCGCGACGAGGTATCTATCGTAGCAGGTTACATGGAAGGCCTGCAGGGAGATGGAAAATTGTTTATCGATGCCTGCCGCCAGGCCTTTGAGCAGGGAAAGCTGGTGACTGTGCTCAAGGTTGGCCGGACTGGTAGCGGGGCCATGGCTGCCGCTTCCCATACCGGGGCGATGGTCGGCGAAGATCGGGTTTATGACGGTGTTTTTAAACAGTACGGGGTTCCCCGGGCTGATGATGTTGAGCAGATGAATGCTTTGATAGCGCTTCATGCCACCGGGCGCCTGCCCGCGGGTAAAAGAATGGCTGTTATAACCATTTCCGGGGGAGGCGGGGTAGTTGTGGCCGATAAATGCCCTTATTACGGTCTGGAAGTAGTGCGCCTCGCTGAAAAAACACAGGCAGCGCTGCGCACCTTCTTTCCTTCTTATGGTGCTGTGGCTAACCCGGTAGACCTGACTTCCCAAATATTTTTTGACAATGAGTTGTTTGAGCGGGCCCTGCACCTGGTTATGAAGGACCCAGAAATTGATGTGGCCGGCTTTTTCTACAACTTTGAAATGCCCGATCCCGAGGCCAGCAAAAAAATTATCAAGGCCTACAATGAGACTGAAAAACCACTAGTCATCTTTACCTGGCCAACAAGTCAGGATTATGCCGTGGAGGCTAAAAACGAACTTATTCAGGCCGGGGTGCCGGTAATCGAGCATATCCCGAGCGGCCTATGGGCTATTAGCTCCCTTGCTGAATGGGTGGAAAAAGCGGGCAAGCCTTTAACCAGTCCAGAGCCTGCTTCCCAGGATGAAAATAAGACCTTCTATAAGCTGGATCAGCACCTATTTGAAGCAGGGGAAGCCCTGACTGAATGGCGGTCCAAGGAGATTTTGAAAGACTATGCCATCCCGGTAACCAGGGAGGTATTAGCCAACACGGATGACGAAGCTATTACTGCGGCAAAAGATATAGGGTTTCCGGTAGCCTTAAAAATTATGTCACCTCAGATGTTGCACAAAAGTGATTTTGGCGGTATTGTGCTCAATTTAAAGGATGAGAAAGAGGTCAGGGATGCTTACGAGGAGTTAGTAAAAAAAGGCTTGCAGTTAAAACCCAAAGCGCAGATAGAAGGGATCCTGGTTCAGGAAATGCTGGATCCTGGACTTGAGGTAATAGTAGGGATAAAAAAAGATCCCGTGTTTGGGCAGGCGATTGCTGTAGGGCTGGGGGGAGTATTTGTAGAATTATTTGAAGACCTATCTACAAGGGTAGCGCCTTTACGCACAGGAGATGCCGAGGCAATGCTTGATGAATTAAAAGGCAATGCGCTTTTGAAAGGCGCCCGCGGGCAGAAGCCCAAAGACAGGAAGGCACTGGTTGATACCATAATGAAAATATCCCGCCTTGCTGTTGAGCTGGAAGAATATATTGAAGAACTGGACATTAATCCACTTGTTGTATACGAAGAGGGAAGGGGTGTTGTAGCTGCAGACGCCCTTATTTCAGGAGTCAGATCCAGGTCGCGCAGGTCGTAAGACAATGCCGGGCCTGGTATGTTATAATTATATAGGGTGAAATGAAATGCAAAGGATGAATATTAAGATTGCCGATTATTTTATAATCGGCTTTATTCTTGTTGTAGGTTTGGCAAGCCTGTGGTTTAACGTGCAAGAAGCTGGAGCATCCGGGCAAAGGTATGCCGTTATTTACCTTGAAAATGAACGAGTTGCCGAGCTTTCCTTATCTCCGGGAGAGTCCTTCGAATATACCTTTAATTTTGGTGACGAAGAAGAGCATACGGCAAGAGTTGAAGTAGATGACGGCAGAATCAGGATGCTACCGATGGGAGAAGAACTCTGTCCCCGGGGGATATGCGCTCATACCGGGTGGATTGATTCTTCTTATGAAAGTATCGTCTGCCTGCCAAACCAGATCAGGATTTCTTTTGTGGAAGAGTCTGTTGATAATGAACTGGATATTGATGGGGTTACTTATTAACTTTTTCAGTTAACCCGAAAAAAGAACCGGGCATTTGAATCAAATGCCGTTGACAAAGAAAATAAACGTCTATATAATTACTTTAGTTTTTTGGGGTGAGTAGTATGTATATATACCTGCCTGATATAAAAGCCAGGTTAGGAGAAGTATTCGATTATAGTTTTGATGAAGAACTGACCGATTTTCATGCTGATTTTACTGAAGGCGGAACTGTAAAGCTTGCTATTGAGGTTTCGCACAGCGGACAAGAAGTGTTAGTCAAGGGAAGCATCGAAGCATCCGTGGAAGCGGTATGTTCAAGGTGCCTGGAACCCTTTGTGCAGATAGTAAATACCAATTTTACCGAGTCTTTTGCGGTAGTTAAGGATTCGGCAGCCGAAGAAACTCCTGCCAGCCTGGCGGTGGAAACAGCAAATATGCTGACCGTAACAGGAGATTTTCTATACCTGGATGAATATATCCGCCAGTTAATTATCCTGGCGGAAGATCATAGCCCCCTTTGCAAGCCTGATTGTAAAGGGATATGTTCCGGCTGCGGAACCGATCTGAACGTTTCTAACTGCCAGTGTGTCGATGATGATAGTGATATAGATATCAGGCTGCTTAAGCTTAAAGAGTTGAAGTCAGGAAATTAAGTCTAACAAGGAGGCGCTACAGTGGCTGTTCCAAAGAGAAGAACTTCGAAATCAAAGCGAGATATGAGGAGAGCTCAAAGTAAATCTTCAGCTCCCCATTTGGTGCCATGCTCTAACTGCCATGAGTTGAAGCCCCCTCACCGGGTGTGCTTGAACTGTGGTCATTATAAAGACCGGGAAGCAGTTAAAGTTAATTAGTACAGTTATTTACAGTACGCCTGTTTTGCATAAGCCAGAAGGGGCGTACTGTATCTGTTTTTAAAGGTTTTTATTTAAAATGCAGGGGAAGTGATCTTGTTGGTACGAGTGGCCATAGACGCCATGGGCGGAGATCATGCGCCCGGTGAAATTGTTTCCGGCGCGGTGGCTGCCCTTACCGCCCTGGAAGACATGTATATTACTTTTGTCGGCAAGGAAGAGGAAATCCATAGGGTGCTAAAAAGCCAAAAGTATCCTGGCAGCCGGGTGGATATAAGCCATGCCGAGGAAGTTATTCAGGCCGATGATGATCCGGGCCTTTCAATACGGAGAAAAAAAGAATCTTCCATGGTGAAAGCACTGCAGCTGGTTCGATCCGGTGATGCAGATGCTTTCTTGAGCGCCGGCAATACGGGAGCTTTAATGGCCGGCGGCCTTTTATTTTTAGGCCGGATTAGCAGTATCAGCCGTCCGGCCTTACTCACTCCAATGCCCGGTTTTCAAGGCAAACCCGTCCTTTTCTTAGACGTTGGGGCCAATATGGATGCCAGGCCCGCGCAGTTGCTCCAATATGCCTTTATGGGGCGTATTTATGCCCAGCAGATCCTGGGTTACCAGGAACCTCGTGTGGCTCTGCTTAATGTGGGTGTCGAGTCGAATAAGGGTAATAACCAGGTAAAAAAAGCTTATAATCTATGCCAGCAACACCTGCCCGGGTTCTGCGGCAATGTTGAAGGAACTGATGTATTTTTCAATGCTGCTGATGTTGTGGTCTGTGACGGTTTTGTGGGCAACATATTCCTTAAATCTGCGGAAGGGCTTTCCCGGACTATCCTCGGGTTTTTCAGGCAGGAAATAGGCACGAAGCTTCGCTATAAGCTGGGGGCTGCATTACTTCAGCCCGTTTTTCATAAACTGCGCCATGAAATTGATGATTCGGGATATGGTGGAGCGCCGCTGCTTGGCGTAAACGGCCTCTGTATTAAATGCCATGGGTCATCCAAGGCGCGTTCAATTGAGCAGGCCTTGTTAAACCAGGCCCATCCGTTTGTCCGTAAAAATGTTGCCGGGGAGTTCCAGGCTGCCCTGGAGGAACTGGCCGACGAATTAAATGGAGGCGAAAATGATCAGGCGCTGTAATGCCATAATAACCGGAACCGGTGCCGCTCTCCCCGACCAGATCATTACAAACCGGGATCTGGAAGAGATGGTGGAAACCAACAATGAATGGATTGTTTCCAGGACCGGTATTCGGGAGCGTAGAAAACTCGAAGAGGGCTTATCCAATACCGACCTTTCTGAAAAGGCCGCCCGGGAAGCTCTGTACAGGGCTGGTGCGGATCCTGCTGAACTGGATATGATCCTCGTGGCTACAGTAACACCCGATCACCACACACCTTCAACATCGTGTATTCTTCAGGCCAGGCTGGAAGCTTTTAAAGCCGGCGCTATGGATATTTCTGCCGGCTGCACCGGTTTTGTTTACGCCCTCTCAGTAGCCCAACAATTTATTTACAGCGGTGCATGTCGTAAGGTGTTGGTAGTAGGTGTGGAAATCCTGACCCGTTTTACAGACTGGGAAGATCGCAGCACCTGTGTCCTGTTTGGAGACGGGGCAGGAGCGGTTGTAGTGGAAGCAACTGAAGAAGACAGGGGCATTATAAATTTTACTTTAAAATCTGACGGCCGGGGGGCCAAGCTGCTTTATGTTCCCGCAGGGGGAAGCGCCCTGCCGGCAAGCCATGAAACAGTAAGCAACAGGATGCATTACCTGGTTATGAACGGCAACGAAATATTTAAATTTGCCGTCAAGGTGGTCGAGGACACCCTTTCTGAATTACTGCAGAAAGAAAACAAAAAACCGGAAGATCTTGACATGATCATCCTTCATCAGGCAAATTTAAGAATTATCGATCACGTTCGCAAACACCTCAAACTGCCGCCGGAAAAATTTCCGGTCAATATCGATCGTTTGGGCAATACTTCATCAGCGACGATTCCGATAGCCATGCATGAAGAAATTCTGGCCGGCCGACTGAAGGAAGGAGACCTGGTAGCCATGGTTGCTTTTGGGGCTGGTCTAACATGGGGCGGTGTTTTAATGAGATGGTAATAAAAAACTTTGCTGAAAACAAAAGAAAGATCGCTTTTTTGTTTCCCGGTCAGGGGTCGCAGTATACCGGGATGGCACGTGATTTTTATGATCGTTACCCGGAAGCCAGGGCGGTTTTTGACCAGGCCGCCCGGATCCTTGGACCTGATATTATTGATGTGATATTTTCTGGGCCTGAGGATAAACTGGAACAGACTGAGTATGCTCAACCGGCAATCCTGGTGGCCAGCACGGCCATATACCAGGTTCTAGCTGGCCTTGGTTTCAAGGCTTCAGCTTTTGCCGGACTGAGCCTGGGTGAATACGGGGCCCTGGTGGCCGCCGGTTCCCTCTCCTTTGACGATGCCCTGCCCCTGGTCCAAAAAAGGGGTATTTATATGCAGGAAGCAGTGCCTCTGGGGCAAGGCAATATGGCGGCAATTATGGGGTTAAAACACGAAGATGTGGAACAAGTATGCCGGGAAGCGCAGACTTCAGGGATTGTTTCTCCCGCCAACTACAATTGCCCCGGGCAAATAGTTATTTCGGGCCACAAAGCGGCCGTAAAACGGGCCATGGAACTGGCCAGTTCAGCAGGAGCAAAAAAGATTACCGAGTTAAAAGTAAGCGCTCCTTTCCATTGTGCCTTGCTTGAACCGGTCGAAGAAAAAATGGCCCTGGAGCTAGAAAACATTGAGATTAAAACTGCTTCCGTGCCTCTTGTTTCTAATGTTACTGCAGATTTTGTATACACACCGGAGCAGATCAAGAAAAACCTGGTAGTGCAGGTCAGCAATCCCATATTGTGGGAGCAATCGATTCGGCGCATGATCTCTTCCGGCATTAATTGCTTTATCGGCCTGGGACCGGGGACCTCACCTGGCAGATTGATGAAAAGGATTGCCCCTGAAGTCGAGACACATGTGGTGGAAAAGGTTTCAGAAGTCGATCAGTTGTTGAATAATTAACCGACTGAGAGGTGTTTTAGTTGAATTTAGAAGGGAAAACCGCTGTTATTACCGGTGCGTCAAGGGGTATTGGTAGGACTACAGCGATCTACCTGGCCAGGGCCGGGGCTGATGTGGCCATTAACTACACCAGGAACCGGGAAAAAGCGGAGGAAGTCAAGCAATTAATAATGAGCGAGGGCGGGACGGCTGAAATATTTCAGGCTGATGTTGTTGATTACAGCCAGTGCGAAAACCTAATGCAAAGCGCTATTGATCATTTTAGGAGAATTGATATACTTATTAATAATGCCGGCATCACCCGGGACAACCTCCTGGCCCGGATGAAAACGGAAGAATGGCAGGAAGTGATTGACACAAATTTAAATGGGGTCTATAATTGCTGCCGTGCTGTTCTGCGCCCGCTGCTGAAGCAGAAAAGCGGCGGCAGGATTATAAACGTTGCATCGGTAGCAGGGATACATGGCAATACCGGCCAGGCCAACTATGCGGCGGCAAAAGGTGGAGTTATTGCTTTCACCAAAACGCTGGCCAAAGAACTTGGATCCCGTGACATTGCCGTCAATGCTGTTGCTCCCGGTTTTATAGAGACTGAAATGACCGATCAGCTATCGGAGCAGGTCAAGGCGCAGGTCCTAGAACAGATCGCCCTTCGCCGGCTTGGTAAGCCGGAAGATGTAGCTGAAGTTATTTTATTCCTGGCATCTTCATCCGGTTATGTAACCGGACAGGTGATCCCGGTAGACGGCTGCCTGTCAATGTAAGCTGAAATTTTAAGCAGGATAAGAGCAAAATACCCTGGATAGAATTAATGGATGCAAACTTGAATTAAATGAGGCAGTTGGATATACCTTCAAGTTAAAACCGGGAGGAGGTGACTCAGTGAGCATCGAAGATAAGGTCAAAACAATTATTGCCGACCAGTTGGAAGTAGATGGTGACAAGCTGTCAGCAGAAACCACTTTCGAGGACATCGATGCTGATTCTCTCGATATCGTGGAATTGGTGATGGCCCTTGAAGAAGAGTTTGACCTGGAGATTTCTGACCAGGAAATAGAAAACATCAATACGGTTGGTGATGTAGTTAAGTATATTGAATCAAAAACTTAGTTTCTCTTTTTGAGGTGAAGTTGTGCGCAGAGTAGTTGTAACCGGTATCGGTATTTTTTCACCGATTGGATCGGATAAAGACACCTTTTGGGATAGCCTGATCAGTGGCAAAAGCGGCATTTCTGCCGTTGAAAGTTTCGATGTCAGTCAATATCCCTGCCGAATAGCCGGTGAAATCAAAAATTTTGATCCAGCCCAGCATATGGATAAGAAAGAAGCCAAAAGGGTCGATCGCTTTACCCAGTTTGGAGTGGCAGCAGCACTTCAGGCCTGGAAGGATGCTGGATTGGATCAACTACAGTTGAACAAAGAAGAAATTGGGGTCCTTGTTGGCTCTGGAATAGGCGGTATTCAGACCATAGAGGAGCAGTTAAAAATCCTTGATGAAAAAGGACCGCGCAGGGTAAGTCCTTTCCTGGTGCCTGCCTTGATTGCCAACATGGCCTCCGGTTACATTTCTATAATGCTGGAGCTTAAAGGACCTAATTCCACCGTAGTTACGGCCTGTGCTACTTCCACCCATGCTGTCGGTGATGCCTGGCATATAATTAAGCGCGGTGATGCCGAGATAATGCTTGCTGGTGGCGCTGAAGCCACGCTCAGCCATCTGGCTTTTTCCGGTTTTTCATCCGCCAGGGCCCTATCCACCCGCAACGATGATCCGCAAAAGGCTTCCCGGCCTTTTGACAAAGAACGGGACGGTTTTGTGATGGGTGAAGGCGCCGGGGTAGTAATTCTTGAAACCCTGGAGCACGCTCTTTCCCGCGGGGCCCATATATATGGTGAAATAATTGGTTACGGAATGTCAGGTGACGGATACCATATGACTGCGCCTGATCCAGAAGGACGAGGCGCCTACCTGAGCATGCAGAGGGCGTTAAAGAGTGGAGCATTAGAGCCGAATGATATTGATTATATCAATGCTCATGGCACCTCGACAGAATTCAACGATAAAATAGAAACACTGGCTATAAAAAATCTCTTTGGCGATCATGCTTACAGGCTGCCTGTAAGTTCGACTAAATCGATGACCGGCCATTTACTGGGGGCCGCCGGAGCGGTAGAATTGATAGCAACTCTTCTTATCCTTGAAAACCAGGTTATTCATCCGACCACCAATTATGAATACCCGGATCCGGAATGTGACCTGGACTATGTTCCTTACCCCTACCGGGACCGGACTGTAGATCTGGCTATGTCAAATTCATTTGGCTTTGGCGGTACCAATGCCACTATTGTGGTAAAGAGGCACAGTCCGGATTAAAGATAAGGACCAGAATTGAGAGGACAGTATTTATGAACCAACCTGATAAAAACTACAGTTTTTTGGATGATATTGAGTGGAAAATCGAAAACAACAGGTTGTATGAGCAAGCGTTAACCCATACCTCTTATGCTCATGAAAAGGGCCTAAACAATTTTCACAATGAGCGCCTGGAGTTTTTGGGTGATGCTGTCCTCGAACTTATTATCAGCGATTATTTGTATTATACCTACCCAGATACACCTGAAGGTAAATTGACCAAGCTTCGCGCAGACCTGGTTTGTGAAGCTTCCCTGGCCAGGTTGGCCTTTGAACTGAACCTTGGAGAGCATATTCGCCTGGGCAAAGGTGAAATGGTGGGAGGAGGCTTTACCCGCCCTTCCCTGTTGGCTGATGCTGTCGAAGCGCTAATCGGTGCTCTTTATCTCGAGCACGGCCTGGAAGAGTGTCGTAAGTACGTGCTTGAGCTTTATCAGCCGGTTTTCCGTGATCTGCAGGAAGGGGTCCTGTGCCGGGATTTTAAAACTTTGCTGCAGGAATTTTCCCAGGCTCGTTTTTCGGTTACCCCCGTGTACCGGATTATAGCTGAAAGCGGGCCGGATCATGATAAAGAATTTGAAGCTGAAGTCTTGTTAGCTAAAAAGCCTGTTGGTCGGGGTCTGGGGCGTAGCAAAAAGGAGGCTGAGCAGGCAGCGGCAAAGGAGGCCTGGAGCAAGCTTACACCTTAATGTTGGCCCCATTTATAATCAAATAGAGGAGCTGAATCAGGTAAACATGGAAACTTTAAAAGTATCGGCTCATTCCAAGACTAAGGCTCTGGCTGGAGCTATAGCGGGAGTGATTAGAAGCGAGGGAGTTGTTGAACTGCAGGCGATAGGAGCCGGTTCGGTTAACCAGGCTATCAAGGCCATAGCCATCGCCAGGGGTTATGTTGCCCCCAATGGAATAAACCTGGTCTTTATACCATCATTTGTCGATATTTCAATTAATGGCGAAGAACGGACTGCCGTAAAGTTTACGGTGGAACCGCGTTAGAGCTATTCCAATCGCTATAAAGAGGAATTTTTAATAAACATAAATTTTAAGCTGTTCGCATATTTTTTCCGGCCTGCCGATAACTACCGAGCAGGCTGATTCTAGAATAGACATGAACAATAATATTTGAGGGCAAGGAGCCTGATTAATTGTACCTTAAACGGATGGAGCTTTTCGGCTTCAAGTCTTTTGCGGAAAAATCAGAGCTTGAGTTGAGCCCGGGAATTGCTGCAGTTATCGGCCCGAATGGTTGTGGTAAGAGCAACCTGGTTGATGCTGTGCGCTGGGCCCTGGGTGAACAAAGCGTAAAATCTCTGCGCGGAACGCGCATGGAAGAAGTTATTTTTTCCGGCAGCGAAAATCGTAAAGCGCTTAATTTTGCCGAAGTGTCACTTTCTTTTGCCGGTGCCTCCAGCTTCCTAAATTTGGATTATGATGAGGTAACCATTACAAGACGCTTGTTCAGGAGCGGAGAAAGCGAGTATTACATCAACAAGTCTCCCTGCCGCTTAAAGGATGTCACTGAACTTTTCCTGGATACAGGGCTGGGTAAAGATGTATATTCGGTGATCGGCCAGGGTCGGGTAGATGAAATTATCAACAACCGCCCCGAGGAGCGTCGTGAAATATTTGAAGAAGCAGCCGGTATTTTTAAATACAAGATGCGCAAAAGAGAGGCCGGCCGGCGACTTGATGAAACCAGGGACAACCTGGTCCGTGTCCAGGACTTGATCTATGAGCTCGAAACCCAGGTGGAACCTCTGCAGGCCCAGGCTGAAATAACGAAGCAGTACCGGGCTTTAAAAGAACAGATCGACGAGGAAGAGAAAAAACTCTTATCTTTTAAAATCCAACAGTCCCGTGATCAGCTCAATAAAATAAATAAACAGCTGCAAAATGTCAATGATGCCTTGACAGCGGCTTCATCACAGGAAGGTTTGGATGAAAAAGAAATCCAGGATTTGAAAAACCGCCTCCAGGATCAAGTGAGCCAAAAACGGGAGCAGGAGCAGAAGTTAAACCAGGCCTCCAGGAACCTGGAACAGCAGGAACATGAACTGAAACTGCTTGCAGAGCGGGAAAGCCGTTACCGGGAACAAATAGAACAAAACCGCCAGCGAATCAAGCAGTTGGAGCTGCTTATGGAAGAGTTGTCTGAACAAAAGGTAAAAGCACAGCAGGATTTGCAGTCCAAGCAGGATTATATCGCCAGCCTAAATGAAGACCTAAAGAAGCTGCGCCAGGATATGAAGGACCTGGAAGAAAGTGCCCTGCCAAACGAAGTAGAAAAGCAGCAGGAAAGGATCTATCAGGCTGGTGTCCGCAGGGAAGCTGCTGCTTCGACCATGGAAGAACTCAGGCGCCGCCTGGAGCGTATAACGGTTCAGAAAAAAAACCTGGAAAATGAAAAGGCTGAGCTGGAAGAAAAACTGGCTCATCTTAAGGAGAAGGCCAGTAAAGCGCAGGCTCGTGAACAGGAACTATCTAAAAAACTAAAAACAGCTGAGGAAAACGAAAACCGCCGGTTAGAAGAAAAAGAAAAGGTCAGAAAACAGCTTGAAGATCTGTCTGCGCATGAACAAAAACAAAAAGAAGTGCTGCATGGGATCAACAGCAGGCTTTCTTTGCTCCAGGAACAGGATTCAGCCCTGTCCGGTTATTACCGCGGGGTAAAAGAGGTCATGCAGGCCCGTTCCTCTTTGCCCGGTATTATTGGACCGGTAGCGGATTTGATTGATATAGATGAAAAATATATCCAGGCCGTGGAGACGGCGCTGGGTGGAGCCCTCCAATACCTGGTTGCTGAGAACGAGAAAGCAGTTCATAAGGCCATCAACTACCTGAAAAGCAATAACCGGGGTTGGGCTACTTTTCTTCCGCTTGATATCCTTCACAAGGCTTCCGATCCACTGGAACGTTACCCCGGTTGGCGAGATTTGGATGGGGTGATTGGCAAAGCTTCAGAACTGGTCCAGGTAGATCCCGCTTACCGCCATGCTGTCAATTACCTGATGGCTTCTATCCTGGTTTGCCGGACACTGGAAGAGGCTTCCAGGGCAGCCCATTTTATAAAACACAGCAGCCGGGTGGTAACCCTGGAAGGGGAAATGATTAACACCGGGGGCATTATCAGGGGCGGAAGTGTGGCTAAGAGTAATGCAGGTATGCCGCTGGGCCGACGTAAGGAAATTGAAAGTCTTAACAGGCAGAAAAAAGAGGCGGAAGAAGAGCTAAGCAGTATTTCTTCCAAACTGGAGGAAATGAAGAATAAGCTTACCGCTTCCGAAAAGGAAGTTGAGAATGCTGCCCGGGAACGAAAAAGCGCTGCTGAACAGTTAAACAGCGCCCAAAAAGAATTAGATGCCATCCGGAATGAAGAAAATGTTTTAAAAAACCGTATCGAGGCCAGTAACAACTCTTTTTCTGAACTTAAATCCGAAGAAGAGGATACTAATAACAGGCTCTATACCTTGCAGTCGGAAATAGATCAGTGCCGGGAAGAATCTGAAGCTCTTGAACGTGAACTGGCCGGCAAAAAAGAAGAATACCAGAAATACCTGGATGATAAGAAAAACCTGGATCAACAAATTACCGAAGTCCTGGTCAGGATCAGCTCCTACCAGGAGCAAAAGGATACCTTAACGGGCAGGATTGAAGAGATTGAAGCTAATATAAAAAAACCGGGCCGGGAAATTGAAGAAAAAGAAACCGAATACGAGAAATTACAGCAGGATCTGGAGGCCAACAAAGCGGAACAAGAAAGAATTAAAAGCCTCATGGAAAATCTCAACGAAGAAAAAGCCGGCTTGATTACCGACCTGAACAGGCAGACCGAACAGGTCAACCAGACTGAAGCCGAATTAATTGAACATGAAGAAAAGGTTAAGCGGCGACAGAACCAGGTATCCCGCCAGGAAAAGCGAGAAAGGCAATTGTCCGTGGAGCAAACCAGGCTCCAAACAGAGATTAATTACCAGGAGATGCGTTTCAGGGAACTATTTAATTCACTGGACCTGGTCGAGTTAGATGAGGATTTCGATCCGGAAGAAAGCCGTCATTTGATTGATAACTACAGGGAAGATATCGAAGCACTGGGCGAAGTCAACCTGGGGGCAATTGAAGAATTGGCCAGGCTCGAAGAACGGATCAATTTTTTGAGGGAGCAAAGGGAGGATCTCCAAAAGGGAGAAGAATCGCTCTGTAAAGTTTTGTCCGAAATCGACCAGCGCATGAAGTACTATTTTAAAAATGCTTTTGAAGCCATCAATGAGAATTTTAAGCAGACTTTCCAGGAGCTGTTTGAAGGCGGGCAGGTAGTGCTAAAAATGACTGATACAGAGGATATCCTGGAGTCGGGAATTGAAATTATTGCCCAGCCTCCGGGCAAGAAATTACAAAATATCACCCTGCTTTCAGCCGGAGAAAAAGTGCTGACTGCTATCGCCCTTGTTTTTGCCATCCTGCGCTACAAACCGGCCCCCTTTTACCTGCTTGATGAGGTTGAATCGACCCTTGATGACGCCAACCTGGCCCGCTTTACCAAATTTCTCAGGCAGTCATCTGAACAGGCCCAGTTTATCATGATTACGCACCGGAAAAGGACCATGGAAGAAGCTGATGTGCTTTACGGGGTAACTATGTCTGAGCCTGGCGTTTCTCGCTTGATGTCATTAAAGCTGGAAGATGAAAAAATAGTCAGGGAGAGTACATAAATATGAGTTTGTTCGAGCAATTTAAAAACGGGTTGGCCCGCAGTAAGTCGGGTTTCATGGGGCGCCTGGGTGGCCTTTTTAGCTCTGGTGAGATTGACGAAGAATTTTACGAGGAACTGGAAGAAATCCTTGTTAGTGGTGATGTGGGTGTGCAAACAAGCATAAAGCTGGTTGACAGGCTGCGGGAAGAGGTTAAAGAGCGCAAAGTCAAGGAACGGGAAGAGGCCAAGAACCTGTTGCTGGAGTTGATTGTCGATATGATGCAGCCTGAAAAGCCCGTATCAGAAGCAGATGAAAAACCTTACGTGATCCTTATGGTCGGAGTAAATGGTTCCGGCAAAACCACTTCAGCGGCAAAATTAGCCGGACTCTACCGCCGCGAAGATAAAGAAGTTCTTTTGGTGGCGGGAGATACTTTCAGGGCTGCCGCTATTGAACAGCTGGAAATATGGGCCGACAGGGCTGATGTAGAATTGATCAAGACCCAACCCGGAGCAGATCCATCTGCGTTATTCTTCGATGCCATGAACGCTGCTAAAGCCCGGTATGTAGATGTTGTTATAGGAGATACTGCCGGGCGCCTTCACAGCCGCTATAATCTGATGGAGGAATTAAATAAGATTCACCGGGTTATTGGTCGCAATGTGCCAGGTGCTCCACACCAGGTTCTACTGGTTGTTGATGCTACCACCGGTCAAAATGCCGTGGCCCAGGCAAAAAGTTTTAACCAGTCTCTTCCTATTGATGGCTTGATCCTGACCAAGCTCGATGGAACAGCCCGTGGCGGAATAGTTATTAACATCCAGGATGAGCTTAAGATACCGGTCCACTACGTGGGGACAGGAGAAAAGATGGAAGATTTAACTCCTTTTGATCCCGAAGTTTTTGCTCGTGCCCTGCTGGATGTAACATAGTCTGTTTAAAAATACAGCATTTGCTGATTGTTTAGTTTGGAGCTGATAAAAAAGTTTGCGTTAGCTATTTTTTTTTGTTATACTTCCTCTGTAAAGTAAAAAGGCTTTACAGAGGTGGATATGCTCGAGCAATTAAACAGGATCAATTTGCTTTACGACATATACGGCCCCCTGCTGACTGAACGCCAGCAGGAAACCCTGGAACTGTACTTCAGCGAAAATTACTCCCTGGCTGAAATAGCTGAAGAGTATAAGACCAGCAGGCAGGCTGTTTATGATCTAATCCAGAGGGCTCTTGACTCTATGGAAAATTTTGAAGAAAAGCTCGGGTTGTACAGGCTTTTTAACGAACAGCAGGAACTGCTGGCGGAAGCAGACGACTTACTGCTTCAGAAGGAATTGAATGCGCGGGACTTACAGCGGTTGAAGCAAATTATCGCCGGCCTGCGCTCAAGCAATGAAAAGTAGGGGTGAATAGATTATATGTTTTCCAACCTGGCTGAAAAACTGCAAGACACGTTTCGCCGCCTTAAGGGCAAGGGCAAGTTAAGCGAAAAAGATGTCGATGCGGCAATGCGGGAAATCAGGCTGGCCCTGCTTGAGGCTGACGTTAATTTTAAGGTGGTCAAGGATTTTATCAACACCGTCAAAGAAAGGGCTATCGGGCAGGAAGTAATGAGCAGCCTGACCCCGGGCCAGCAGGTTGTAAAAATAGTTAATGAAGAATTGACCAGATTGATGGGAGATGAATTAAGCAGCCTGTCCGGATCCGGAAAAGGGCCGACCACGGTAATGATGGTGGGGCTGCAGGGTTCCGGTAAGACAACCACCGCAGTAAAGCTGGCTTCTCATCTTCTCCGGGAAGGAAAAACTCCCTACCTGGTTGCTGCAGACATCTACCGGCCCGGGGCGGTTAAACAGCTCGAGGTGTTGGGCGAATCGATCGGTGCAAAATCCTACAGTGATCTGGAGGCAGATCCTGTGGAGATATGCCGGGAAGGCTTGAAGATGGCCGACCGGGAAGGTTCAGATGTGGTCATTTTTGATACAGCCGGGCGCCTGCATATCGATGAAGAAATGATGTCCGAAATCGGCTCGATCAAAAATGAGATCAACCCTGATGAAGTCCTGCTGGTTGTTGATGCTATGACCGGACAGGATGCTGTCAATGCAGCTTCTTCGTTTAATGAAGCAGTCGGTTTAAGCGGGGTGATCTTGACCAAACTTGATGGCGATACCAGGGGCGGGGCTGCCCTTTCGGTCCGCAAGGTGACCGGGTGTCCCATCAAATTTGTTGGTGTTGGTGAAAAAATCGAAGCCCTGGAGCCCTTTTACCCCGACCGGATGGCATCCCGGATCCTGGGTATGGGTGATGTGTTGTCCTTAATTGATAAAGCGGAAGCGGCAGTCGATCAGGACAAAGCCAGGGAGATGGAAAAGAAACTGCGCCAGCAGCAGTTTACACTTGAAGATTTTAAAGATCAGATGGTGCAGCTACGCAGTATGGGTTCCCTGGACGAAATTATGAACATGCTACCTGAAGGCGGGGGCATTCCCAAAGAACTTAAACAAATGTCCTTGAATGAAAACAGCCTGAAAAGGGTGGAGGCCATTATTAGTTCGATGACCAGGGAAGAGCGCAATAACCCCTCTGTTCTTAACAGCAACCGGCGCCGCCGGATAGCCCGGGGAAGCGGAACTACTGTGCAGGATGTGAACCGGTTGCTTAACCAGTTTAATCAGATGCAAAAAATGTTTAAACAGATGAATGCATCCGGCAAGAAGGGCATGGCCAAGAAGATGAAAAAGGTTAAGAAAAAGTTTCCCTTTTAACAAAAATGGGGAAACACAAGGATAGGAAGATCCCGGTATGCTTATAACCGGTTAATATAGATAATAAATTGTAAAGCACTAAAATGCACTACTAATTATTAAATGGAGGTGACCTAGTTTGGCAGTACGGATCAGGTTAAAGAGAATGGGAGGAAAAAAGAAGCCGTTTTACAGGATTGTAGTTGCTGATTCTCGCTATCCGAGAGACGGCCGTTTTATTGAGGAGATTGGCTATTATAACCCGACTACAAAACCGACCACTTTTGAAGTAAACACTGAAAAAGTACAGCAATGGCTTTCCAAGGGAGCCAGGCCTTCCAATACGGTCAAAGCCCTTTTTGACAAAGCCGGTCTTGGTAAGTAGTATCACAGGGAGGATGGTATCAGTGAAGCAACTACTGGAGCATATAGCCAAAGCTTTAGTTGATGAGCCGGAAAAAGTTGATGTCCAGCAGGTAGAAAGCGATCGGTTGATTATTCTGGAGCTCAGGGTTGCGGAAAATGACATGGGAAAAGTGATTGGAAAGCAGGGCCGCATTGCCAAGGCTATCAGAACAGTTGTCAATGCAGCGGCCGTTAAGGAAAATAAAAAAGTTGTTGTAGAAATAGTGCAATGACCAGCAATTATGATGTAGTAATAGGGAAAATTCTTTCACCGCATGGCATAGGAGGAATGGTGAAGGTATATCCTTACTCAGACTTCCCGGACCGGGTTCAACTGCTGCAAGATGTGGAGTTAGAACTAAGGTCTATCCGCCGGTTATATTCGGTGGAAAAAGCATCGGTACATGGCAATTACTGGCTCATTAAGTTCCGGGGCATTGACTGCCGGGACAGGGCGGAGGAACTGCGCGGCAGCCTGGTCAGGATACCGCGGGAAGAAAGGTTGCCCCTTCCGGAGGAAACCTATTATTACGACCAGCTTGAAGGCCTGCAGGTTTACGACATGTCTGGAAACCTGCTCGGAACGGTTGTAGAGGTTGTCCCCGGGGGAGGACATGACCAGGTATTAATCGCGCGAAGCGGTGATAAGGATAAAACGAATTTAATTCCGGCAGTAAAGGACTTTATCAAGCAAGTTAATCTGGCCGAAGGTATAATGGTAGTTGAATTGCCGGAAGGGATGCTTGATTTGTAAGGGAGCATTTTGCTGATGAAAATAGACGTGATAACCATTTTCCCAGGCATACTTGAAGGCCCCTTCAAAGAAAGCATGATCAAAAGGGCCGTTGAGCGGGGATTTGTGGAGATCAACCTGGTTGACTTAAGGGATTACACACACGACCAGCACCGCCAGGTGGATGATTATCCTTACGGTGGAGGGTACGGCATGGTCCTGAAGCCGGAACCCCTGTTTGAAGCAGTGGAAGATTTAAAAGGCCGCTCCAAAAGCGATAAACCAAAGGTAATCCTGTTAACACCCCAGGGGCGTCGTTTTGATCAGCAGCAGGCACGGGATCTGGCCAAACAAGACCACCTTATTCTGATCTGTGGACGTTATGAGGGGATTGATGAAAGGGTTCGCACTTCCCTAATTGATGAAGAAATATCAATAGGAGATTTTGTGCTTACCGGTGGGGAGCTGGCTGCAGCTGTGGTTGTTGATGCAGTAGTCAGGTTATTGCCCGGTTTCCTGGCCGAAGAAGCCTCGGCTGATGAATCTTTTACCGAGCCGCTGCTGGAGTATCCTCATTACACCAGGCCCTCTGTTTACAGGGATATGGAGGTGCCCCCTGTTTTGTTGTCTGGAAATCATGGGGAAATTGCCCGCTGGCGCAGAAGGCAGTCGCTGCAAAGGACGCTGGAAAGAAGGCCTGACCTGTTAGAAGAGGCCGATCTTTTACCGGAAGAAAGAGTATACCTGGAAAAGCTAAAAAAACAGCAGCCCTGAAAAGCTGACAATATGTTATAATTACCCAGTGAGTTGGATAGGAGGTTAATCAGGATGGATTTACTTAAGGAAGTTGAAAAGCGCAATGAAAAGGAAAATGTGCCACAGTTTACCCCGGGCGATACAGTTAGAGTTCATGTCAAGGTAATTGAAGGAAACCGTGAACGGACCCAGGCTTTTGAAGGCGTAGTCATAAGGCGTCAGGGCAGTGGAACCAGGGAAACTTTTACCGTGCGCCGGGTTTCATTTGGTATTGGTGTGGAAAGAATTTTTCCCGTTCATTCTCCGTCAATCGACAAGATTGAGATTGTGCGAAAAGGTAAAGTGCGCCGGGCCAAACTGTACTACCTGCGCAAGCGCAAAGGTAAATCGGCAAGAATTAAGGAACATCGCTAATTACAGGCAGTAACGGGGATGATCTAATTGAGCAGGTGGAAAGAACTGTGGGACTGGACTCGTTCAATCCTGATCGCAGTAGTCCTGGCCCTGTTGATCCGCATTTTTTTGTTCGAAGTATTTGTCGTTGAAGGCAGATCAATGTACCCGACCCTTGTTGAAACAGAGCGGTTGATGGTTAACAAAATTGTTTACCATTTTGAAGAGCCGCAACTGGGTGATGTGATTGTCTTTGAACATGAACCAGGGCGTGATTTTATTAAAAGGGTTATCGGTGTAGAAGGCGACATGGTAGAAATTAAGAACGGCCAGGTCTACCTCAATGATCAGTCCCTGGATGAGCACTATCTTAACGAAGATATTCTTATGTATGATTACGGGCCGGTTGAAGTACCGCCCGGTTATCTTTTTGTTCTAGGCGATCATCGCCAGAATAGCATGGATTCAAGGGATCCCCGGGTAGGTTTCGTTTCCGAGGATTACCTGAAAGGAAGGGCATTTTTTATATTTTGGCCGCCCTGGGAAGCACGGGTTATCGATTCAGAGGTGGATAAACATTGAGCAAGGGGCAATGGTATCCCGGAAACATGTCCAGGGCGGTAAACCAGCTGCGTGAAGATCTGAAGGGGATTGATCTGGTCATCGAATTGCTTGATGCCCGGATCCCTTTCAGCAGCAGGAATCCAACCTTTTCCAGCTTGTTTGAGAACAAAAAACACCTGGTTTTGCTGCACAAGGCGGACCGGGCTGAAAATGAACAAACAGACTCCTGGCTGAGCTATTTTAGGAGTATGGGTGCAGAAGCGATGCCTTTTAGCGTGCAGGGAAAACAAAACCTGAACCGGCTTCTTGCTTATCTGAAAAAAGAAGAAGGCCGGATGCAATCAGGCCGCTTCAAGCGCCCCTTGCGAATGATATTTGTCGGCAT
>CAYWIY010000005.1:0-37770 GCA_964458455.1 uncultured Syntrophomonadaceae bacterium | reverse complement strand
CCACAATAGCATACGGCAGCTGGGTGTTGACGTGGTCCATGTGGTTACAGCCCGCACCGGTGGAGGAAAGCACCGTGGTATCAGAAATCGGCGAGGAGTGGTCTCCGAAGATCGCACCACCAAGCACGGCGGCAATACACATCGCCGGGTCGATACCGACAGTCACCGCAACCGGAACCCCGATGGGCATCATAATGGCGAAGGTGCCCCAGGATGTCCCGGTGGAAAAAGCCATAAATGCCGAAGCAATAAAGATGGCAAAGGGAATGATCCAGAACGGAAGGTGCGCGCCCACAACTTCGGCCACGAAAGCACCGGTTCCTACCATTCCGGCTACATCACCGATAGACCAGGCCAGGACCAGGATAGCCAGGGCCGGAACCATGGCCTTAATTCCGGTGATGAAGTTCTCCATGCAGTCCTTCAGCGGGAGAATCTTCCTTGAAACATACATGATGATACCAACGATGTTGGCTACCAGGGTCCCGTAGACCAGGGCGGTAGCGGCGTCAGCATCGCCTACGGCGTCAACGAAGCCGATATCCGGCTCGAAGTATCCGCCGGTGTAGACGATCCCGATGATAGTTCCGCCGATCAGGACTATGATCGGGATCAACAGGTCCCACATGGTGCCTTTTTGGGATATTTCCAGGTTGGTAATATCCTGGCCCGGAATTTCATCCTTGGTAGTTTCATCGAAGAGTTCGCCTTTTTCAAGAGCCCTCTTTTCCGCTTTGGCCATGGGGCCAAATTCGAGGTTGCTCACGGCAAGATACAGGACCATGATAATTGCTGCTAAAGCATAAAAGTTAAATGGTATGGTCTGCAGGAATAATCCAAACGGTTCGATTTCAATTTCCAGGCGCTCAAATTCAGCGACATAAAGCGACATCACATATGCAATCCAGGTCGAAATCGGAATAACGATACAGATCGGAGCTGCCGTGGAGTCAATAATGTAGGCTAACTTTTCACGCGAGACCTGGAACCGGTCGGTAATGTTACGCATTACCGAACCAACAGTCAGGGTATTGAAGTAATCATCGAAAAAGATTAGTAGACCTAGAACCCAGGTTCCAACCAGGCTTGATTTACGGGTAGTCAGGGCCTTGGAAGCCCACTCACCGAAAGCCCGTGAACCGCCCGAACTGTACATAATGCCGAGCAGTCCGCCCAGAAGGACGGTAAACAGCATCACGCGGGCATTCCAGTCATCAGAAAGGTTGCCAACCATGGTTTCGGTTACTTCGATCAGGGTGGCACCGATACTGGCAGTGTAAATTAAAATACCGACGACAATACCAACAAATAAGGAAAAGTAAACCCTTTTAGTCCAGATTGCCAGCACGATGGCCAAAACAGGGGGAACAATCGAAACTATTCCCATGTGTTCCACGCTTAATCCCTCCTAAAATGTGTTTTTTAATCCACGCTCTTTACCCGTGTTGTGCAGTCGCATCCCTCCTTTAATCAGTATTAGCACTTGATACAATTATAATGCTATTGTAATAATTGTGTCAATAAATAGCGCTTAATTACAGGCAACGAATAGCTTTGAGCTCGCTATTTCATCTTAAAGCACTGTTATACTTCATCTTTTCCTCATTTATAAATTTTGCCAGAAAGAAGCCAGCCTGTCCATTCCCTTCTCGATCTCTGCCAGGCTGTTGGCATAAGATATCCTTATAAACCCCTCTCCGGCAGGTCCAAATGTCGACCCGGGGATCATGAAAACTCCTCTGAATCATTCTTTTTCAAAGATCAGAAATATTAAGCCGGTATCCATCCTTAAGAGATATATTTGCGGTTTTAGCGATAACAAAAAGGCCTGACAGTCGACATCAAAACGTTGACATAACAAAGTTTTTTTTATAATATCATTAGCATAGTTATAAGCCAGCCTGTAATAGTCCAGGTAAAAGGCTAAACAGCATGAGATCTTAATTCTAAAACGGAGGCTAACAGCTATGAACAGAAAAAATGTCTTGTTAGTACTTTTGCTCCTGTTACCTGCTTTGTTGTTAATTGGTTGTGGGGAGCAAGAAGTGGCGGATCCAGATCAAGAAGCCGATGAAGACTACATTGGCGGTGAACTTAACATCCTGGTTATGCCTGGTTATGAAGAAGAACAGCTTATACAACCGTTTGAAGAAAAGTACGGGGTCACGGTTAATTCAAGGGTTTATCCCAGCTCAGACCAGATGTTTTCTATCCTCTCGGCTGCTGAGCCAGGAGAATGGGATGTTGTTACCCCTGATACTCCCTGGGTTGAAAGACTGGTTGCAGCGGACATGATCACTCCCCTGGAAAGAGAAAATTACCCGGAAATCGAAAATTTCTTTGACCACTGGCAGGATTTTGAACAGATTTATGTCGACGATGAAATGTATGCAGTTGTAAGCCGTTGGGGTTATTACGGTATTGTCTATAACTCCAATTATATTACTGAAGAGGAAGCCAGTTCAATAGAAGTAATGTGGGACCCCGAGTACGAAGGTAGAGTAGTTCTTTTTGACTGGTACCTTCCCAATATGGGTATGCTGGGCAGGTATTTAGGAGAAGAGGAACCCTATGACATTACCGGGGAAGATTTTGATGAGCTGGAAGAAGTATTGTATTCCTTGCGCGAACAGGTAGGCGTGATTGCAGCTACCAATTCCGACACCATTCAGGCTTTGGCCGATGAAAGCGCCTGGTTAAGCTTCGGAGGAGAATGGTTGCAGGTTATTTTAAAAGGAGAAGGTTATCCTATTGAAGTTGTAGTGCCCGAGGAAGGTGGGGTTTCATGGACTGAATCCCTGGCCATTATGAAGGATAGCCAAAACCCGGAAGCGGCTGAAGCGTTTGTGCAGTACTTAACTACCCCGGAAGCGCAGGCAAGGCTTGCTTTGTCTGATGCGTTTCATTCAACAGTACCTAACGTGAAAGCTGTAGATCACATGGATCCCGATCAAGCTTCAATCCTTAGAATGGATGACCCTGACCTGATTACCGAAATGCTTGAAAGAATCAGTACCCGTAAAGTTCCTGAAAACGAAGATAAATGGCAGAATGCATGGGAAGAATTCAAAGGAATGCAATAACAGCAGAGGTTGGGTTATTATAGCCCCTTCTAACTGGAAACTTTAATGAATGTCTTTAAAAGAATACCTGATGTTATATCATTGGGGCGAAACTATAACAATGAAGGCGGGCAGATATCTAACTGCCCCCTTCAAAGGTTAGGGCGGAATTGAGAAACATGACAGAAAAGTATGTTATAGAACTGGTTGATGTTTGTAAAAACTTTGGTGAAGTTGTGGCTGTAGATAAGGTTTCACTTAATGTGCGGCAAGGTGAATTTTTAACCTTGCTCGGGCCTTCAGGTTGTGGCAAATCCACAACTCTTCGATTGATAGGTGGCTTTGAAACAGCTGATAGTGGTAATATATATATCCAGGGTAAAGATTATTCAGCTCTACCTCCTGCAGAAATTCCTACAAGCATGGTTTTTCAGGACTTCGCTCTTTTCCCGCACATGAGCGTATATGACAATATCGCTTTTGGCCTGAAGATGCGAGGCGCTAAAAAAAATGAAATCAAGCAAAAAACTACAGAAGCTTTAAAAATGGTAGGTTTGCCTGATCTTGGAGGCCGCAACCCAAGCCAGTTGAGCGGGGGGCAAAAACAACGGGTGGCCCTGGCCCGTTCCCTGGTATTGCAACCCACAGTGCTGCTATTAGACGAACCTTTAGGAGCACTCGATGCACAAATCAGGAAAACCATGCAGTTTGAACTGAAAAATATCCAGGAAAGATTGGGACAAACCTTTGTTTATGTTACTCATGATCAAGAAGAAGCAATGACCATGAGCGATCAGGTCGCTATTATGCGCAACGGCAGGATCGAACAGTTAAGCAGCCCGGAGGAAGTCTATGAATTCCCCTCCACTCCTTTTGTCGCTTCATTCCTGGGTGAGTGCAACCTGTTGGAAGGCACCTATACCGAGGAGAACGGGACAACAGGCACCTTCAAGCATCCAAATTTAGGCTTTTTACAGGGACAGCTAAATAAAGCCCGGACCCTGGACCTGCATTCACCGGCTATTTACTGCCTGCGTCCGGAAAATATTTCTGTTAAGCCATTAAACTCAACCCGGGCTGAAAGCTCAAAGGCCACCCTGCAAGGCATGGTCAAACAAAAAGTTTACCAGGGTTCTATTACACGCTACGTGATTGAAGTTAACAACCAAGAATTGACAGCAGAAACCCTGGGCAAAGGCGATTTAGCCAATGGTGACCCGGTTGTTGTGAGTTGGGATTATGAAAAAGCTACTATTTTACCTGCTGAGGAACTGGGTGCAGCTGATCAGGTAGATGATATTAGTGTATCGCTTTCACAGTGAGGTTATTGATGAATTCAAGATTAAAAAATAAACTGCTTCACCCCGGACCTTCTATATGGCTTACGCCCATTACTACGTGGATGCTGTTTTTTTTCGCCTTGCCCGTAGGCTATATGTTCCTGGTCAGCTTCATGTCAATGATCAATTATCAGTTAACTTACGACTGGACATTGTCCAACTACCAGCTTATTTTTGAACGAGGCATCTATCACCGGGCTTACTTAAATTCCCTTTTCCTGTCAATCAGGGTAGTCTTGATTACCACGCTTATAGCTTACCCTCTGGGCTATGCTCTGGCCTTTGTGGTCCCAAAACAATGGCGCTTAGTTTTCCTGGTAGCGATCATTGCTCCATTTTGGACAAATTACCTGGTTAGAGCTTACGCCTGGCAAACCATACTATCTAATACCGGGATTATAAATTATGCGCTTATGTCTGTAGGGATAATTGGTGAACCACTTGATATACTTTACACTCATCAAGCTACGACCATCGGCCTGACTCACTACCTGCTGGCTATTATGACCTTAAATGTATATACCACCCTGGAAAATATTGATTTAAGGTTAATAGAGGCAGCTAAAGACTTAGGCGCAAGCAGCTGGCAGACTTTTTGGCGAATCACGCTGCCGTTAAGCTCCGGCGGCCTTGTAACGGGAGCGATGTTTATTTTTGTCCTGGCCTTTGCTGACTTCGTCTCCCCTTCGGTCCTGGGAGGGCAAACCAGGCAGGTTTTCCCCCAGCTTGTTGTAGATGCAATCCAGTGGAATGTTAACTGGCCGCTGGCTTCTGCGTTTGCGGTAATCATGGTAGCAACTATTTTAATTGTCCTGGGCATTATGTCTCGCTGGATGAACCTGGGTAAACGAACCAAAGGGAGTGTAAAATAAGTATGAAAAAAGGTGAGGTACTATTTAGACGGTCAATGTGGGCCTATCTTTTTGCCATGCTGCTTTTTCTTTTTTCTCCCATCATTGTAACCATTGCCTTTTCTTTTAACGACAACCGCTTCGGGGTTTTACCGTGGAGAGGTTTTACCTTGCACTGGTATGAGCATATTATTGAATACCCGGCTCTATTAGGCCCCCTCCAGAACAGTATCTTAGTGGGCGTTGCTGTGTCCCTATCTGCTGTATTGCTGGGGTTTTTGGGAGCTTACGGAATCAGGCATTACAGCTTTCGCTGGAATAACCTTTTTCTGTTGAGCATGATGTCACCGCTGGCAGTTCCCTGGATGCTTTTGGGCCTGGGGCTTGTAATCTATTTTGCCAGCATTGGACTCCGGCAATCTTTAATTACTGTATGGATTAGCCACCTGGTTTTCGGCGCCCCCCTGGCCCTGGTAATAATCAATGCCCGGCTTAATACTATTTCTAAAAGTTTGGAAGAAGCAGCCGCCGATCTCGGGGCCAGCCAGATGCAAACGATTATTAAAATCCTTATACCACAGGCTTTACCCGGCATCATCGCTGCTATGCTGCTTACTTTTACATTATCATTTGACGAATTCATTATTGCATGGTTTGTAAGCGGTTTTAGTGAAACCCTCCCCGTTAAAATTTATTCTATGATGAGGAGCGGCACTAATCCAACCATCAATGCTATCGGAAGCATTGTGTTTTCTATGTCTATCACCCTGACTGTTCTTGCTCAATTTTTAATTCGTTCGCGTGGACGTGAGGAGGTAAAAAGATGAACAACGAACCGGTTACCCAGAATACTATGACCTGGAAAGAGTTTTCTGCCAAACAGCCTGACTCAATTATCGCCCTCTGTATTGGTTCTGTAGAGCAGCACGGGCCCCACATGCCCCTTAATGTTGATCACTTGATTCCTTACCACTTAACCTTAAGGCTGGCGGAAAAGAAACCAGTAATTGTGGCACCTCCCCTCTACTACGGCTATCGCTCCCACTCCGCTACAGGGGGAGGTCAATTGTTCCCCGGGACTATCTCTCTTTCAGGACAAACTATGATTTGTCTTGTGCAGGATATACTGCAAGATTATATCCGCCAGGGCTGCAAACGCTTTTTGCTGATGAACGGGCACTTTGAAAATACTGCCTTTATTTCGGAAGCAGCTCACCTTATTACTGAAGCTAACGAAGGAGTCAAGGTAGTAATCGCAAACTGGTGGGAGCTGGTGGAAGACGAGGTTTTGGACGATCTATTTCCGGAAGGTTTTCCCGGTTGGGAAGTGGAACATGCCAGCCTGGTAGAAACTTCACTGGTTATGCATTTTTGTCCCCAGCTGGTCCATGTTGACCGTATTCCCAGGCAAAAAGGGCAAAAACACCGCCCTCAACCTGTAGTTTTTCCAGAACCGGCCGGCATGGTTCCTGACAGCGGCATTCTTTACAGCGCAGACGATGCAAGCCCGGATAAAGGAGCCGTTATAGCTGAAAACCTGGTCGCTCAACTTGAAAAAACAGCTTCCGATTTGCTAACAAGCTGATCAAAATCTTAAAGTTTATCCCCCAGGCGGGATATTAAAACGATTCTCTCCTGCCTGTAGATTGGAAAGATACTTCATAATTTACCGGCCCGCAGCTCTTTAAGGCTGCGGGCCGGTTTAATATTCATCATAAGTTTTGCCAGAAAGAAGCAAGCCTGTCCATTCCCTTCTCGATCTCTGCCAGGCTGTTGGCATAAGATATCCTTATAAATCCTTCCCCGGCAGGTCCAAATGTCGACCCGGGGATCACAGCCACTCCTTGCTCTTCCAAAAGACGCCTGGAAAAAACCATGGAATCAAGACCTGAGGCGGTAATGTTGATGAAGAAATAAAAAGCTCCTTCCGGATTGATGTAGGAAATGCCTTCTATATCATTGAGCCTGCCGGCAATATACTGCCGGCGCCGGTCCAGTTCGCTTACCATTCGCTGCACCTCTTTTTCGCTTTGGACGATGCCGCCGGCAATGCCGATCTGGCTGAAAGTGGCAGCGCAGGTCACCGCATACTGGTGGATTTTCTGAATAGGGCCGTAAAGGGGACCGGGCGCTGCGGCATAACCCAGGCGCCAGCCAGTCATGGCATAAGTTTTGGAAAAACCGCCTATTATTACAGTCCTTTCCGCCATTCCGGGAACAGAAGCAATGGAAAGCGGTTTTTCATCCCCGTAATATATGTCCTCATATATTTCGTCGGATATAACAATTAAATCATGGGCAAGGGCAAAATCGGCCAAGCGCTTGATATCACCGGCATCAAACATGGCCCCGGTCGGATTGTGGGGGTTGTTGAGTACCAGGAAGGCGCAGGGATCGGGGCTGTTCTTAACAGCATTTTCTAGCTGTGTAAAATCTAACCTGCACTTTCCTTCCAGTTTCATAGCTGCGTAAACAGGCCTCGATCCGGCGCAAATACAGCAGTTGTAATAGTTTCCGAAAGCCGGATCAGGGATGATCACCCCCTGGCCGGGCCCGCTTAAGCCGACTAGAGCACTAAAGACCGCTTCAGAGGCCCCGGTGGTAATAATAATGTTTTCCTGGGGGTCAAACTGAAGGCCTTTTTCCCGGTTGAGGCGTTCAGCCACAATCTGCCGCAGCTCACTTATCCCTTCATCCGGCCCGTAGTGGGTTTCCCCTGCCTTTAGCGCCTCCACGGCAGAATTAATGATCGGTGCCGGGGTGGTGAAATCGGGTTCACCGATCTGCAGGTGAACGATATTGCGGCCCTCTTTTTCCATTTGCCTTGCTTTTTCAACTACCGTCCGGATATAGGAAAGCTCCATATTATTGGTCCGTTGATGAATATCCACTAAACTATTCCTCCTTGCAAAGCTTATACAACTGTCATAGAAACAATGCCCCTGCCCTCAGATTGTTCCAACTTTACAGTGTTAATTTTCGCCAGATACAGGGCAATACCTGTTATTCGCTACATCTTTACCGGCTATTTAGTTCAGTTTTGTATTATGACGATAAAAAATATAGTGACTTTAATGATGAGCTCTCTCAACATTATAACCCACGTGATTGCAAAGCGAGGCCAGTTGCGCCTCCATTATGCCTGGAAAGTACCAGGCGAGGTAGGCTGAGCAGGCACAAGTAAAAATATAAATTACTAGCATACAGCACCCTTGATTTCGATTATAATAGGGGTAACAGGAATAGCAAAAGGCAAGCGTGTAAAGCGGGCAGGCAAGAGCCGGGCGCGGGCTGCCTGAAAAATAGCACCCGTTTTAATCTGTAAACCTGTAAAGGCGGTTAAAATGACTCTGCAAGAACTCAACTGGATCGATATCCTGATTGCCATTTTTTTGGACCTGTCCCTGGCCCAGGGTATTAAATCAGGCCTGATCAGGAGTATATTTACCATCGCCGGTATTGCCGCCGGCTTGATGGCAGCCATTATATATTATGTTGAAGGCAGCAGCCTGATCCTCGATTATGTAAGCATCCCCCGTTTCATGGCCGATACAATTAGTTTCATCCTGGTCTTTTCGATCATCGCCCTTTTGATCCATTTTACTGGCACCCTGGTGGGGCTGGTTACGCACTTCACTCCCCTGAGAATAGTCGACAAAGTGGGTGGAGGCGGCGCCGGGCTGGTAATTGGGCTGGCGGTGGTTGGGGTACTACTGATCCTGCTCATAGCCTTTCCGATTTTTCCAGGCGTCCAGGACTACGTTGAACAATCCTCCCTCGCTTTTCATATTGTCGACAGTACCCAGATAATCCTGGGAACGGTATCCGACCTGCTGCCGGTGGAGTTGCCCAACCTTACTATTCACCCTGAAGATCTGGCCGGTTATTTTAATAACGGCAGGACTGCAGAAAGCATAACCCACCACCATGACATCGATTTTGCCGCCCTGGAAGGAACGGCCTGCTTTGTATGCGAAGGCCCGGTAGAGTTCCTGGGCTATTTGAACAATAACAAGGGTTCTTATTCTCCGAAATTTGTCTGCACAGAATGCGAAAGGACCAGTGACGGCTGCCAGACGTATGAAGGGTACCACCTGATGTACGAGCAGTGTCCGGTAGAATTGGGCAACCAGGGTTACCGTTTAGACTGCGGAGTCTGGACCAATCACAGCTATCACCGCCCAGCCGGCCCCTGTCCCACCTGTGGCGCGGAATAGGCGGCCATTTAAAACTATGGTTTAAATAGGATTTAATAATTCTTCGAGATCATTGGCAGGATTATTAACCTGGCGGGAAACCGGGTAGGCAGTTAGTTCTTTGGCTGGGCAAGGTTTGAGCAGCTCAAGCAGATCAGCCTGTTCCGTGCCGGGATCGAGCCAGCTGTCATAGGCTTGCCGGGGGATAATCACCGGCATCCGGTTATGAAGCGAGGCTACCGGATCGCTGGCTTCCGTGGTAAGAATGGTGAAGGTTTCAAGGGGATGGTCCCCCTTATCCCAACGTTCCCAGAGGCCGGCCAGGGAAAAGGGGTGGCCATCTTTTCTGCAGATGTAGTAAGGCTGTTTGGCGCCCCCTTCCTCCTTCTTCCATTCATAAAAACCGGTAGCCGGGATCAGCAGCCTTCTTTTTTTGAAGGCGCTGCGGAAAGAAGGCTTTTCTGGAGCGGTTTCAGACCGGGCATTGATCATCCGGTTCCCGGTATCAGGATCATCCGACCAGAAAGGTACCAGGCCCCACTTGAGATAAACCGGCTCTTTCTCGCCACCTGTCCTGGACAGCCGCAGGGCAAGGACTTCCTGCGAAGGGGCTATGTTATAGCGGGGTGTCAGCTCGCCGCGTATTTCAATATCATACAGCATTTCAAGCACATTCTTATCAGTTGCCAGGGCAAATCTGCCGCACATAGAAAGCCTCCCCTTCTTTTATCTTATACTTTTTAAATCAGGCAGAGCCGTCTTCTTCTTTGGCATCGTAAAATCCAAGGTTGAAACGGTGGATACTGGGGACTCCGGGCGGAACAAAAGCCACCCGGTCTCCGTCCTGCAGTTTTGTCGACAGGGGTTTGATGGTGCGGTTAATAAAAACAGCCTCCACGTCTTCAACAGGAATATCCAGCTTGTCGCGCAGCTCTCCCGCAGTCAAAGAGTCTTCTTCTGTGTTATAATACATGGGATGCGGCCATTTTCTTTCCTGGAACAAGAAAAAGAGTTTTCCGAATGCCCTTACTTCCATTTTTCCCATAATAATCCCTCCTGAGCTATTATACCAAATAACCGGGGATCCCTGAAGCTTTAAGCGGGGGCCAAAGCAAGTAAAACAGTCACATATTTAGCGTACTTGCCGGGTTATCGTCAACATTTTTTTATGCAGGAAGGCAATTGCCCGGTTGATGTAGAATTAATAAATCCATGTGGTTATGCATTTTTTTAGATCGATATTTTGGGTCGATAAAGGAGTAATTAACTTATGATATTATTTGAACCGATCAAAGTAGGGCAAATGGAATTAAAAAACCGTATCGCCATGCCGGCTATTCATCACAGCTACACCCCGGATAACTTTGTTAACGAACGGTTGATCAAGTATTATGCAACCAGGGCCCGCGGTGGCGCGGGCTTGATCACTGTGGGCGGCTGCACCATCGATACCCTGGGGCAGGGTCCGATGATGATCGGCCTGCATAATGATGAGTTTATTGCAGGCCTGGAGCAACTGGCCCGGGCTATTAAAGATAACGGAGCCGCAGCTGCAGCCCAGCTTTATCATGCCGGGCGTTACACCCACAGCATAATGACCGGCAAACAGCCGGTTGCCCCGTCTGCAATCGCTTCCCGCCTCACCAGGGAAACCCCGAAAGAAATGACCCTCGAGGACATAGAAAACGTGCAGGAAAGCTATGCCCAGGCTGCCCGCAGAGCCAGGGAAGCGGGTTTTGATGCCGTGGAAATCCTGGCCAGCGCCGGTTACCTGATCTGCCAGTTCTTATCACCTCTCACCAACCAGCGCACCGACCAGTACGGTGGATCCTGGGAAAACCGGAAACGTTTTGGCCTGGAAGTTGTGAGCCGGGTCAAAAAAGCGGTCGGAGATGACTATACCGTTAACGTAAGGATTTCCGGGCACGACTACATGCCGGAAAGCAACACCAACCAGGAAGCGACACTTTTTGCCCGGGAACTGGAAGCGGCCGGCATAGACTGTATCAATGTGACCGGGGGGTGGCATGAATCAAGGGTGCCCCAGATTACAGGTGAACTGCCGCGGGGCGGCTTTGCCTACCTGGCCCGGGGCATCAAGGAAGCGGTCGGAATCCCCGTTATAGCCAGCAACCGGATCAACGATCCCCTGGTAGCCGAGGAAATACTGAAGCAAGACATGGCCGACCTGGTCAACATGGGCCGGCCGCTGATAGCAGATCCCGATCTGCCCGCAAAAACAGCAGAAGGAAAATTTGATTCTATCAGGCGCTGTATCGCCTGCAACCAGGGCTGTTTTGATATGGTATTTACTTTCCAGGATGTGCAGTGCACGGTCAACCCCATGGCAGGCAAAGAATATGAAACCGAAATTAAGCCGGCCGATAAACCGCGCAAGGTTCTGATCATCGGCGGCGGCCCGGCCGGTATGGAAACCGCCCGCCTGGCTGCAATGAGAGGCCATAAAGTCAGCCTGTGGGAAAAAGGCAGCCGCCTGGGCGGGCACCTGCATTATGCGGCCATGCCCCCGGGCAAGCATGATTTTATCACCCTGCTCGATTACTATGAACATGAGCTGCCTAAAAATGGAGTAGAAATCGTCCTCAACCGCGAAGCAGCAGCAGATGAAATCATGGCTGAGGAGGCAGACGTGGTAGTGGTAGCAACCGGGGCCCGTCCTGCCGAAGCTCCCTTCCCCATAGATGAAGCTGCCCCCGTTGTTTCTGCTTTGCAGATCCTGGACAACTCCGTGGTGCCGGGTAAAAGAGTGGTAATCATCGGCGGTGGTTCAGTGGGCTGCGAAACGGCTGTAAAAACTGCAGAAATTGGTACATTACCGGCAGAAAACTTAAAATTCCTGATGGATTTTGATGCCGAAACCCCGGAGAAATTGCGGGAGCTGCTTAACCGGGGCACAAGGGAAGTAACCCTGGTCGAGCTGGAAAAGGGAATTGGCCGGGACATTGGTGTCAGCACCCGCTGGGTAACCATCAAATGCATCCGCCGCCTGGGCATCAGGGTAATGGACCAGTATGCGGTTAAAGAAGTAAATAAATCCGGGGTGCTGGTTGAAAAAGAAGGCGAAGAAACCCTGCTTCCAGCAGACACGGTAGCCCTGGCTACCGGGGCAGTCTCTAACAACCCCCTGGCTGAAGAACTGGAAGGCAGGGTCCCGGAGCTGCATTCAACCGGAGATGCCCGCAAGCCGCGCAAGATCACCGAAGCGGTAAAAGAAGGATTTGATCTGGGGCGCTCCCTTTAAACCGGTACCCGCTGCTGGTGTGCTATATTTAAAAATTGCCCCTCTTTTGGGGCTGATTCGCAAGAAACAGCGGCAGTGCTGAAGCTTATTTGGCTTGAAATATATATAAGTGTACAGGAAATGGCCTGCAGGTCTCAAAAAATGAGCTGCAGGCCATCTTTTGCCTTCTATCCGGTAATCAGGTTAAGCGAATCAAAAATTCGGGGCATTCGGGAGAACAGTAGCCGCACAAAATGCAGTTTTCGTGGTTAACTTTAGCTTTATCATCCTCAAGATACAGGGCCTCGTTAGGGCAGGCTTCCACACAACTGCCGCAAGCGGTGCACAGCCTGTCCAGGATGAACAGCTTTTTTTCTTTTATGGTTATTTCTGATGACACATTTTCTGTTTCCGGGGTTTTAACCCCAAAGAACTTGAGGTTCTGCAGCAATTCCTCGATGGAAACCACGCCCACAGAAACAGAGCTAATTCCTTTAAGGCGGCGCGCCCACGATAAGGCGTCGTCATATTCAGAAAGAAGGTTGCCCCCGGCAAGGGCTTTCATAACGTATAATCCTTTTCCCGCATTGGCCGCTTTTTCGATAGCTGCAACCATCTCGGCGGTCGTGCCACCTACAAGCCCCATGCCAATTTTATTCACCAAAACAAAAAGAATATCAACATCATCGCGTTCTGCCGCTTTATCAACCACTTTTACATTATGGGTAGCTATCCCGACCGCACGGATTACTTGCTCTTGTTTTAAATCATTTAGTTTTTTTAAAGCACCTTTACGTTCTTCAAATACCTCTAAACCATCTCTTGCGCTGTGCAAATGGTAGATGTCAATATAGCCGGTTTGCAATTCTTGCAGTGATTTCTCCACTGCTGCCCCCATATCATCATAGGTCTTAGCGTGCGACTTGGTGGAAACTACCAGGTTACTGCGATTTCTATTCATAAACTGCCCCATATAGGGCTGAGTTTTATAACTTTCCGCCGTATCAAAAAAGTTAACCCCTAAATCGATAGCCTTCTCAATAATTTCCAAACAGTTTTTTTCAGGCAGGCCTGACTGCAGGGGGCCCATCGGCAGCACACCCAGGCAGTATTCAGTCACCTTTATGCCTGTGGTCCCGAGTTCATTCTGCTGCAGCATGTTTTTCATCTGTCAGTGCTCCTTTCCAATTAAAATACTAATTCTATTCTTTCCTGATAAAATCCTCTGTAAGCTGGTAGGCCTCATAATCTGGGTACTGCCTGGGAGGATGCTTGGAAAAGTAGGCCGAAGGGCCTACTAGCACTCCTCCCTGCTTCCTGTCCAGGGCCAGCTTACAGCAGCGCACGGCATCGATAGCAATGCCGGCAGAGTTGGGGGAGTCTTCAACGCTTATGCGCATTTCAAGGTTCATGGGAACATTGCCGAAAATTTGGCCTTCCATGCGCAGGAAGCAGACCTTGTTGTCCTTCTGCCAGGATACGTAATCGCTGGGACCGACATGAATATCACGGTCAGGCAGCCTTTTTGCGGCGGCAGACTGAACCGCTTCGGTCTTGGATATGCGCTTGGTGACCAGGCGTCCCTGGTTGGTCATGTTCAAAAAATCGGTATTGCCGCCCGTGTTAAGCTGGTAGGAACGCTCCAGTTTAACCCCGCGTTTTTTAAAGAGATCGGCCAAAGCGCGGTGCAGGATCGTAGCGCCCATTTGCGATTTGATGTCATCACCGATTACAGGCACATTTTTAGCAGCAAAACGCTCCGCCCACTGCGGATCGCTGGCAATAAATACAGGGATATTGTTAACAAAGGCTACTCCTGCTTCCAGGGCGCACTCGGCATAAAAGCGGGTAGCTTCTTCTGAGCCGGCCGGCAGGTAATTAAGCATTATTTCTGTACCGGTATCGCGAAGGACCCTGACCACTTCTTCCTTTTCCGGTTCAGGGGCAGAGCTTTTAACAAAAGTATATTCATCTTCGTAGTCAAGCATATGTTCTGATAAGCCGTCCAACACGCGGCCCATTTTCACTTCTGTACCGGAAGGTGGCAGGTCGGGGTAAAATGGAACTGCGCAGTTGGGTAGAGCAAATACAGCCTGGTTGACATCACGGCCTACTTTTCGTTCATCTATGTCAAAAGCTGCACTTACAGCAATATCAAACGGCTGGTATCCGCCGATGTTCCAGTGCAGGAGCCCTATGGCGTCTTGCTCGTTAAGTTCACGGTAATAATGGATTCCCTGGATTAATGCGCTGGCACAATTACCAACACCAACAATAGCTACTTTAATCTTGGACATTTGCTGGATCCCTCTTCCTTGTTATTATGATGATGGATATGAACTATTCCCAGAAATTATTATAACCGATTATTCTAATTTAGGGAAATAGCTAATGCATAATGGTGCAGGTTTAGATTAATTTTGACCTGCTGTTATAATAGAAATACAAGCATTACAGGACCGGGAAATAAAACAAATTGAAGTAAATTAAAGGAAGAAGAAAAGGAGAGATGTTTTCATGACCAGCAGAGTTCAAGAAATAGTAAGAGATAATAAGAAGGAGATCCTGCGCCTTGAAACCAAGCCTTTTGGGACCAACGCTTATATGGTCATTTGTCCCAGCACTTTAGAAAGCGTTTTGTTCGACGCACCTGGAAGCGCAGCAGCAATCAAAGAAAGGCTTAAAGATACTAAAGTCAAGTATATCCTTATGACCCACGGGCATATGGATCATGTTACAGACTTAGAAGAGTTGCACCGGGATTTGGGGGCTAACCTGGCTGTCCACGAGGATGATGCCGGGCAGCTTCCTGTCAGGGCAGACCAGCTTCTTTCCGGCGGTGAAGTAATCCGCTGCGGCAACTTAGAATTAGAGGTTTTCCATGTCCCGGGCCACACACCGGGCAGCCTCTGCTTCAGGATTGACAATTACCTGATCTCGGGCGATACAATCTTTCCCGGTGGTCCCGGGAAAACCGCCTCGCCAAGCGCTTTTAAGCAGATTGTAGCCTCGATAGAAGAAAAAATCATGACCCTGCCGGAAGAAACGGTAATCCTGCCGGGACACGGCGAGAAAACAAACCTGAAAACAGAACGTGAGCTTTTCAACACTTTCAAAAGCAGCACACAGAATTACGAGCTAAGCGGCGACGTCACCTGGCTCGGCACCTAAATCCACACAAGTGGGCGGTTTTACCAGAGGAATTCGGCCCGGTGGAAGGCCTCTGCCAGGGTGAAATCCTGTTCCCGGGCGGCGTCTTCAGCCCGCTTGCGCAGCCACTTCTCGATAGAAGGAAAATGATGTTCTCCGATCTGGCTCTCGTGGCTGCGCAGGGCCGCCAGCTTGGTTTCGAAGGTTTCGGTGATATCGGAATGGTAGTTGGGGTCTTCGCTGGCCCAGGTCAGTATTTCTTTGACTTTATGGGGCATCAGCCCTTCTTCCAGCAGATCGGGGTAGGCCAGGTGATCGCGGGCGTAAGGAAAAGCGGCATCAAGGACCGCCTGCCCGGCAATACGGTGATCACGGTGCCAGATATAGCGCCGGTAAGGGTCGGCGGTAACCAGGGTATCGGGGCGAAAGCGGCGGATACAGCGCACCAGGTCCTTGCGAAATTCAGGGGTGTCTTCCAGGCACTGGTCCTCGTAGCCGAGGAAGATCACCTCGCTGACCCCCAGCAAACCGGCTGCCTTTTTTTGTTCTTTCTGCCTGGTTTTTTTTAGTTCTTCGGGGCTGACGTTAGGATCACTGGTTCCTTTTTCCCCGTTGGTGCAAATCACGTAAACTACTACCTTCCCCTCGTTGACCCAGCGAGCCACCGACCCGGCGGCGCCGAATTCGGAATCATCCGGGTGAGGGCTGATTATCATTGCATCTGCTTTAATGTTTGCTTTGTCATCGTTGTGTTCCATATCCATAACCGCCTTTAATAATTTTCGTTGCTGAAGCCGTCCCCTATCCAAAATAAAGCACGGCTGAGTAAATACGTATTTCTTAGCTGCTTAGCTGTACCAGAAGCTGCGACCCTGTAGTTAAGCCTCGCCTCCCTTTACCGTTTACTACCATGTGTCTATAGAGCTTTGACATGAAACAGCTTAATTATCCTTCATTTTTAAACAGGTGCACATCCCTCTGGGGATAGGGAATGTTGATGCCAGCATGATCGAAAGCTTTTTTAGCCGTTTCCAGAAACTCGAAGTAAAGAGGCCAGTAATCGCCGGCGTTACACCACATTCTCAGGTAAAATACAATAGCGCTATCTCCGTGCTCTCCTAACAGGACCTGGGGTGGGGGATCTTCAAAGACCAGTTCATGCCGGTTGGCCAGCTCCAGGAGGACACTTCTGACCTGGTCGATATCTGCTTCATAGCCTACCCCAAAGGTGAGGTCCAGCCTTCTGATGGGGTTTTTACTGTAATTTATGGCGCTGCTATTGGAAAGTAAGGCATTGGGCACCACTACCCTGGTATTGTCCGGGGTGTCAAGCAGGGTATAAAATACCTGGATTTCTTTGACCGTGCCGGCATGGCCGGCAGCCTGGACATAGTCTCCCACTTTGAAAGGCTTGAGGAGCAGGATCAGGACCCCGCCTGCAAAGTTGGCCAGGCTCCCCTGCAGGGCCAGGCCGACGGCAAAAGCAACAGCCCCAATTACGGCAATAAATGAAGTCATTTCTACACCGATCATAGAGGCCACGGAGATGATCAGAAGAATCTGCAGGGTCACCCGCAGCATTGAAGCCATAAATGGCTGCAGCGATGGATCCATCTCCGCCTTGATCATTCTCCTGGATACTGCTCTGACAATCATGCCAATGATCTTTAAACCGATTAAAAGAACAACAATGGCAAGCAATAGCTGGGTTCCGTACCTGATCACGGCATCATAAATCATTTGCACATCCATTTTGAATCATCCTTACTTAAATAGTTTTGATAATCGTTTACAATTATAACATAATCGTTTTTGCATGTCTTAAAGGGAGCTCAAGGTCGATTCCAGGCTGGCTGCAGCTTCAGGCCAGCTGTAGGGGGCCAGGCCGGTTGCAAGCGCCGCCTTAGAAATAGGGTCCATAGCGGTGTAGGCCCTGCGAATGGCGGCAGCCCAGGCGGCGGGCGCGCGCTCCTTTAGCAGGATACCAAATCTATGGTTTTGACCGATCAGCTCGGGCAATATTCCCACCGGGGATGCTGCTACAGGGGTGCCGCAGGCAACAGATTCCAGGGCTGTAAGCCCAAAGCTTTCATAATAAGATGGCAGGACGGTTACATCGGCCGCGTTGTAATAAACCGGGAGCAGGCTGTGCTCAACGACCCCGGTAAAACGTACTCTCCTGTTAAGGCCCAGCTCAAGGGTTTTTTCTTTTAAAGCAGCAATCAGGGCGCTGCTTTTATCGTCTCCCCCAACAATAATGAGCTCAAAGTTGTCCTCAAAAGGCAGTAAAGATGCCGCTTTGATGAACGTATCAAACCCTTTAACCGGCTCAACCCGCCCTACAGCCAGGACGATTTTTCCTTCAGGCCGCACACCGACCTTAAGTTTTGCATCTCGGCGCTTTCTAGAGTCGAATGGATAAAAAAGATCCCTGTCAATACCGCATGGAATAAGGGCTACTTTTTCCGGTGAAAGATTAAAGTATTCCACCAGCCGCTCTTTTTCCTGCTTTGCAGCAGCCACAACCAGGTCGCATTCCAAGGCCAGCTCTGCTTCTGTTTGCAGGCGCAGGTATGGCTCGTTTTCTCCTGGGCAGGTTTCGTTCTTGGCCCGGCCAAGGGTATGAAACATCAACAGGTGCGGTATCTTCCAGCGCTCTTTTAAGATGCGGCCGGTCACCCCGGAGAGCCAGTAGTGGCTGAAGATATAATCATAACCACCTTTTTCGCGGCGACTGAATTGATCAATACTTTCAGCCACAGTGGGGCAGTGTGGATACAAACTGTGCTTATCGAGCTCACCAAGCCCGTCACCAGGACAAATCAACCTGACATTTGGTCCCATCTGCCGCACCTCTTCTTTGCCGGAGTTGGCCATACGGGTAAAAAGATCAACCCGGTGACCCCTCCGGCCCAGGGCAGAAGACAGGCCGCGCAGGTAAGTGCTCATTCCCCCGGTATCTTTGCTGCCGGCTTGGCCAAGCGGCGAACTATGTATGCAAAGCATTGCTATGCGCATTTTTAACCTGCTCTCCAAACCTTTCTCTGGACTTTTATATAAGGCTATTACAGCTGCAGCTCAACCCTGTAAACGGGAATACCGGTTCCGCCCAGGCGGCTTTTATAAACCTCAGACCCTTTTAAGAAATCATAAACTTGCCTGCCCTGCTCGATAACCCGTTGAATCAGCAAAACCTTGGAAAGCAGGCCGGCGCTGAGGGGACGGTACCCGGAGATGAAGCCGCTGTTGTAAAGGTAGATGCGCTTTTGATAGTCAAAATAAAGGACGGCTGCGGCATTAGTGCCGTCGATTTCGAGCAGGCCAAAGCGGGCCAGGCCTTCCAGGGCCAGGTTTTCGATCAGGGTCCGGAAATAGCTTTCCATTTGCGGGGTTAAAAATTGGGCTTTTTCGGGATGATCCTGCAAAAGCTTGAAAAAAGCAGGGATAAAATCCTGCACCGCCCCGCTTTCTTCAAGCAGGCAGTAGCGGTAGTTAGAAGTTTCTCTTTCCAGGCGTCGCAGTTTGCGCCTGACCTCGTGACGCTGTTTTTTACTTAAAAGAGCCAGGTATTCTTCCCAGGATCCGGGCAAGGGCAGTTCAAAAGATTCATCTTCACGCTCAAAATCAATACCGGCAAAGAAATCATGACCGCCACCATTACCGGCCAGGGCTGTGAAAAAAGCACAGTCCGGACGCTGGGACTCCAGGGAAAGCTGCTTGAAGCCTTTTTCTTTTAATGCCGGAAGTAAGGCCTGGAAGAAGGCCCGTTCCCGGCCGGGACGGATAATGAAATCTAAGTAATCGCATACATCAGAGCTGCCGACCAGGTATGCTGTTTCTTCTTTTCCCATCAAAGGAGCCAGGCCGATCAGCTCCCCGTCTTCCCGGACAGAATGCAGGCAGGGGCTGAAATCCTGCCCGAAGGTGTCCCACCAGCTTTGAAGCCATGTAGGCAGGGCAAAAACATGGGGCCAGCGCAAAGCAGGCCCCTCACTTGAGTAATAATCATTTAATGCCTCTATGGATTCTTCTCTTAAGTCAAAGGCCATATTATGCTCCTTACGAAAAAGTGCCGAAATAAAAGCCAACCGCCCATCTAATTTCTAACAGGCGGTTATGCTCCCATTATTTTAAGTAAATAACGATATGGATCAAGCCGCTGTCCCACTTACGGTCAAATTTGAGGCCCAGTTTTTCAATCAGCCGGAAAACAGCGGTATTGTCAGGCAGGATATCGGCAACAAAGTGATGTAGGCCCTGCTTTTCGGCCACCGTCACCAGGTAGGAAAGCAGCTCAAAACCAATGCCCTTACCCTGAAAATCATCGCGGACCACGATCGATACTTCTGCCGAAAGACTGTTTTCTAAAATGCAGTACTGGGCAATGCCGGTGATCACTTCCTGGCCCAGGTATCTCTTTACGGCCAGGATCACCATTTCCCGGGTATAATCGATCACTACAAACCTTTTCTGCAGTTCTTCGCGCGACAGCTGCCGTCTTACCGTCAAAAACCGCTGGTAGATACTCTTGTCCGATAAGGAGTAGAAAAAATCTTTGACAATGGTATCATCGCTTATTTTCACCGGCCGCATAAATATCCGGACATTTCTCCTGGTAGTCCGGTATGTCTCCAGGTGGGCCGGGTATTCGCCTTTTTTACCGGGCATATAAGCCTGGTTCTTGTAAATCAGGTTCCTTTTCTTGGCTTCTTCAATCAGCCAGGGACGGAATTTTGGATGAGCAATGGCGATTAAGGCCATGGCCCTTTCCCGGATATTCTTGCCGTGCAAGAAAGCAATACCGTGTTCAGTGACCACGTAGTAAAGATCGCCACGGGTCAAAGTCACTCCCGCTCCCTCGCTCAAGGCCGGGACAATCCTGGAATGAGTACCGTCGCGAGAAGTGGACTGCATGGCCAGGATGTTTTTTCCGTACGGGGCCAGGACAGAACCGCGCATGAAACTGGCCAGTCCCCCGATGCCGCTGTAAAACGTGCTGCCGATGGACTCGGTCGAAGCCTGACCGCTCAAATCTATTTCCAGGCCCGTATTGATCGCCGTCATACGGTTATGTTCTCCAATTACCATAGGGTTATTGGTGTAGTCAATCGGTTTAAACTGAACCGCAGGGTTGTCATGGATAAATTCATAGGTTTCCTTTGTACCCATGCAAAATGAGGCCACAGTTTTCCCGCGTTCCTTGTTCTTCATGCTATTGTCAACTACGCCCTTTTTAATCAAGTCGATCAAGCCGTCTTTTAATAGCTCGGTGTGCACACCAAGGTGGCGCTTTTCGCCAAAACAGGACAGGATTGCATCAGGCAAAGCCCCGTAACCAACCTGGATCGTGTCCCCGTCCTCCACGATCTGGGCGGCGTAATTACCGATGGCATCAACAATTTCTTTATCCGGAGGCGGCGGGCTGTATTCCAGGATCGGCTCTTCGTGCGGAACCAGGTAATCAAAATCAGAAAGGTGAATAAATGTATCCCCGTGCACACGGGGCATATTGGGGTTGATTTGGGCAATGACCAGGTCGGCATTTTCCACGGCAGCCCTGGTTATATCAAGGCTGACCCCGAGGCTGCAATAACCGTGCTTATCGGGAAGAGAAACCTGGACCAGGGCCGCATCCACCTGGACCTGGCGGCGGCGAAACATGGCCGGTATATCGGCTAAAAATATGGGGGTATAATCGGCCAGGCCTTCGTTTACCGCCCGGCGGATATTGTGGCTGACAAAAAAGGAGTTGGACCGGCAGGTGTTCATTAATTTTTCATCGGAATATGGCGACACTCCGAGGGTCCAGATGTGGAGGATCTCGGTATCAAAAAAAGCCTTCGGATTCGACTCCACGTGTTCTACAAACTTCTGCACCAGGTGCTGCGGTTCGCCGCAGGCAGTGCCAATGAAAATGCGGTCGCCGGGTCTTATACTGCCGAAAATGTCGTCCATAGGAGCAAATTTATCCGGGTACTGTTTTTGGATGTCTTCAAGTTCTTTTATCGCCGCTCACCTTCTTTCCATCTAATTCTATCAGCCCCAACCGGTTCTGGCAACTGACTGTCTAAGGAGGGGAGCTGTGAAGCTGTACCCTTAAAACTACATTAGCCGGGTTTACAAACACCGGCTAAAGCCATTTCTTACCGGGTTAGCCATCAATTTGGCCCTGCAGGCGGCAGGGAATTATACAACTAAAGAGAATAAGATAATGAAGACACTAAATTTACCTGGAGGTAAGGCAAATGAAATTATACCTGGATACGGCTAATGTCGAGGAAATAAAAACTGCGGCCGGCTGGGGAGTGATCTGCGGAGTTACCACCAACCCGTCCCTGGCAGCCAAAGAAAATGAAGATTTTAACAAGATCCTTCCCGCCATCTGCAACCTGGTTGATGGGCCCATCAGCGCAGAGGTAATTTCCATGGATTACGAGGGTATGGTCAGGGAAGCCCGCGAGTTGGCCGGTGTGCACAAGAACGTTGTGATCAAGATCCCGATCATGCCCGAGGGGTTGCGGGCAGTTAAAACCCTTTCCGCTGAAGGCATCCGGGTCAATGTCACCCTGGTATTCTCGGTCAACCAGGCCCTGCTGGCCGCCCGGGCCGGCGCCGCTTACATCAGCCCGTTCCTGGGCCGCCTGGACGATATCGGTCAGACCGGGGTGGAGCTGGTGCGCGATATTGTGGACATGATCGACCTGCACGACCTTGACTCCGAAGTCATTGCCGCCAGCATCCGACACCCGGAACATGTCCCGGCGGTAGCCCTGGCTGGCTCTCATATCGCTACGGTCCCCTTCAAGGTGCTGGAGCAAATGTTCAAGCACCCCCTGACCGACCTGGGCATAGAAAAATTCCTCAGCGATTGGAAAAAAGCGCAAGGGTAAGTTGCCGGCAGCTCTGAAAGCCTTTGCTTCACCAGCCATTGCAACCGCTTAACCTGCAATGTCCCTTTTCCAAAAGGCAGCGTGGCTGAACAGTAATGAAAACGTACATCCGGCGGACACCCTCTTAAGTGTAGGACTGTAAAGTGCGGCCGGTTGAAAGAACAGTCAGAATAAAAAGCCCCGGCAGTCAACAGTAACCTGTTCTACTGCTCGGGGCTTCTTTAATACCCGGATGCAACGATTAAGGCTTTGGTTCGTCACTTTCGGGAAAACCGGTGCCGGTCTCAAGTTTATTTTCAAAGTAAATACTGCGGCTGGGGAAAGCCACTGAGACCCCTTCATCTTCGAGTATTTCCATAATCTTAAAATTGATTTCTTCCTTGACAGCTAAAAACTCAGTCCACACTTTAGTATAGGTGAAAAAATAGATGAAAATATCAAGGCTGCTGCTGCCAAACTGGTCAAACCGGACCATGATCAGGTCCGGGTGCACCTCCGGGTGGTTTTCAAGCAGGTCCTTAATTCTATTAACGCAGTTCTGCAGCTGTTGCCGGGAAGTGGTATAGGTTACCCCCAGGTGGAAGGAAACTCTCCGCTTTTGCATCCTGGTCCAGTTGGTGATCGCTTCATTGGCAAGGACCGCGTTTGGCACTGTAACCAGGGCATTGGCGAAAGTGCGCACCCTGGAACTGCGCAGGCTCATTTCTTCCACCGTCCCTTCGACACTGGGGGTCAGGATCCAGTCTCCCACAGCAAAAGGTTTGTCAAGGACAATGACTATACCACCGAATACATTGGAAAGCGCATCTTTGGCAGCCAGGGAAATAGCCAGGCCGCCAAGGCCCAGTCCGGCTACCAGGCCGCTAACATCATAACCCCATTCCTGGGCTATAATTACCACGGCCAGGGAAATGACGATCACGCGCAGGGCCTTGGAAGCAAAAAGGGCCAGGCTGTAGTCCAGGTTCACCTTTTCGCTTACCTGGGTGTAAGCCTCTCCTCCCACCAGGTTATAAAAACCCCAGGCAATCATAATGATCACAGCCGAGCGGAACAGGTTGGAGACAAATAACATAAAAGCCGGGGGCAAAGGCAGGTAATGCAAAGCCAGGTAGATTCCAATGGCCATAATTAAGCTTTTTAGAGGCCCTTCAAAAGCCATAATAACAGCCCGGTCAAGATCAGTTTTGGTCTTGTGGGTAAATCTCAAGATCAAGCTGAATATAAACCGGGTAAACAGGCCTCTTAAAAGCAGGGCAAATAAAATAATAAGAGCAGCTATCAGGATCTGCCACCAGATATTGTCCTGGTCTATAACGAACCCCCAGGAGGCAGTTAACGTTTCAACCACCGCATGCACCTCCAGTAAATCAGCTTTTATGAGCAACCTAAATTACTTGCTTTATCCCGGTACGAAAAAACTTTTTTCACGGATTTAAAAGGCCTGCTGAAAGGTAACTTTTCTACAGAGGGTGTCCCTATCCTGCTTTTTATGCTAAATTAGTTGTACCAAGCTAAAATACCGGTCATTTTGAGGAGCCGGCCAATTACCGGGGGTTATGATGAGATTCAAACAAGGACAGAGTTTTTTATTCCTCCTTATCGCCTGCTTTATGATTACCTGCGCCTTAATACTTTTCCAGGACGGTCCTGCCGGTTCGGTGCCTAGATCAGGCCCGGATCCTGACCCTGCTACTGATGATAGCTTAAGCCTTTATATTTCCGCCGACAAACAGGTTATAACCTACCCCGAGGATCTTAATCCGGGCGATTTCATCATCGTCGAGGCCAGCCCGGTCCCCGCTCAAGCTGAAGTTGAATTCGACTTCGATTTTCCGGGAACAGTATCTAATCATTACCGGGTTGGAAACCTGCTCTACGCTTTGATCGGGGTGAGATATGAAGCCGATCCGGGCAATTATGACATTACCATCCGGTCCCGTAACCCTGGTTCTGTCAATATGACCTTCGAGACCACGATTTCCCTGGAAGAAAAAGTCTTTCAAACTTCCCGGTTCAGTATGCCCGCCCGGGTAACCGAGGGCTGGACGGCAGAAAGGCTGGCAGAAGATCGCGAAAAAATCAAGGAAGCCCGGTCCACAAGCAAAGCTCACCCGCTTTGGACCGGCAGCTTTGTCCTTCCCGTGGAAGGACGGGTCACTTCCGAGTACGGGGCAATCCGCTACATAAACAGCAACCCTCCGCGGCGGCATAGCGGCATAGATATCGCAGAAGATACCGGAACCCCCGTCGCGGCTACCAACAGCGGTATCATCAGGCTGGCTGATAACCTGCTTTCCGGCGGTAAAACAGTAATCATTGACCACGGTATTGGCCTTTCAAGCACCTACATGCACCTCGACTCCATAGCCGTGGAAAAAGATCAATCCGTGGAGCCGGGAGAAATAATTGGCACACTGGGCATGACCGGATATGCCACCGGACCGCATTTGCACTGGGAAGTGAACCTTGGCGATACCCCGGTTAACCCCGATCAGTTGCTGGAGAATGATCTGCTGTGGATTGCTCCTGCCTATTTGGAGCAAAAACTCTCCGCTTTAAAGTAAGACTGCATTTTAAACTTACCATTACTGCTCGACCGTGCTATATGTTGGATGAACAATACTGGACCAGGGCGGTTGCAGTGGTCAAAAGACCTCCTTTAATTTTTCTCAGATCAGTTTCAATGTTTACTTTATAGTATAGGAAAGCCGGATCCTTTTGAGTGAACCATTTGATAATCTTCATGCGTTTAAAAACTTTAAATTTATAAGCGTGCTGGCGCCGCGTAATCTACAGCTAAATGACAGGGATTATTTTGGAGTTTTTTTCCGGAATCGCTCTGGTGTAGAGTTGAAGATAACCACCCTTGAGCGAACTTTAGTTGACGTATTAAACCGCCCCGATCTGGCAGGGAGTTTAGAAGAAATATGGCGTTCTTTAGAATCAATAGAGTTCTTTGATCTGGATCAGGTAGTAGAATATGTACAGCTGCTCAACAACGCAACCACAGCAGCAAAAGTGGGGTTTTTCTTAGAACAACACCAGGAAACCCTAATGGTTGATGACACCTATTTAAAAACACTTCGCCGGTTAAGCCCTGAACAACCCCACTATTTTGACCGTGGAAAACGCAAGAACAGCATCTTCGTTAAAAACTGGAATCTTTTAGTGCCGCCAGAAATAACACACAAAACATGGGAGGAAGTAAAGTGATCTTTTCAGCATCAGAAGTCCTGCCGCTGGCCAGAGAAACCGGCTACAAGCCTGAGTTGATTGAAAAAGTGCTGCATTTACTGCGTCTGCTCAACGCCCTTAATAAACACCCTTATATTAAATACCTGGACCGCCTTGTAATTTGAGCCCTCTCCCCCATCCACATCTTAAATACTTATAAAAACCCCATTCATATTTGTTCATATGTGCAACCATTGCCCATATCACAATAACATGGGAAATATTTGCACCATTGCTTCCCATGTGATATGATAATGGGCAAAGATTTCCCATATACTTTTTCCTTATTCTGCTGAAAGGGGTTACTTATATTTGAGCCAGCTAAGCCCTCTTCCTCCAAACATCGACCTTGAGACCAGAACGGTCTTAAAACAGCTGACCAGGTCGTACCGAGCCCTGTCAGAACTTAAGGGATATGCCAACATGATCCCCAATAAAAACATTCTGATCAATGCTATCCTGATTAACGAGGCCAAGGACAGCTCGGAAATCGAAAATATTGTCACCACGCACGACGAAGTATTTAAGGCTATTTCAATTGAAGACTACAAAAGTCCTGCCGCAAAAGAAGTGGTCAACTACCGCACCGCACTCTGGCATGGATACAATAAAGTGATCGAAACGGACATGATCACGATCAACACGATCACTGAGATCCAACAGTTGATCATATTAAACCGCGCTGGCATCAGGAAACAACCTGGCACAGTGCTAAAAAATGAAGCAACAGGGGATATTGTTTATACCCCGCCTTGTAGTGAACAGGAAATCTTAGAGCTGCTGGCCAACCTTGAGGATTACATCAACAGCGATAATGAGTTGGATCCACTGATAAAACTAGCGGTGATCCATTACCAGTTTGAAGCGATCCACCCTTTTTACGACGGAAACGGCAGAACCGGCAGAATACTGAATATCTTGTACCTGGTATTAAAGGGGCTGCTTGAAAGCCCAATTTTATATTTGAGCAAATATATCATCCGCAACAAGCAAGACTACTATAAGCTATTGCGCGTGGTAACGAACGAAGGTCGGTGGGAAGATTGGATTCTATATATACTTATTGGGATCGAAGAAACCGCAACCGAAACCTTAAAGCTGGTTAAAGAAATAAACATCTATATTGATAAAACCGCCGCTCAAATTAAAGAAGAGCTGCCTGAGCTTTATCAAAGAGAACTGGTTGATTTGCTGTTCTTCGAATTCTATACCAAAAATAAATACCTGATTGAAGGCCTCGGCGTTAGCAGGCGAACAGCATACACCTACCTATCAAAGTTAATTGATAAAGGTTTTCTAAAAGAAAAAAAGGTTGGCAAGTCAAAAATATACTATAACGAAGGTTTGTTTGAGCTGGTTAAAAACTTTGGGACAAGTACAAAGGATTAAAAGCAAAAGCGCTAATCGCCAACCTGAAACGTGGGCTAACAGCTCAACCTGTTTTGCAGGAATATTATAATAACCGTTGAACCATTTTATTAATCTCTACTTAAAGGCGTGTTTGTGATGAATAAGGATAGTTGCATAAAAAGAATCAAGGGCGCTAAAACTCTTATAGTTATTCTTGTTTTTTTGTTATTGGTTACATCCTTTCAAATACCTGGTTATGCGGAAAACCAAAAACAGGATATAGACCTATACCTACCACCTATCCCAAACTGCAATGGGGGTTTTGATGTTAGGGTAATAACCAAGCTCATGCAAGTTGCGCTTGGCATTATTGAAATACCACCTGAAAAGATGGACCTGTTAAGAGAAAAATTAGACAAAGACGAAAATGAGGAAATTAGGCTTACTGTAAATGATGTGATTATAGCTCTTAGGCCAATTTTAGGAACACCTCTTTCAGACACGGAAATGGATAAATTTGAGCGAGTGAGAATTATTTTATCTGTAATATGTAAATTATAACCAAATAATAGCCCTGTGGTATAAATAACAACTAAACTGATATAGCATGGAACCCTAAAATATTAACACCACTAAAGTAGGTGGCCAGATCAATGCCAGATCAAAAAATGCATGAAACCCTGATCAAAAAAGCCGATCAGCTCCTAAAAATTAAACAGGTCCGCGATATCTATGAAAATGTCCTCCCCTACAACGAACAATTCAGGCCGGACCGGGATGAACCGTTTCTCAAATCAACTCACCATCCGGGCTAATTTCATGATAAAATATTTAGTTGTAGCCTAATAAAGGGGTGATAAACTATCATGTTGTCAAATAAAGCTATGGGCGTAAGCCCTTCACCAACCATGGCCATTGATAATAAGGCCAAAGAAATGAAAAGCCAGGGAAGCGATGTGATCGGCTTCGGGGCCGGTGAGCCCGACTTTGATACCCCTTCCCACATCCGGGAAGCGGCAATCAAAGCCATTAATGAAGGGCACACCCGTTATACCCCTGCCGCAGGAACACTTGAACTTAAAGAGGCAATTTGCCGGAAGCTCAAAAGAGACAACGGCCTGGAATACAGCCCGGCCCAGGTGGTAGTCAGCAACGGGGCCAAGCATTCTTTGTTTAACGCATTGGCCGCCCTTCTCAATCCCGGGGATGAAGTATTAATCCCTGTTCCTTACTGGGTCAGCAACCCCGAACTGGTTAAATTAAACGACGGTATTCCGGTTGCAATGGAAACAAGCAAAGAAAGCGGCTTTAAGGCTTCCGTGGAAGACCTTGAAATATACAGGACAGGCAGGACTAAAGCTTTAATGTTAAACAGCCCCTGCAATCCCTCCGGTCAGGTTTACAGTAAAGTTGAATTAAAGGCATTAGCCGACTACTGCGTCGAGCACAATATCTATGTCATCGCTGATGAAATCTATGAAAAACTGATCTACGACGATACCGGCCATCACAGTATAGCCGCCTTTAACGAACAGGTTAAAGAACTGACAATTGTGGTCAACGGCGCTTCAAAAAGTTATGCCATGACCGGCTGGCGGATCGGTTATACTGCCTCTTCGCCGGAGATTGCCAAAATTATGGCCTCGGTGCAGAGCCATACCGCGTCCAACCCCAATTCAATTGCTCAAAAGGCTGCAGTTGCGGCGCTTGATGGAAGCCAGGAATGTGTTGAAGAAATGCACCTGGCTTTCGATGAACGCCGAAAGTATATGTATGATCGGATAAAAAATATTCCGGGACTCAACTGCTTAGAGCCCAGGGGCGCTTTTTATCTATTTGTCAACCTGGAAGAAACAGAGGGCAAAACTTTCCGGGGAGAAAAAATTGGCAGCAGTGATGATTTTGCCCGCCTCCTGCTGGAAAGCAGTCAGGTAGCTATCGTCCCGGGGACCGGTTTCGGGCTCAGCAACTACGCCCGGTTATCCTTTGCTACCTCCATGGACAATATCGTTGAAGGGTTAAACCGGATTGAAACTTTTGTTAAAGAATTAGAGTAACTTTTTACCGGCAGTCCGCTGAGGTCCCGGTTGTATAAAACTGTTGCAACTACAGCCTGCCCCTGCTGAATCATAAGCGGCGCCATGGGGATGGTATAGACCTCCCCTGTGGCTTAACGGGCCAGGCCTGAATCATTACAAACACATATGATATAAGAAATTACGTGGAACTTAAAACAGGAGGTATCTGATGTTTGACGCAGCCATAATCGGTGCCGGCATTATCGGCACTGCTATAGCCAGGAAACTGGCCCAGTTCAACCTGAACCTGATCCTGATTGAAAAGGACAGTGATGTAGCAAACGGAACCACCAAGGCTAACAGCGCGATTATCCACGCCGGCTTTGACCCCGAACCGGGCACCCTGAAAGCTAAATTCAACGTGGAAGGCAACCGGATGTATGAAGGTCTGTGCCGGGAATTAGATGTCCCCTTTCACCAGACAGGGTCCCTGGTTATTGCTTTCAGTGAAGAAGAGATGGAAACCTTGAACAGCCTCTATGAAAGAGGGCTTTCTTACAATGTCCCCCGCCTGGAACTGGTGGGCAGAGAAAAACTCCACAAGATGGAGCCCGGGCTGACCAGTGAGGCCATGGGGGCCCTTTATGCCCCTACAGCCGGGATTACCGATCCCTACCTCTTGGCCATAGCGCTGGCTGAAAGCGCCGCCTATAGCGGTGTTGAAGTCAGGCGTAACTGCCCTGTAACTGATATCATCAAACAGGAAGACCGGTTTAAGGTAAATTGCAACGGGGAAATGGTTGAAGCCAGGTATGTAATCAATGCTGCCGGGCTCTATGCCGACCGGATTAATGAACTGGTTAACTCTTCCTACTTTCAAATCAAGCCCACCCGAGGTGAATATTTCCTGCTGGATAAAAAAACAGGACACTATGCCAGGCATGTCCTATTCCCCTGTCCCACCAAGCTGGGCAAAGGCGTGCTGATTTCACCTACCGCCCATGGAAACTTGATTATCGGCCCCAACGCTGAAGCGGTAGATTCCAGGGAAGCTACCGAAACAACCGCCTCCGGGCTGGCTTTTGTCCGCAGCAATGCCGAAAAGATCAAGAAGGGTCTTCCCTTCCACAAGGTGATCACATCTTTTAGCGGTTTGAGGGCCAAACCAAGCACGGGGGACTTTATCATTGAAGAAACAAAGGAAACACCGGGCTTCATTAACGTGGCCGGAATCGATTCGCCGGGCCTGGTATCTGCACCGGCTATAGCCGAATACGTGGCCGAACTTGTAACTGAAAATACCGGTAAACCAGGTAAAAACCCCGGCTTCCAACCGGCAGCTAAAAACCACACTCCTTTGATGAACCTCAACGAGGAAGAAAAAGCAGCCCTGATCAAAAAGGATCCCCGCTACGGTAGGGTTATCTGCCGTTGTGAAAATGTAACAGAGGGTGAAATTGTCAGGGCTATCGAGGGACCGGTTGGCGCTCACACGGTAGACGGCATCAAAAAGCGGATCCGCCCGGGCGGAGGGCGCTGCCAGGGCGGTTTTTGCGGACCCAAGGTAATCGAGATCCTGGCCCGGGAACTGGGCCGGGAACCAGAAGAAATTAAAAAAGACAACCCTGATTCATACATCCTAACCGGGCCTACCAAGAGTAAAAAAAGTGAAACATCCGCAGAAGGCGAACCCGTTGAGACCTTCCCTGCAGAGGAGTGGGGCTTGAAGTCCAATGATGAGGACAAAGATTATCACGACCTGGTCATAATCGGCGGAGGCCCGGCCGGCATGGCTGCCGCTGTTGCGGCAAAACAAGAAGGTATCGACGATATCCTGGTAATCGAGCGCGATCACGAACTGGGAGGAATCCTGCAGCAGTGTATCCACAACGGGTTCGGACTACACCAGTTCAAAGAAGAATTGACCGGGCCGGAATATGCTGAACGGTTCATAGATCAGCTAAAAGATCTGGGTATCTCCTGTAAATTGAACAGCATGGTCCTTTCTGTTGGCAAGGACCGCCAGATTACTTATATAAACAGCAAAGAGGGCCCGAGATCGGTGCAGGCGGGTGCGGTAGTCCTGGCCATGGGCTGCCGGGAGAGAACCCGCGGGGCTATTAACATTCCAGGCACCAGGCCGGCTGGAATCTTATCCGCCGGGACCGCCCAGCGCTTTGTAAATATCGAAGGTTACCTGGTCGGCCGGAAGGTAGTTGTTTTTGGTTCAGGGGATATCGGCCTGATCATGGCCCGGCGCATCGTTTGGGAAGGCGGCGATGTGGCGGCTGTTATAGAGCGTAAACCATACTCTGAAGGCCTGGTCCGTAATTACGTGCAGTGCGTCGAAGACTATGATATACCCATGCTGCTTGAACATACAATCACCAATATCAAGGGCAAAGAGCGGGTTGAAGGTATCACAATCGCCAAAACCGACCGAAATAAACAGCCTATCGAAGGTACCGAACGCGAACTGGAATGTGACACCATCTTGTTCTCACGCGGCTTAATCCCCGAAAACGAACTATCCTTAAACGCCGGGGTTTCCCTGCACCCGGCTACCGGTGGGCCGGTGGTCAACGAAACCATGGAAACCGGGGTAGAAGGTATTTTCGCCTGCGGCAATGTAGTCCATGTCCACGACCTGGTGGACTGGGTCACTGAAGAGAGTTACAAGGCCGGCCGGGGCGCAGCCAGCTACATTAAAAGGAAAGATAGTCTGCCGGCAGAGGGATTCAGTTTTGAAACCAAACCAGGCCACGGGATTAACTACATCGTGCCCCACAAGATCAGGACCGCCCTGATGGAAGATGGCATCGACCTCTATATGCGCTGTGACGGCCATCATGAGAACACTTCCCTCCTAGCCAGGGCTGACGGCCAGTTAATCAAGTCGATGAAGAAAAAGGTCCTCACCCCCGGTGAGATGATCGTATTAAAGCTTAAACAGGAAGATTTGCCCGCCGGTAGTTTCAACGAACTAACCGTCGCACTAGAGAAGGGAGAAGCCTGAGCATGGAAACAAAGGAAATGATTTGTATTCTCTGCCCCCTGGGCTGCAAAATGCAGGTGAAAGAAAAGCCTGACAAGCCTGGGGAGCTATCGGTGCGCGGCCAGCAGTGCAAACTCGGGGTTGATTACGCTTACGACGAATATGCCAACCCAACCCGGACGGTAACCTCGACAGTACTTATCCACAATGCCCGCCTGCCGCGGTTACCAGTGAAAACAAGCAAGCCGATTCCTAAAGAACTGGTCTTTCCGGCTCTGGATGAAATTGCCAGGGTAGAAATCAAAGCTCCCGTAAAGATCGGCGCTGTGATCATAAAAAACCTGCTCGGTACAGATTCAGATATTATCGCTACCAGGAGCCTGGAATAACGGAATAATAATTTCGGGACAATAATTTCGGGACACAATGAAAATTATTAAAACAAAAAAAGCGTGTGGAGTAATCCACACGCATTGCTATTAGTGGTGTCGGGAGGGGGACTTGAACCCCCATGGTGTTAACCACACGGCCCTCAACCGTGCGCGTCTGCCAATTCCGCCATCCCGACTTATTCAATTTCCCTGTCCTTTTAAGATTATAAGGGGTAATGTCATGATCGTCAAGATTATGGTGATGTTTTTCATACATAAACTGAATCTCAAGACCGCCGGTAGTAAGCGAAATAGCAGATAAAAAAAGGTTTTAAACAAACTAAAGCGAAAATGTATTAGGTGAATATTTACAACATAGATCCTGGCTCTCGAGGCTTCGTAAGGAGGAAGAATGATGGGCCAAAACCCCGAGCCTGATGTTTTGCTGACTGTTCCGGAGGAAATTGTTAATCCTGAGAAGCTTTATTTAACCGGCAATGAATACATATCTATACCGCAGATTAGCCCGGATGCAGGGATAGTATCCTTAAATGCCCTGCGCCTGGATCACAGGGGATTACTTGAATTTTCTGGAACTGAGGAAAGCCCGTTATTAAAACCCACAATCACCATCGATGATCAAAACATTGAAACAGCAGGCAAACTGAAATGGCATTACCGGCTCGACTGGATCCCGGTATTCGAGTTAAGTGAAAATGACTGGACAGTGGAAGGTGAAATATTCGCCCCACCCGGCTTTAAGGGGTTCTGTTGCTGCCTTAAATTCAGCAACCGCAGCCACAAAGCTAAGACGATTAAGCTGGGCTGGCAGGGGAAGTGGGACAGTTTTAACTATGTAGTTTTTAACCGCAAACCTGTTAACGGCAGCAGGGAAGCCAGATATGATCGCTGGACCGGCAACTTGATCCTCGAAGCTTGTGCAGGATTACCCCTGGCAGCGCTGGCCCTGGCTGTTGAACCGGCTGGCAAATGGGACTACGACAGTGAGAGCGGATCTTTTAGCATTTCAAATAGCATTTACTTAGAACCGGGCAAAGAATATGAAACCAGGGTTTATGGAGCCGTTAACCTTGATGCCGACGGGGCAGGGACAACCACTGTTGATTTAAGAAGACATGGATTAACAGCTCTCAGGGAACACAATACTCAATGGCTGGAAACCCGGCAGAAATCATTAGAGGATAAAACTTTGGGCTCGCTAATGAACAGGAACCTGTTTTTCTGCTATTTTTATTCCCTGGCCCGGTCACTGGACAGTGAGGAGCTGGTCCCGGTAACTTCACGCAGCCCTCGTTATTATGTCAGTTCTGCCTTTTGGAGCCGCGACGCCCTGTTATGGAGTTTCCCATCTATCCTAACTGCCGATCTTGATGCGGCCAGGGAAATGCTGCTCAACATCTACCGGCGTCATATCAAGAACGCCGGCGATCATGCTCACTATATCAACGGCACAGTCCTGTACCCGGGGTTTGAACTGGACGAACTGGCCGCTTATTTTATAGCCCTGGAGTATTACCTCGATACCAGCGAAGATCACTTAATTTTAGAGGAAGATGTGATCAGGGATGGTTTAAATATACTGGTAGATAAGGCTTTTGAACGCTTTGATCCTCAATCGGGGCTTTACAGCACTTTCCTCAGCCCTTCTGATGACCCGGTGTCTTACCCTTACCTCACCTACAATAACGCCATCCTGCAGCGCTCATTCCACTTCCTGTCCCAGCTGCAGGCCAAAGAACTATGGGCTCACAAGAGCGATTTCGCCATCCTGGCCCGGGAGCTGATGCAGGCTATTTTCGATCACTGTATAGTCCAGGGACCTTTTGGGATCATGTTCGCCTGGGCCGTGGACGGCAAAGGCCGGTTTACCCTCTATGACAACCCACCCGGCAGCCTGCAGCTGCTGGCTTACTATGGTTTTTGTTCTATTGATGATACAGTCTTTAAAAATACAGTCCGCTGGATCCGGTCTTTCAACAACAAGTTTTTTCACCAGGACAGCAATTTTGAAGAAACCGGTTCCATGCATGCTGAAAACCCCTGGCCAATGGGAGCCTGCAACGATCTACTGGCCTGCAATGCAGGAGCTACCGATTTCCTGAGCAGGGTAAAAATGGATAATGGTTTCTTCTGTGAAAGCATCCATCCACAAACCGGGCAGGTATCCACCGGCGCTGCCTTCGCATCGGGGGCCGGGTTCCTGGCCTGGGCGATCAAACAAAAAATCAAATAAGGCAGGTTAAAACCAGATGACAGAATTAAAACAGCTGCCCCTGTGGGGAAAAATCGTTTACGGGGCCGGATCGGGCGGTTTCAGCTTGATCGACAGGGTCCTGATTACCTGGCTGTTCTATTACTACATTACCAGCCCCCTTGAGGGCGTTGAAGCCCTGATGCCGCCTTTTGCTTTCGGCATAATCATGTTTCTCGGAAGGGCGATAGATGCAGTGGCCGACCCTGTTATTGCCCGCTGGTCGGATAACTACAAGGGGCGACTGGGCCGAAGGATGCCGTTCATGCTGTTCAGCGGCGTGGCCTATGCCGCAGTGTTCGTGCTTCTATTCTACCCGCCGGTAGCGGAAACATCAGCGCTGAATACCGTCTATTTGGCCGTGCTGCTGGCCATTTATTTCAGCCTGTTCACGGCTTATGTATGCCCTTACCTGGCCCTTTTACCAGAGCTGGCCCGCAGTAACAAGGACCGGGTCGACCTGTCCACTTTCCGGGCGGTTTTTATGCTCCTTGGGGTTGGGATCGCCCTGATTGGCTCAGGGATCTTAATCGGCATACTCGGTTTCCACGGCATGGTCTGGGCCCTCGCTGCTCTGGGCCTGGTCCTTCTATACATCCCTCTTACCATCAAGGAGCGTGATTATGCCGAAGCCATACCGGCTACACTGGGCCTGGTAGAAGCTATTAAAACCACTTTTAAAAATCATGCTTTCGTTATTTACCTGGTCGGCAACGTTACTTTCTGGCTCGGTTTTAACATCATCACCCTTAACCTGCCCCTTTATGTAACCGTTCTTTTAGGGGGCACCGAAGATGAAGCTTCAATATATTTTGGGCTGGCCTTTGTGGTAGCCCTGCTATTTTTCCCGGCAGTTAACATTCTTTCTAAAAAAGCCGGTTTAAAGCCGGTAATGATGTTTGCCCTGGTCGCTTTCATGGTTTTGCTGCCGCTTTTCTTTTTTCTCGGCCAGCCCGTTTTCGGCCTTACTCCCGAGGTATTTGGTTATATCCTGATGGCGCTTGCCGGTTTGCCGCTGGCCGTCATTTTTATCGTGCCTGAGGCTATCGTAGCCGCCGTTTCAGACCTGGAAGAAAAGCTTTCCGGACAACGCCGCGAGGCGATGTACTTTGGAGCCCAGGGTTTTATTTTAAAGCTCGCTCTGGGTCTGTCGACAGTAATTACCGGAGGGCTGCTCCAGCTTTTTGGCAGCACAGTGGATCAGCCGCTCGGCATCCAGCTAACCGGCCCGGTCTCGGCCCTGTTTATCCTGATCGGGGTAATCGTATTCCGCCATTACCCGGAACAGGAAGTCCGGGCGTATGAAAAGTCTAAAGCTGTCTAGCTTCCGGCTGCAGCTGGTTCAAGAATAAGCATCCTTGTGGCCTGGAGAAATACTTAGATTTATGAGGTGATGAAAATGGGTGATAACCCCGCCCTGGAAAGAGCCAAAAAGTTCCTGGAGCAGTTTGACCCAAACCTGCGCCCGGTAGAGCATGAGAAAACTACTAAAACTTCGGCCGAAGGTGCCGAAACACTGGGCGTAGAACTGGGTCAAATAGCCAAGTCGATCCTTTTTCGCTGCGGGGAAAAATACGGCCTGTTCGTGGCCGCCGGCGATGTAAAAGTTAGCGATAAAAAGGTCAAGAAATTGCTCGGCGGAGGAAAGGCGAAAATTGCCAAGGCTGAAGAGGTGGAAAAGATCACCGGGTACCCGGTGGGCGGAGTCTGTCCTTTTGATATTGATGAAAACGTCCCGATCTTTCTTGATCAATCTATGCAGCGCTTTGATGTAGTCTATACTTCAGCCGGCACATCCCACTCCCTGCTCCCGATATCGCCGCAGCAGCTGCCTGAAATCACAGGCGGCACTTTCGTCGACCTGGAAAAAGAATAGCCAGCCAATCCTGGAGCAAGGGAGCTCGCCCCGTGTTTCATCATTCTGTCCTGTAGATGTGGGGAAAGTAACGGCGGTAGAGGGCCGGGTTGCTGTCGCGCCAGGGATGGTCTGAGCGCAGGGCGTGCAGGGCTTCAAGGTCGAGGTCGGCTACAGCCATCGCTTCACGATCACAGGGTTCAACTTCAGCGAGGACCCCGTCCCGGCTGGCAGTCAGTTCCAGGGGAGCAAAAATCCCCGCGCGCCCGGTGAAGGTAAAGTCGGCCACACTACCCACTAAAGCCCCTTTTACACCGTATAAAGGGCTTTCCTGGACCCGCGGCCAGATACCCCGCAGGGCCAGCCAGAAGCTGTATTCCTCCAGGTTGGCAATTGGCAAGAGAACTATATCGACCCCGGACAACTCCATGGTTCTGAATGTCTCAAAATAGGTTGCATCCATACAGACCGGGAAGCCCAGCTTGCCTAAAGGGGTTTCGCAGATAGAAAAGCTTTTTCCCCTCTTAATACGCCATTCATGTTCCATGGGAAGCAGGTTTACCTTGTCCTGGCTGCTTTCAAGCCGCCCGGAAGGGCCGTAAAGGAAAGCGCGGTTGATTAGTTTGCCCTGATCAGACAGGGTATAACTGCCGGCCATTATATAAAGGGCATAAGCCCTGGCGAGCTCGGAAAAAAGGGTGTGCACAAGAGGCTGCACCACCGGGCTCATGTAGCGAAATAAATCGGGCAGGGAAACATCAGCTTCTCCGCTTTTCGCGCCTGCTCCTTCCTTTTCCCCGGAAGATTCCTCCATTTTTTCTATTCCCGGGAGCAAGCCCAGGAGCTGCAGGTTATTATATTCCGGGAACACAACCAGCCGGGCTCCTTCATTGGCTGCCCGCGCAGTGAGGCGGTGCATTTCATCCACATAATCCAGGGGGG
>CAYWIY010000004.1:24833-40695 GCA_964458455.1 uncultured Syntrophomonadaceae bacterium | reverse complement strand
ATCGGGAAATACGGGAAGAAGACCTGGAAAGGGTCATGCAGGCAGCCAGGGTAGTAGCCCTGCCAACCGACCGGGAAATTGTGGATATAATTCCCCGGGAATTTATAGTCGACGGTTTTGAAGGGATCAGGGACCCGGTGGGAATGCTGGGAGTGAGGCTGGAAGTGGACGCCCAGGTAGTAACCAGCCTGATTACATCGCTGCACAACCTGCTCCGTTGTGTGAGCCGGGCCGGTGTTACCGTCAACGGCCTTGTTTTGCAGGCCCTGGCCAACGCCGAAATATCCCTTTCCGATGATGAAAAGGAACTGGGCGCATTCCTGGTTGATATAGGTGGTGGCACGACCGAGATTGCCTTTTTCCAGAATGGAAAACTGGAAAAACTCTCTGTCCTGCCGGTGGGAGGAGACCACATCACGACCGATCTGGCCGCCGGCCTGCGTATTAACCACAAATCAGCGGAAGAGTTGAAGAAAGAGTATGGATCGGCCATGAGTTCAATGGCTGAAAGTGAACCTAAGATTGAAATAAGGACTGTAGGCAGCAACGAGCTCAGGCTGGTGTCGGAAAGAGAGCTCAGCAGTTTTATCGAGCCGAGGGTACAGGAAATTTTTCAGATTGTGAGAGAGGAAATGACTAAAATGGGCTGGCCTTATTTGCCCCCGGCCGGGTTGATTATGCGCGGCGGGGTCTCCTCGATGACGGGAATGCTGGAAGTGGCCCGTATGGCACTGGAAAGTGACCAGGTCAGGGTAGCTGATTTCGATGTAGTTGGAATAAAAAATCCAATTTATTCCACTGTTATCGGGTTGCTCTACTACGTGCAGCGCCAGCAGCCCAGGATGCATATCCAGGAACGGGGCAAACCGGTTAAGAAAAAGGGACCGGGACTCTGGCAAAGGATAAAGGACTGGCTGACCGATATTGTGGATTGAGAAGGCTTATTGAAAAAATAGAAGCGCATACCAATTTAGGAGGTGCTTTTTGATGATCGAGTTTGATATTGAAATGGAACAATTTGCTTCGATAAAAGTAGTGGGAATAGGTGGAGGAGGAAGCAATGCTGTAAACCGGATGATTGCCGCCGGTTTGCAGGGAGTCGATTTCTGTGCCGTTAATACCGATGCCCAGGCCCTGTACCTGGCCAATGCCGGAACAAAACTGCAGATTGGAGAACAGCTGACCAAAGGCCTTGGAGCCGGGGCCAACCCGGATATTGGCCGCAAGGCTGCCGAAGAGAGCAGTGAAGAAATTGAGGCCATGCTCAAAGGAGCGGATATGGTTTTCATCACTGCCGGAATGGGGGGCGGAACCGGAACCGGCGCTGCCGCGGTTATTGCCGAGATAGCCCAGAAGCTGGGCCCCCTGACAGTTGGGGTAGTGACCAAGCCGTTTACCTTTGAAGGCAAAAAGCGCAAGCAGCAGGCTGAAGAAGGGATAGCCTGCTTAAGAGATAAAGTCGATACCTTGATTACCATACCCAATGACCGCCTGCTACAGGTGGTCGAAAAGAAAACCCCGATCCTGGAAGCTTTTCGGGTGGCCGATGACGTGCTCAGGCAGGGGGTGCAGGGCATTTCCGACCTGATAGCTATACCCGGGTTGATTAACCTCGACTTTGCCGATGTGCGGACAATCATGGCCGAAACCGGACCCGCCCTGATGGGTGTCGGGCAGGGCAACGGCGAAAATCGGACCATGGAAGCGGCCAAAGCCGCTACCAGCAGTCCCCTGCTGGAAACCTCTATAGAAGGAGCCCGGGGGGTTCTAATCAATGTAACCGGTGGAACAGACCTCGGCCTTTACGAGGTTCACGAAGCGGCTGAAATTGTAGCCGGGCACGCCGACCCTGATGCCAACATCATTTTTGGGGCAGTAATAGACGAAAACTTCCAGGACAATGTCCGCGTCACGGTGATTGCCACCGGGTTTAGCTCCCCCCAACAGCAGCAGGAGCAGGGCTTTAAACCCACCCTGGCCGCTGTAGGCAAAAGCGCATACGCCCGGGGCGAAAACCTGGATGCGCCGGCCTGGTCGCGCTGGCAGAGACAGCAGGAGCAGAAAGACAGGATTGTCAACGAGTAGAAATCAGGGTAATTTATAACTCAATGCTTTAACTGTAAAAAGAATAATCCGGCACTCCGGCATCAGCCGAGTGCCGGATTGTTTACAGGTGCGCCCGGCTTAGATAAATGTGCCTGCCCGGCTGGGCTAAAATCTAACCGGCCTTCCCGGAAAGATCAAATTAACTCTTTACACACAATATATTGTGGCCTATAATAGATAAAACGCAATATATTGATGGGAGAGCTTGCTATGAAATGCCCCTACTGCGGCGAAATCGATACCCGTGTTTTGGATTCCCGGTCAACCCAGGATTCTTCCGCGATCAGGCGCCGGCGCCAGTGCGTCAATTGCTCCAACCGCTTTTCCACCATGGAAAAAACCGAGGAAGAGCCCCTGGTTGTAATTAAGCGTGATGGCCGCCGGGAACTTTTTGATCCGGGTAAAATTATCAAGGGCCTGCTCCTGGCCGGTAGGAAGCGTAATATCCCCCTCTCCCAGTGGGAAGAATTTGTCGAAAACCTCGAACAAGAATTGCGCAGCAGTTATGTTAAGGAAATTACTGCCGACCAAATTGGTGATATAATCCTCAAAAAACTGCGCACAATTGATGAGGTGGCCTACGTGCGATTTGCCTCTGTCTTCCGTAAATTTCCCGACGTGGAAGCTTTTAAAGCAGAACTGGAGGACATGCTTCGTGAAAAAAAAGAGTTAAAAGAGCAAGGGAGGCTGTAATTATGAACGACGGCACAGCACCGGTTGAAATTCAGGGAAAATCCGCTGCAGAAAAATCATTTAACGAAATTCGCAAGCGTGACGGCCGGGTAGTATCTTTTGACCGGGAAAAGATTACCGATGCCATTTTTAAGGCGGCGAAGGCGGTTGGAGGAAGCGACCGCAGCATTGCCGAAAACCTGACCGAACAGGTTACCAGAAACCTGCAGAATAAGGTTCAAAACGGTGTCACTCCTACCGTAGAGGAAGTCCAGGACGAAGTAGAGGTAGTTTTGATCGAGAACGGCCATGCCCGGACGGCAAAGGCCTACATCCTGTACCGTGACCGCCGCACCCGGATCAGGGACGGCAAATCGGAATTGATGGACGTGGTCAAGGAAATACTGGTGGAAACCAACCGGGAAAATGCTAACGTCAATAACTCGCCTTCCGCTAAGATGCTGCAGATAGCGATGGCTGCCAGCAAGCAGTATTACCTGAGCAACCTGCTTCCGGAAGAGTTTGCCCGGGCTCATGATGAGGGCGGCTTCCACATCCACGACCTCGACTATTACAGCAAAACCCTGAACTGTTTGCAGATTGACTTGTCTCGTCTTTTGCAGGAAGGTTTTAACACCGGTTACGGTTATATCAGGCCGCCCAAAAGAATTGCTTCTGCGGCCGCCCAGTCTGCAATAATCCTGCAGAGCAACCAGAATGATATGTTTGGCGGTCAGAGTTTCCCCCATTTTGACCGCAGCATGGGTGAGGTGATCAGGGGCCTTAAAAAACAGCCCGATTATGAAGAAATTTACCAGGCCATGGAAGGTTTGATCTACAACTTAAACACCATGCACAGCCGGGCGGGTGCCCAGGTCCCCTTCAGCTCTTTAAATTTTGGCACCGATACTACCGAGGAAGGCCGCATGGTAACGCAGGCGGTCCTGGAATCGTTCAAACGCGGGTTGGGACGCGGGGAAAGCCCGATCTTCCCCAACCTGGTTTTCAGGGTCAAAGGTGGAGTCAATTTTAACCCCGGAGATCCGAACCACGATCTTTACCGCCTGGCCCTGGAGGTGGCCGCCCGCCGCATGAACCCGACTTTTAGTTTTATGGATAGCTCATTTAACCGGGCTTACGGCGACGAAGTCTCTTACATGGGATGCCGGACCAGGGTTATCGCCAACCGGCACGGCCCTGAAGTGTCGGCCGGAAGGGGCAATATTGCTCCTGTTACCCTGAACCTGCCCCGGATTGCCCTTGAGTGCCGCGGCCGGCAGGATTTGTTCTTTGTGCAGCTGGACCGTGTTCTGCGCCTGGCGGCCCGGCAGCTCCTGCACCGTTTTGAAGTCCTGGCCCGGTTAAAAGCCCGTGATTTGCCTTTCCTGATGGGCCAGCAGCTCTATCTTGATTCGAGTCAGCTTGCACCTGAAGATTCAATTCGTGAGGTAATAAAACACGGGACGCTGGCCATCGGCTTTATTGGGCTTGCTGAAGCACTCAACCTCCTGGCCGGCAAACATCACGGTGAGGATGAGGAAGCCCATGATCTGGCCTTGAAAATCGTGGACCACATCAGGAGGCGGACCGACAGTTATGCCGAAGAATATGATCTAAATTTTGTCCTCGTTGCTACCCCTGCTGAAGGACTGGCCGGCCGGTTTGTAGCCATGGACAGGCAGCGTTATGGTTCCATTCCTGGCGTTACCGATAAAAACTATTACACCAATTCGTTCCACATTCCGGTTTACTATGCCATGTCTATGTTTGAAAAAATCAAAGCTGAAGGCCAGTTTCACTCTTACTGCAATGCCGGGCACATTACTTACACCGAACTGGAAGCCCCACCGGTCCATAACCTGGAGGCGGTGGACAGGATTGTTCGCCAGATGGCCGAAGCAGATGTGGGCTATGGCGGCATCAACTATCCCCTGGATGAGTGCAAGATTTGCGCCCACAGCGGGGTTTTTAACGGGTCCTGTCCCCAGTGCGGCAGCCCTGATATCAGGCATATCCGCCGCATTACAGGCTACCTTTCCACCGATGAAAGGTTCAACGAGGCCAAGCTGAACGAATTAAGGGACAGGCGGGTTCATTTCCGCCCCAGGGAGTGATGACGCTGTGCTCAGGTTAGCCGGGATGTATACCGACAGCATAGTTGACGGGCCCGGAATCAGGTTCTCTATTTATGTCCAGGGTTGCCCGCACCACTGCCCGGGATGCCATAACCCGGAAACACTTGATCCGCAGGGCGGTTTTGAAGCGGAAGTCGAAGATTTAGCCGCCTTGATCAGTTCTTACCGGGACGGTATAGACGGTGTGACCATTTCCGGGGGTGAGCCCTTTGAACAGGCCTCTCCCCTGGCCGATTTCGCCTGTAAGGTGCTGGAAGAAGGTTTGAACCTGGTTCTTTACAGCGGGTACAGGTTTGAAGACCTGCTGGCAAAAAGCAGTCGTGATCAAGCTGTCCGCCGCCTGCTGGAAGCCGGTTGGCTGCTGGTTGACGGTCCCTATTTAAGCGAACAGCGGGATTTAAACTTGCCCTACCGGGGATCGAGTAATCAACGCTTGCTCGACCTTAAAGCTTCACTAAACAGGCAAGAAGCGGTAGAGTGGCGTGGCAATGGCTGGGGCAGCCTGAATAGTTAAAATGGAGGGATCTTGGTACTGGAAGAGGCAGCAAGATTTAACTTGCACCGAGACGGTGAAGGACTGGCTTACCTGCAGTCCCCTCTTCTATCGGAAGCCGGGTGGCTGGATCATGCTTTTTCCACCCGCTGCGGAGGGGTTAGCACCGGCCACTTAGCCAGCCTTAATACCGGTTTTCATGTCGGTGACAGGTGGGAAAATGTTTTGGAAAACCGGCGGATCTTATTCGACCATTTCAATTACGATTACCGGGCTGTGGCCTCGGCTAACCAGGTGCACGGTACCGAAATCCGGGTTTTTGATAAAGGCAACCGGGGGGAAGGGGCTTTTCCCGATACCACCCGCAGCCGGTGCGATGCCCTCGTAACCCGGGAAAAGGGACTGCCCCTGGCTGCCTATTCGGCCGACTGCCAGCTCATTTTTTTTGCCTGCCCGGGGAAAGAACCTGTGGTAGCCGTGGCTCATGCCGGGTGGAAAGGGACTCTTGGTAATATCGGCGGCCGGGTAGCCCGGTTTTTGGAAACACATTACTCCATTAGCCCCGGAAAGCTTTTGGTTGGCCTGGCCCCGGTTGTATGCCGCACCTGTTACCTTGTAAACCGGGAAGTGGCCGAGCGGTTTTATACCGCGGGTTGGAAAAGCGAAACTTACCTGGAACCGGCTGGAAGCGATGAATTTTACCTCGATCTAAATGCAATTAATGCTGAACAACTGCTGCAGGCCGGAATAAATAAAGAGTTTCTTGCTTTAAATAATTGGTGCACCTCCTGTCATCCCGAGTTATTCTATTCTTATCGCCGGGATAAGGGGGTAACCGGCAGGATGATCGGTTTTATTGCCATAAACAATGCCGGATCCTGAGCCGGAGGTGAATCGTTATGCAGAAGAAAGACAATAAGAATAAGAAACTAAAAAAAGCGAGGCAGCGCTTTGAGGTTCACAGCGGTGAAGGGCGGCGCTTTGATTTTAGGCGGCTAAAACAGGGGTTTGTGTTCTACGTGCTCCTGCTGCTGGCCCTGGTGGTTATAGTGCAGGTTGGCTATCACTGGTTGGGCGAGCAATTCTTGGCCTGGCGCCTGCAGGTAGTACCGGCAGAGCAGGGTATCCTGGAGCAGGAAATTGCGGTTGAGGGGCTGGTAACCCGCGATGAAAAAGTTGTAAGGTCTCCCGGTAACGGGGTAGTCCTGGAGCTTGCGGAAGCAGGAGAGAGGGTTTCTGTGGGTAAAGAACTGGCCCGCATCGGGGTAACCGGCGATCCTTACCCCCCGGAACAGGATGTAGAAGAAGGCCTTGAACCTGGCGGGAACGCCGGTGATGAGGATGAACCTGGCGGGAATGAACCCGCTCCCGGTGATTTTGATGAGATCATCACCATTTCAAGTGATAAAGCCGGCCTGCTGTCTTATCACCTTGACGGTTGGGAAAACCGGGAAGGGCCCTTTTACATGGACAAGGAAGATTTTGCAGAAAATCTCCCTGAAATCTCAGTTACCAGTAGAAACGAGAGGATCGCTAAAGGGGAACCGCTTTTAAAAATAGTAGACAACTGGCAGTGGTTTTACAACATAGTCCTGCCCCTTCACCCGGGAAGAACTGTAGCTTCCGAGCAGGAAATTGAATTAGCTTTTGACTTCTATCCCGGTGAGAGGGTTACAGCTGAACTTTATCAATCCGAAATTGATGAAGAGGATAAAGAAGTCCGCCTGACCTACCTGGTAGAAAGGCAGCTTGCCGGCTTTGAAAAGGTCCGCCGCTCGGAAGCTGATTTGTACTATTCCAGGCAAGAAGGTATAATAATCCCGGCTGAAGCGATATTTGAAAAAGCACATAACAAAGGAGTTTTCGTAAACCGGGGAGGACGGGTGGCTTTCCAGCCGGTTACGGTTATTGCGCAGAAAGATGACCGGGCCCTGGTTGGAGGCCTTGAACCGCAAAGCCTGGTAATTACCCGTCATGATCTGGTGGAAGAAGGGCAGAGGCTGAATTAACACAGTTTCTTTGATCTGGCACAGTTGTTCTTGAACGACTGGCGGAGGCTGAAGGTGCAGGTTCTAGTCATGGATGAGGCTATATGCCGGATGGAAAAGAGGGATTGGATTGTTGGAAATGCTAGCTGAAAACTACCGGAAAGTTAAAACTGATCTGGAAAACGCTGCGCATAAAGCAGGGCGCAGCCCTGAAGAGATCAGGTTGATCGCGGTCACCAAGAGTGCCTCTGTAGAAGATATAAAGCAGGTTGCCGAACTGGGCGTTATGGATTTTGGAGCCAACCGGGTCCAGGAAGAAGCCGACAAGGTCAAAAGCCTCCCCGGTGTCAACTGGCATTTTATCGGCCACCTGCAAAGAAACAAGGTTAAATACGTCATGCCCGTTTACAGTACGATTCAGACCCTGGATCGCCTCTCCCTGGCGAGGGAGGTACAGCGATGTGCCGAGAGATTTGAATGCGAAATTACTGTCCTCGTCCAGGTTAACGTCTCCGGCGAAGAAAGCAAGTTCGGTTTAAGCCCGGAAGAATTAGGCCCGTTCTTGGAACAGGCGGCCGCTTTCGATCGGCTCAAGATTAAGGGATTGATGACCATGGCTCCTTTCGTCGATGATCCGGAAGAAGCCCGCCCGTATTTCAGGCGACTGCGGGAACTGCGCGACCAAAATGCCGCGGGCGGGCTGGAACTTCCTGAACTCTCCATGGGCATGACCAACGATTATACCGTGGCCGTGGAAGAAGGGGCGACCATGGTCCGTATTGGCGGGGCCCTGTTTGGCCGCAAGTAATTTATGTTATATTTTTAATGACTAAAAATAATGGATGTTGTAGAATTGTATTAATCGCTGAAAGTATCTTAGAAAGCGTTGATCCAGCGCGGACTGCTCAACCTTTAAACACCAGGCCCGGCAAGCCTGACATTAATATTTTGCCGCTTAAAATTTAGTTTGAACGATAGCTGGTATATTTTTCACTTCAGGCTAGGCGGTAGCCGGGCGGATACGATTTAGCAGAAGTAACCAGACTGGAGAAAGCAGGTGAATGCAATGACTTTAATAGCAGAAGGATTACTGGTCTTTATCCGTATTTATTACTTTATCATCTTTGGCAGGATTATAATGTCCTGGTTCATGATGGGTGCCGGGGGTGGCGGAGGAAGTGAAACAGTTTCCTCTATTTACAGGGTTTTATACGGCTTGACTGAACCCCTGCTGGCGCCGCTGCGCAGTGTGCTTCCCACGGTTAGGATGGGCATGGGGGCCCTGGACCTGTCCCCGATCGTACTGTTGATCCTGCTAAGAATAGCTCAGCAGATCATCATAAATTACATTTACTACTAAACAGGGGGTCGATAAATGAGCTGGGGTGCGTCCCTGACAGAGGAAGAAAAAAAGTGGCAGCAGCATTTTGACCGCAAGCTTGAGGAAGTGGAAGAAAAAAGGAGCTATACCACGGCATTTTTGGATCCGCGGCAGCTTGAACTGGCTGAAGCGCTGCTGCGAAAAAAGAGCAACCTGTCTTACACCGTTTACGGGGGATATCCCGAAGCGGAAAGGAACGTTATCCATGTTTTTCCCGCCCAGCACCAGGGCTCCCTGCCGCCGGTGACCGCAATTCTGGTTGAGTGGCGTGGTGACAGGGATACTTTAGGGCACCGCGACCTCCTGGGTGCTGTCATGGGCCTGGGTTTAAAACGGGACCAGGTTGGTGATATCATCATGATCGAAGATGGTAAGGCCGCTGTAATGGTCATGCAGTCCAAAGCTGAATATATTTGTTCCAGCCTGTCCCAGGTGGGACGGGTCCCGGTAAACTGCGAGGTTGCAGAACCCGGCCGGCTGGACCTGGCTAAAAGTAACGGTAAAGAAATCAAGGGAACAGTAGCATCATTGCGGGTGGATTCGCTGTTATCGCTCGGATTTGGCCTTTCCAGGTCAAAAGTAGTCCGGTTAATAAAAGGGGGATTGGTTGTAGTCAACTGGCGCCCGACTACTTCTCCTTCCCTGCAGGTGGAAGAAGGTGACCACATTTCCCTTAGAGGTCGCGGCCGGCTGTTGCTGGATGCAGTGGAAGGAGAAACCAGGAAGGGTAGAATTCGCCTAAAACTAAAAAAATATAGCTAGTCAAGCAGGAAAAGATATTTACCTGTCGAACTTTTCCATGTATTGAAAAATTGGTATAAATCGGATTCTGAAGGTAATTTTTCCGGCGATAGCATTAGCTTGTATTTTATTTTTCAAGGAGGGTTATCAATGCCTATTACCCCGATGGATATACAAAATAAAGAATTTGAGCGTTCTTTTCGAGGCTATGACATTGAGGATGTTGATGAATTCCTGGATCGTGTAGCCAAAGATCTTGAACAGCTGACCAGGGAGAACATGGAATTAAAAGATCAGCTCAGCCAGCTTCAGGAGAAGAATAAAAGTTATCAAAAGCTGGAAGAGACCATGCATAATGCTATCGTCGTAGCCCAGGAAACAGCCGAAGAAGTCAAGGAAAATGCCAAGCGTGAGGCCGACCTGATCAGGAGAGAGGCCGAAAAAGAAGCGCAGCGGATTGTTGAAGAGGCCCGTTATCGTTCCAGTAAAATTCTTTCGGAGCAGGAGGAACTGTTTAAACAGGCCAGGGTATTTAAGATGCGTTTCCGTTCATTCATTGAAGCTCAGCTTTCTTCGCTTGAAAATGAAGATTGGTTGCTGGAAGCCCATGAAGATCAAGCGCCCGGGCCTGCAAGGCGTGAATTCGAGCCCCGCGAGAGCTATGAGCATGTTTCCAGGCCTGAATCTACAGGATACGAATCGGGATCCGGGCATGAGATGCCTGATTTCGAGCCACAAGAAAGCTTTGAATCAAAAGAAAGTTTTGAAACAAGGGAAGATTTTGGTGCGGGAAGTAACTTTGAAACCGGGTCCGGTTTTGAACAAACACCGGATACTGAACAGGGCTTTGACTTTAACACCAGTCCGGGTTTTGATTTTAAGCCGGAATTTAAGCCCAAACCGGAATTCGATCCCAAGCCTGATTTTGATCCCAGGTACGATTTTGAATCTACCCGGGAAATCGACAAAAAGAAAGACTTTAAACCGAAGCGTGATCACGATTTCGACACCGACCCAGATTTGTAAATCGCTTCCTGTTTAAAGGGCCTTGTGATCCAGGCGCATATTGATTTTATTGTGGCGACATGCTAAAATCTTTCCCATAAGCTGTGAACGGGACAGTAAAGCAGATGATGCAGCCCGATCAGAGAGCCGGTAACAGGTGAGAGACCGGCCGGGCAGCGCTGCTGAAGATCACCCGGGAGCTTCCGCCCGAAATTTCCAGAAGGAAAGAGTAGATGCGGACGGCAGCCTCCGTTACCGGTATAGCTAAAGAGGCCTTCAGGATACCTGTAAGGCCATTAGGGTGGTACCGCGGGAGAGATCTCGTCCCTTTGCAGGGGCGATTTTTTATTTATTCAGTTTGCTCAGCCATCTTTACATTAATCTGAACCTGATAAGCCTGAAATGAAAATTATGCTCGCCGATCATTCAGGCAGAAATTGCAGCGGCTCAGCTTCAGCCCTTCGCCTGGGTTCCCCTTGCGATGAGCTTATCGTAAGCTCGCGCTCGGTGGCCGACATCCTGTCGGCCAGCCCGCTTCAGGCCTCGCTTTGCCGGCAATTTCAAGCCTTCACTTTATGCTCGCCTAACTTTTTATTTCAGGCTTGCCGGGTTAACGAGAATTTGGCTGAGCAGCTATAGATTTTACACAATACCAACTTAAACTTAAACGTAAATGGAGGAGAAATGGACATGGATTACCGGGATACTTTGAACCTGCCCCAGACTGATTTTCCAATGCGGGCCAAACTGCCGCAGCGTGAGCCGGAAATAATTGAATTCTGGGAGAAAGTTGATATTAACAGGCTGGCGCGCGAAAACCGCAGCGGAGCAACCCGTTATATTTTGCATGACGGGCCGCCTTATGCTAACGGCGATATCCATATGGGAACTGCTTTGAACAAGGTTCTTAAGGATATTATCAATAAATATAAAAGCATGCGGGGCTTCGACTGCCCTTATGTGCCCGGCTGGGATACGCACGGGCTGCCCATCGAGCACCAGATTATTAAGACCAAAAAAATAAACCGCAAAGAAATTACCGATCTTGAATTTCGAAAAATGTGCCATGAGTACGCCCTGCAGTATGTCGATATCCAAAGGGACCAGTTTAAGAGGCTCGGGGTGCGCGGCGACTGGGAAAATCCCTACCTGACCCTGGCTCCTGAATTTGAAGCTCGCCAGATCAAGATTTTTGGATCCATGGCGGAGCGGGGCTATATCTATAAAGGGATGCGTCCTGTATACTGGTGCGCCAGTTGTGAAACAGCCCTGGCCGAAGCGGAAATTGAGTACGGGGATAAGGTTTCCGATTCAATTTATGTGAAGTTCCCCCTCCAGGATGATAAGGGACTTTTTGGTGGAACAGAAAATACTTACTGCCTGATCTGGACTACCACGGCCTGGACTATTCCGGCCAACCTGGCCATAGTCCTCCACCCGGAACTGGATTACGTGCTGGTCCAGGCCGGATCGGAAAAGTATTTACTGGCCGAAGGGCTGCTGGAAGAAGTATCCCGCATAGCCGGATCGGAAGAGCCCTGGCCAATTCTTAAGCGCTTTAAGGGCAGTGAATTGTCCGGCCTGTTATGCCGCCATCCCCTTTATGACCGGGAATCGATCCTGCTTATGGGTGAACATGTGACCCTCGAGCAGGGGACCGGCTGTGTGCATACCGCCCCCGGCCATGGCCATGAAGACTTTTTTGTCGGCCGGGCCAACAATCTGCCTGTTTTGAGTCCTATCAATGATACAGGTTACTTTACGGAAGAAGCCGGCCAGTACGCCGGAATGTACTATGAAGCAGGCGGCAAGAAGGTGATTGAAGACCTGGAAAAAATGGGGGCCCTGATCGAAACCATTCCTGTCGAGCACCAGTATCCGAACTGCTGGCGCTGCAAACTGCCCGTCCTTTACCGGGCTACCGAGCAGTGGTTTGCTTCCATCGACGATTTTCGCCAGGACGCTTTGAAAGCGATTAACAAGGTTAAATGGATTCCCGCATGGGGGGAAGACCGGATTTACAATATGATTGCTGAAAGGCAGGACTGGTGTATCTCGCGCCAGAGGGTGTGGGGTGTGCCGATCCCGATCTTTTACTGCACTTCCTGTAATGCCCACCTGATCAACAAAGAAACTATTGATGCGGTGAGCGACCTGTTTTCGCGTGAAGGATCCGATGCCTGGTTTGCCCGGGAAGCTGATGAAATTCTGCCCAAAGGCACTACCTGCCCCGAGTGCGGCCACGGTGGATTCAGGAAAGAGACGGACACCATGGATGTTTGGTTCGATTCCGGGTCGAGCCATGATGCTGTCCTGGAAACCAGGCCGGAGCTGCACTGGCCTTCTGACATGTACCTGGAAGGTAGCGACCAGTATCGCGGGTGGTTTCACTCTTCCCTGCTCACGGCTGTAGCCACCAGGGGCGAACCTCCCTATAAATCCGTCCTCAGCCACGGCTGGGTGGTTGATGGCGAAGGCAAAAAAATGTCCAAATCGCTGGGCAATGTTATTGCTCCCGAACACATAATCAAGCAGTACGGTGCGGATATCTTGCGGTTGTGGGTGTCATCGGCTGATTTTACCCACGATGTCAACCTGTCGGAAAACATCCTTAAACAGTTAATAGAGGTATACCGAAAAATCCGTAACACCACCCGCTTTTTGCTGGCTGGATGTTACGACTTCAACCCCGATACCCGGGCCGTAGATTACCATTCAATGGAAGAGCTGGACCGCTGGGCCCTTTACCGCCTCGGCAAACTGGTGGAAAAGGTAACCAGGGCTTATGATAACTATGAATACCATCAATTCTTCCACGCTTTACATAACTTTTGCGTGGTAGATATGAGCAATTTCTACCTTGATGTAATCAAGGACCGCCTGTATTGCTCTGCCCCGGACGATCACGGGCGCCGGTCGGCTCAGACAGTCCTGATGACCGTCCTTGAACACCTGGTCTTGATGATGTCACCGATCCTGACCTTTACTGCCGAGGAGCTGTGGCAGCACCTTCCTGCCAGGCACCAGCAGAGCGTTCAGCTGGCCGACTGGCCGGAACCGGATCCGGATTGGATTGACGAAGACCTGGGCCGGCGCTGGCAGACCCTGCTTGAAGTACGGGAAGAGGTTACCTGGGCCCTGGAGCAGGCCCGCAAAGACAAGAAGATCGGCGGTTCCCTGGAAGGTTCAGTTACCGTTTGGGCAGAGGGTAGTGTTTATGAACAGCTGCAGTACTTTAGCGAACAGCTGTCCCAGCTTTTTATTGTTTCGGAAGCGCAGCTGCTGCCTGACACCTCGGCAGCCCCTTACGCTGCTGTCGAAGGACAGCGGTTTCCAATCAAGATCCTGGTTGAAAAGACAGAGGGGTCCAAATGCCCGCGCTGCTGGATATTTTGCGAACCCGAACAGGAGTTATGCCCCCGCTGCAGCGAAGTAGTAGCCAGGCTGACGGACGGCAGCGAGGAATAAGACCGGAGGGAAGCGCTTGCGCAATTTACTTATAATTGTCTCTTCGATCATCGTTGTTGACCAGCTGAGCAAGCAGCTGGTGACTTCGATGATGGAGCTGGGACAATCGATAACTGTGATCAGCAATTTTTTATATTTAACCTATGTTCGGAACCCGGGCGCTGCATTCGGAATGCTTCCCTACCAGACTGCGTTTTTTATTGCTGTTACCCTGGTAGTAGCTGTTCTGATCCTGTATTATTACCGGTTTTTATCCGAAGATCACAGGTGGATGCGCCTGGGGCTTTCGTTGCAGCTCGGTGGAGCGCTCGGCAACCTGATCGACAGGATTACTTCGGCCTATGTAATCGACTTTATAAATTTTACGATCTGGCCGCCTGTCTTTAACCTGGCCGATGCGGCTATTGTGATCGGCATCGGTATTTTCCTGCTTGCCTTTTGGCGGGATCTAAACTTGCAAAGTGAGCAAGACGAGCAAAGCGAGAGGAGCTGATTTATTGTATCCCGAATTGTTTACCATCGGTAATTTAACCGTTCATTCATATGGATTGATGATTGCCCTGGCCGTCCTCATATCGGCGGCGGCCATATACAGGGAAGCCCCGGGTGAAAACCTCAATCCCGACCATGTCTTAGAAGCGGTTATTGCTTCTGCTTTCTTTGGCCTGCTTGGGGCCAGGCTTTTATTTGTTTTTTTGAACTGGGATTATTTCAGCGCCAACCCGGCAGAAATCCTGTTTGCCCAGTTTGCCGGCCTGTCATTCTTTGGAGGCCTCTTCCTGGGGGTTTTTATCCTGTATATCTGGTGCAGCTGGCGCAAGATTGGTTTTTTACGGTTGGCCGACCTGATGGCTCCATACCTGGCCCTCGGCTATGCCTTCGGCCGGGTAGGCTGCTTTTTAAACGGCTGCTGCTACGGCCAGGTAACGGACCTTCCCTGGGCTATGCCGGCCGGTATGGCCGATGACTTGCTGCGTCACCCGGTTCAGCTTTATGCCGCCCTGGGTGCGGTAATAATTTTCATTCTCTTGAAGTACCTGCGGCCGAAAAGGCCTTTTGTTGGTTTTATACTCCTGTCCCTGTTTGCCTTTTACGGCGTTTTGCGCTTTAGCACTGAATTTTTCCGGGAAGAACCAGCGGCCTGGCTCGGCCTGACTGCTGCCCAGAACTTCAGCCTGGTTCTGATCCTTATTTCTGTAGCAGCTATCTTTATTTTCAAAGGCTTTGCAGGCAAAAAGGGCGGCGCGAAGAGTTCAAAAAAAAAGCGTAAAGGAGCTAAAAAATGAATTCCGGGCGTGAGGATGCCGGAACAAACCCTCCCGGTGTTTCTACCAGCCGGACAGTCACGGCCGGCCTCGAAGATGAAGGCCGCCGCCTGGATCAATTTTTGGCCGAGCGGGTGCCCGGTTTATCCAGGAGCCAGGCTCAAAAACTGCTGGAGTCAGAAATGGTGCAGGCTAACCGGGAAACCTGCAAAGATAAAAACTACCGTCTCCAGGCAGGTGATTTTATCGAGGTAACCCTTCCTCCGGCCGAGGACTCAAGCCTGGAGCCGGAAGAAATCAGCCTGGATGTTGTCTACGAAGACGAAGACTTGCTCGTGGTTAACAAACCGCGCGGAATGGTTGTCCACCCGGGTCCCGGTCACCGCCGCGGCACCCTGGTTAACGCTCTCCTGTACCACTGTCCAAACCTGTCGGGAATTGGTGGAATCAAGAGGCCCGGTATTGTTCACCGCCTGGACAAAGATACTTCCGGCTTGCTCCTGGTAGCAAAAAACGATTTTACCCACCGGGCGCTGTCAGGCCAGCTTAAAACACGGCAAATCAAAAGGGAATACATCGCCCTGGTCAGCGGACGGGTTAAGCCCGCC
>CAYWIY010000004.1:18937-24823 GCA_964458455.1 uncultured Syntrophomonadaceae bacterium | reverse complement strand
CGAATCGAAGCTCCGATTGCCCGCCATCCCCATCACCGTAAGAAGATGGCCGTGGTGGAAGGCGGGAGGCCGGCTGTAACCCGCTACCGGGTCCTGAAGTATTACGGACGTTACAGCCTCCTGCAGCTTAACCTGGAAACCGGCCGCACTCACCAGATCCGGGTCCACCTCTCCTACCTGGGTTATCCGGTGGCAGGTGACACTACGTATGCCGGCAGAAGCTGGTCTGATCTGCCGCCCGGCCTCTTTGAACCGCATGCCCTGCACGCCCGCCGCCTGAAATTTATCCATCCGCGCACTTCCGAAACCATGGAATTTACCGCCCCCCTCCCCCACCATTTCAAAGAAGGCCTCATCACCCTCTCGGAATAATGGGGACGTTTCTAATTATTCTGCGGTGTTCCTTTATTTATTTGAAGTCTTTTACAGTTGAAAGCGCCGGCGCAGGTCCGGGTCCAGGGGATTGGCGGTTATGGTTTCGAAATTTTCATAGAAGACAAAACCTGGTTTTCCGCCGGGCCGGCGCCGAACGTGGCGGATTTCTGTATAATCAACCGCAACTGCCGAGCTGTTTTTCCCCTTGCTGAAGTAGGCAGCCAGGAATGCCGCCTCCTCGATATCTTCCTCTGGAGGGGGATAGGGCGCTTCCTTTAGCACCACATGGCCTCCCGGTAATTCACGGGCGTGAAACCAGGTGTCGCGGCGGGCCGCGGCCTTGAAGGTGATGTAGTCATTTTGGCGGTTATTGCGCCCCACCAGCACATTATGCCCCGATGAAGTGGTAAATTTAAGGGGCTGGGGTGCGGCCTCGGCCTTGCGGCGTTCCCTTGCTTTTTCGCGCAGGTACCCGGCATCGACCATTTCCTGCCTTATTTCTTCCAGGGAGTTTTCTGAGCTGCTTTCTATCGCGTAAAGCAAGCTCCGGCAGTACTCAATTTCTGCACGGGTCTTCCGGATCTGCTTTTTGATTTTGTCGCGGCCTTTTTTAGCCTTCTGGTAGCGGTTAAAATGATGCTGGGCATTTACGCTTACCGACTGAGAAGGATCTAGCGGAACAGTTACCATTTTGCCCGGCTCGTAAAGGTGGGGCAGGGTTACGCTTTCTTCCCCCCGGGGCACCTGGTACTGGTAAGTTAAAAGTAGTTCCCCGTAAAGGCGGTGCAGGGGAGCGTTGCCGGCTTCGGTTAGCTCCTCTTTTTGCTGCTTTATCTTCTTTTCCAGCCTCGACAGGCGTTTTTCAGCGGCGTTGCGCAACTGTTCCCGGAGTTGCTTTTCCCGGTCTTCTTCGATCAAAGCACTGTAAAACTGATCGAGCATTTCATTGGTTCCTGCAAACTCCACCTGTTCTTCCCCGTCTAAGTGTTCCAGGGGAAATGCCGCAAACTCTTTCCTGCCCGGCAAAAGTACCGGTTGAAAATCACCGGAGCTGCTTTTGCTGAACAGCTCTCTTACCTTTTCAAATAATGATGACAGTTTATCTTCGTGGTCAAGGCAGTGCCACCCGCTGCGGTGGCACAGCTCCCTGGCAACCAGGGGGCTAATTCCGCCTACTGTTTCGAGAAGAGCGTTTTCCGGTTTTTTCCCGGCTTCTAGCCCGGGTTTCATCCCCGCTTTAAATTCTTCTTCGCTCATTTCCAGTGGATGCAATTTATCCTGGGGTGGCACAGGCCGGTAAGTTTCACCGGGAACAATAGCCCGCCTGGGGTTCCTGTCCCAGGATACGGTCCTGGCTGCCCCCAGAATGTTATTTTCGTCATCGACAAGGATCAAGTTGCTGCGGCGGCCCATTATTTCTGCAACCAGTTTTACTGCAGGCATTCCTTCCGGCGGGTCAAAGTATATTTCGAGAATCCTTTCCAGGGGAGGGTTGACAAAAAAAGCAGCCCGTCCCCCCGTCAGGTATTTACGCAGCAACATGCAGAAAGGCGTGGGTTTGTCCCTGCTTTGCTGGCGCCGGTAGGTCAAATGGACCCGGGCGTACCTGGGATCAACAGAAAACAGCAGGCCGGGCTGGCTGCCCCTGGAATAAAGGTGTATAATTATGTCTCCCGCTGCCGGTTCGTAAATACGCTGCACTGTAGCTCCGGTTAGGTTTTCACGCAGTTCATCTGTAAGTGCTTTCATAATCAGGGCATCAAAAGCCATTTTATTCACACTCCCGCCGTATAGTATAATTCTTAAAAGTGGCTATGGCAAATTTTGCTCCCAGATATGGCAGTACAGACTTTAAATACGACCATATCACTGACAAATACTCAATTACTCCTTGAGATTGCCTTGAATTGATGTTAAGATAATTCCAGAAATACTGGAGTTTGAGCCCTAAAACGGATTAATTAGATGAATATGCCTGACTTTGCGCAATTATTTGCTATGCAGGCTGGTTTAAATGCTCTTAAGGGACGATATCAATGATCAACAGTATGACCGGTTACGGTCGAGGCAGCAGTACGAAAAATGGTTTCACCTTTTCAGCCGAGATGCGTTCAGTGAATCATCGCTATGCCGATTTTTCTCTGCGCCTGCCGCGAGAGCTGTATTCTCTTGAAGATCGTATACGCCGTAAATTGCAGGAAGCGATCAAAAGGGGGAGGGTGGAACTGACCCTGGGCCTGGATGAAGTCCCGGCAGGGGTGCGCCAGGTAAAAATGAACTACGACCTGGCCGAAGATTACCACCGGTCCCTGCAAGATCTCTGCAGGAACCTGGAACTTTCCGATCAGGTAAAGCTGGAGCACCTGCTGCAGATGCCCGAACTGTTTAAAACAGGCGGTATCTCTGTTACCGAAGAAGAGGTTTGGCCGGCAATAAGCGAAGCTTTGGATGAGGCTCTCGAACAACTCCTCGAGCAGCGCCGCGTGGAAGGTGAAAACCTGGGGCGGGACCTGCTTGAGAGGTGCGAACGCCTGGAAAAAATGGTAGAGGAAGCTTCCAAAAGGGCAGAAGAAGCTAAAGAAGAACACCGGCAAAGGACCGAACAAAAATTCCAGGAACTTTTAGCCGGCCACTTTGAAGAAAACAGGCTAATTATGGAATGTGCGATGCTTGTTGAAAGGATGGGGGTAGATGAGGAACTGGTCCGGCTGAGGAGCCATATTACAGCTTTCCGGGAAAACCTGACCGGCACTGCTCCAGCCGGTCGCAAACTGGATTTTATAGCCCAGGAAATGTTCCGGGAAGTTAACACTATAGGATCCAAGGCTAATGATTACCAGCTAACAAACCTGGTTGTTGAACTTAAGGCGGAGCTGGAAAAAATCCGTGAACAAATTCAAAACCTAGAATAAAGGGAAAGGGGTTTTACCCATGGCTATTAAGCTGATTAATATTGGATTTGGCAACATTGTTTCTGCCAGCCGCATTATTGCTATAATCAGCCCCGAATCGGCTCCGGTTAAAAGGGTCATCAGCGAATCACGCGAACGGGGCATGTTGGTTGACGCCACTTACGGACGCCGCACCAGGGCTGTAATTATAGCTGACAGCGGCCATATTATTTTGTCGGCGGTCCAACCGGAAACCGTCAAACATCGCCTGCAGGCCAAAGATACCCAGGTTGAAAACGAAGATACAGACTAAAACACAGGAGGCAGTTAATGGTTGAAGGTATTCTTTTAATAATATCCGGGCCTTCTGGTGTTGGCAAGGGGACGGTGTGCCGGTATTTGCTGGAAATCAGGGAAGCTTTGAAGTTGTCCATTTCAACCACTACCCGCCCTCCTCGGCCCGGCGAAGAGGAAGGAAAAGAATACTTTTTCACCACACTGCCCCGGTTTATAGAAATGATAAGAGAAGGTTCTTTCCTGGAATGGGCCGTAGTGCATGATCACTATTACGGAACCCGCCGCGATGCGGTCAGGGATATGCTGTCCTCCGGCCAGGATTTGATTTTAGAAATTGACATTCAAGGGGCCGAACAGGTCAGGGAAAAAGTTCCCGAAGCCGTGTCCATCTTTTTGGCCCCGCCCTCGCTGCAAGCCCTGGAGGAAAGAATAATCGGGCGAGGCACCGAAGATGCGGACCGGATCAGCCGGCGGCTGGAAACGGCCCGCCGGGAAATGGAGGCCTATAACCTCTATGATTACCTGGTAATAAATGATACAGTAGAAAAAGCGGCCTGTTTGATCGACTCCATTATCGATGCCGAAAAAAGCAGAGTCAGCCGCGGGGCCTGTCCACCGGGCTGGGGAGGTGAAACTAAATGATTTATCCTTCAATTGATGATTTGTTGAAGAAAGTAGACAGCAAATACACCCTGGTAATTGCGGCGGCAAAAAGGGGCCGTCAGCTGCGCAACGGCAGCAAGCTGACAATCGATGAAACACACAGCAAGGATGTTGCTGCCGCCTTGCGGGAAATAGAAGCGGGAAACATAGAATATGAGCGTAAGCGTGACGGTATAAAATAGGGGTGTTACAGTTGAGAAAGGTAGTTTTGGGAGTAACAGGCGGCATTGCCGCCTATAAGGCTGCCGAGTTGGCCAGGTTATTTATGCGCGGCGGTGCGGAAGTGCATGTGATCATGACCCCGGCAGCCACTGAATTTATAACACCTTTGACCTTCCAGGCCCTGACGGGCAACCCTGTCTATGTAAATATGTATGCCGATCGTTCAGGAGAAAAGATCAAGCATATCGATCTCCTGGAAGGGACCGATATTGTGGTCGTAGCCCCTGCTACCGCCAATACCATGGCAAAAATGGCTTCAGGCCTTGCCGACAACCTGCTGACTACCCTCTACCTTGCCGCACGTTGCCCTGTAGTAATTGTTCCATCCATGAACGTTGACATGTATGAAAACCGGGTTGTGCAGGATAATATCAAGAAACTTGCCGGACACGGCTGCCAGGTGATGGATCCAGAAGCCGGTGAACTGGCCTGTGGTGCATATGGAAGGGGACGCATGCCTGATCCCCTCGACATCTATGCTTTCACCAGGGCGGTGCTAAGACCTAAGGATTTTACCGGTTTAAAAACCCTGGTCAGCGCCGGGCCGACCAGGGAACCGCTCGATCCGGTCCGGTTTTTAAGCAATCCTTCTACCGGGTTGATGGGTTATGCCCTGGCCCGGGCCCTGCAGGAAAGGGGAGCCGATGTAACCCTGATCAGCGGCCAGACTCACCTCCAGGCTCCCGCGGGAGTGAATAAAATCGACGTTACTACCACCGAGGAAATGTTTGATGCTGTATTCGATCACTACAAGGAATGCCGCCTGGTGATTAAGGCAGCGGCGGTTTCCGATTACCGGCCTTCGGATGTCTCAGAACAGAAAGTCAAAAAAAACAGTGAAATATCGACAATTGAGCTGGCCAGGAACCGGGATATCCTGTTCGAACTGGGTAAGGAGAAGGGAGACCGGATCTTAGTTGGTTTTGCCGCCGAAACTGAAGATATATTTGATAATGCCCGGCAAAAAATGGATCACAAAAACCTTGATTTGATCATTGTCAACAACTTAAAAGAGGCGGGAGCCGGGTTTGCTGTTCCAACCAACAGGGTTTCGATAATCGATCGCAACGGAGAAGCAGAAAACCTGCCCCTGATGGATAAAGAGGAGCTGGCCCACCATATCCTCGACCGTATTGCCAGGATGCTATAGTATTAATTCTATCAGCTGTGGTGTAATTAAAACTTCGATTACTGCAGCGGCGACCAGGAGAATTACTACCAGCGGCAAAATTGAAATTGCTTCTTTCCAGATAAAACGGAAACTTTGGCCCCTGGTTTTATCGGGCAGGGGTGAAGCGATACAATGGTAGCCGAACTTGAGCCCGATAGCCCCGCACAGGAAGAAGGCAAACAACTCGAAAATCCCGTGGGGGAGCAAACCGAAAACAATCATTGCCAGCACGGACATACCTTCCTGTCCGGAGAAGGAAAGCAGGGC
>CAYWIY010000004.1:0-18837 GCA_964458455.1 uncultured Syntrophomonadaceae bacterium | reverse complement strand
AACCAGCTGCGGTTCTCTTTAATTACCTGTTTAACCGGAAAAAATAAACGCAACACTGGCAAAACCTCTTTCTTCAAGCCTTGCTTAATAATATCAAAATAACTGACAGGGGTAAATAGATGCCTCGATATGCAGAAGTAATAATCGACCTGGTCAGCAATGCTGTTGATCGGCCTTTTCACTATAGTATCCCTGGGGAATTGCAGGAGAAAATTAGGCCCGGCACGCGGGTGGAAGTGCCGTTTGGCAACCGCCGCTGCCAGGGTTATGTCCTGCGCCTGCTCCGCGAGACTTCCGTCGAATCGCTTAAGGATATCATCGCAATAATTGACCCGGAACCGCTATTAACTCCCGAGCAGTTGGCGCTAAGCCACTGGCTGTCACTGCGGTTTTATTGCCGCCTGATTGATGCTCTTCATGCCATGATCCCGGCCTCCTTTCGCAAAGGCAGAAGGCCCGGTGAAATCAAAGTGGTGGAACCGACAGAGCAGGCTGCCGGTGCCGAATTAAAACGGGCCCCGGCCCAGGAAAAAACCCTCGATCTTCTCAAGCAGAAGGGCCCTCTGCCCCGTCCTGAACTGATCCGGTTAGGAGCAAACAGCCAGGCTATTCGCAGCCTGGAGAAAAAGGGTCTGGTCCGCACTGTCAGCGCTGTAACCGACCCTCCTTCTCATGGCGGCGAAGATGAAGATGAGGCCCCTTTAACTAAACCCCACCTGCTGCGGGAAGAACAGGCGGCCTGTTTTGATCGCATCAAAACCGCCCTGGACGATGAACGGCCTGAAAAAATGCTCCTGCACGGTATTACAGCCAGCGGGAAAACAGAAATATACCTGCAGGGTATAGCTTACTGCCTAAAACAGGGTCGTACCGCCATGATCCTGGTCCCGGAAATATCGCTTACTCCGCAGATGATTGAGCATTTCGAAGGACGCTTTCCCGGCCGGGTCGCTGTTTTGCACAGCAGGCTGAGTGTAGCTGAAAAAAACCGCCAGTGGCAGATGATTTTGAACGGCAGGGCGAGGGTGGTCCTGGGAGCCCGCTCGGCTATTTTTGCCCCCCTTGAGCGGATTGGCCTGATTATTGTTGATGAGGAGCATGAAACCACCTACAAGCAGGAAGAAGCGCCCCGTTACCATGCCCGTGATGTTGCCTGGTGGCGCGCCCGCCACAACCGGGCTGTGCTCCTGCTTGGCAGCGCCACTCCTTCCCTGGAAAGCTACTATGAAGCCACTGCAGGCAATGCAGTGCTCTTAAAAATGAAAGAACGGGTTACCCCGATCCAGCTTCCTCCTGTGAACGTAGTTGACATGCGGGAAGAGCTCAAGGCGGGACACCGTTTTATTTTCAGCCGCCAGCTGCTCGAAGAATTGAACGGAGTAATCGAGCGCGATGAACAGGCCCTCCTTTTCATCAATCGCCGCGGGTTTGCCGGTTTTGTCCTCTGCCGGGAATGCGGGCACGTGGTCCGCTGTCCCTCCTGCGATGTATCCATGACCCTGCACATGGACCGGCAGATCATGTGCTGCCACTACTGTGCCCATGAAACAGCAGTCCCCGAAACCTGCCCCGGCTGCCGGGGCACTAAGATCCGTTATTTCAGCGCCGGAACCCAGCGCGTGGAAGAAGAAGTGAAAAAACTCTACCCCGCAGCATCACTGATCCGCATGGACCGGGACACTACTGCCGGCCGCCATGCCCACAGCCTCTACTACCGCCAGTTCCGGGAACGAAAAGCCAATATCCTGATCGGCACCCAGATGATAGCCAAAGGGTTCGACTTTCCCGATGTGACCCTGGTCGGGGTGGTTGCTGCCGACACCACCCTCAATTTACCCGATTTCAGGGCGCCTGAGCGCACCTTTCAGCTGTTGACCCAGGTAGCCGGCCGTACCGCCCGCGGTCCCCGGGGAGGCAAGGTCATAGTCCAGACCTACCACCCCCGCCACCACAGCATTGTGACGGCTGCCGATCATGATTACCTCTCCTTTTTTGAAGCTGAACTGGAAAACCGGCGCCAGCTGGCCTATCCGCCTTATTCCAACCTGCTCCGTTTCCTTTTCAGCGGGCCGGATGAAAAAGCCGTTTTCGATGCTGCTGTCTGGCTGACCGATCGTCTCGAAGCGGTGGCCGGTGAGGCAGAAATCCTTGGGCCTGCTCCGGCTTCTTTATACCGGATCAAGGAGCAGTACCGGGTCCACACTATACTGAAAGGAAGAAATTTGCCCCGCCTGGCCCCGGCATTGAAAAAAGTGATTCGCGAATATCACCGGCGCAAAACCCCGGATTCTATACGCCTGGCGGTAGATTTCAACCCCCAGGTAGTGCTATAATTATCTTGATTCAGGGGAGGGAAAAACATGGCTTTAAGAAAAATATTGAACGACAACCATCCGGTCCTGCGCACCAGGGCCCAGGAGGTAAAAAATATAAACAGCGCCGTTTGCCGACTCATAGATGATATGATCGACACCATGCGCGAGGCGGAAGGAGTCGGGCTGGCTGCCAACCAGGTCGGAGTACCGAAGCGGATCCTGGTGGCTTCCGACTGCCAGGAAGACGGGAAAATTTATGAACTGATCAATCCAAGCTGTGAAGAAGCAGAAGGAGAAGAGACCGGTGTTGAGGGCTGCCTCAGCGTTCCCGGCCAGTACGGCCAGGTTCCCCGTTACCAGAGAATCATCGTCAGCGCCCTTAACCGCAAGGGAGAGAAAGTCCGCCTGAAACTGGAGGGCCTCCCGGCCCGGATTTTACTGCATGAAATGGATCACCTGGATGGAATTCTATTTACCGATAAAGCGGTCCGCATGCTCGATCCCGAAGAACTGAAAAGCGAGGAAGACTCTAGTTGAAATCACTTAAACTGATCTTTATGGGCACCCCTGGTTTTGCTATTCCATCGCTGGAAGCTGTTCACCGATCCCGCCACCTGCTGGATGGCGTGGTGACCCGCCCTGACAAGCCCAGGGGACGCGGCCGCAGGCTACAGCTCGCCCCGGTGGCGGAATGGGCCCGCCGGTATGAGGTGGAACTGGCCCAGCCCGGCAGGGTGGACGATCGCAGTTTTCAAGCCTGGCTGAAAGAAAAAAACCCGGATGTGATCGTGACCGTTGCGTTTGGAGGTCTCCTGCCCCGGGAAATACTCGACTTGCCCTCTTTGGGCTGTATCAACCTCCATGCTTCTTACCTGCCCGCTTACCGCGGCGCCGCCCCGATCCACCGCGCTGTGATGGAAGGAGCCACCTGCAGCGGGGTTAGCGTGATCAAGATGACTCAAGAACTGGACGCCGGAGATATTGTAATGCGTGAAAAAGAACCGGTCTCCCTTTCTGATACCGCCGGCACATTACACGACCGCCTGGCCGAAAAAGGGGCCGGGCTCCTGGTGCGGGCCCTGGATGGTTTGGCAGACGGGACGCTGGAGCCTGTCCCCCAGGATCACGATCAGGCTACATATGCACCGCCCCTGCAACCCGGTGAAGAATGCCTCGATTGGAACCTCGGGCCCGTAGAACTGTACAACCGTATCCGCGGGCTCAACCCCTGGCCCGGAGCTTATACCGTTTGTGAGGGAAAAAGGATCAAAGTTTGGCTGGCGGAATGGCCCGGAGAAAAAGCAGGCGGGACCAGGAAAGAGGAGCCGGGCACTGTTATAGAGGCTCATGAGAACGCGCTGGTTGTTGCTACCGGCCACGGCGGGGCCTTGAAATTGATCGAAGTGCAGCCCGCCGGAAAAAGGGCGATGGATGCCGGTTCATTTTGCTGCGGTTACCGCATTGAACCGGGCCACCGTTTAAGTGGGGAGTAGAAATTTTGGCTGGACGAAAAGCACCGGCTGTTAAAGCGCGGGAAGCCGCCCTGAGAGCCCTGGTCAGGGTTGAACAGGACGACGCCTATTTGAACCTGGCTTTTCCGCCCCTTCTCAAGCCCCTGCCACCCCGGGAGAGGGCCCTGGCCGTCCGCATGACCAAGGGGACAATACAAAGGCTAAATACCCTGGACTGGGCCTTAAACCTGTTTTCCCGCCACCCTGTAGATAAAATGACCCCCTGGATACGTAACCTCCTGCGCCTGGCAGCTTACCAGGTTCTCTACATGGAAAAAATCCCGGATTATGCCCTGGTGGACCAGTCTGTGAACCTGGCCCGCCAATTTGGCCACCAGGGTGTGGCCGGGCTGGTTAATGCTGTTTTGAGGCGCCTGGTGCGGGAATCTGGCCACCTGCCCTGGCCCGACCCATCCCGCAGCCTGCTGGAACACATCTCCCTGGCACACAGCCACCCCCAATGGCTGGTAAAAAGGGCCCTTGAGCGTTTTGGGGCTGAAGGCGCTGAAAAATGGTGCCGGGCCAATAATGAAATACCGCTCCCCACAGTCCGCCCCAACCGGTTGCGGACTACTGCCGATGAGCTGGCTGAAATTCTGAAAGAAGAAGGTTTTTCCGCCATTAAAAGCCCTGATGTGCCCGGTATCCTGCAGGTTTCAGGCCCTTTTTCCCCGGCGTCAACCGGGGCCTTCAGGAAAGGCTATTTTACCATCCAGGGTGAAAGCTCAGCCCTGGTGGCGCCGCTTACCGGTATACAACCTGGTGACACTGCTGTTGATCTCTGCAGCGCTCCGGGAGGTAAAACCACTCACCTGGCCGAAATGATCGAAGATCAGGGCCGGGTCTATGCTGTAGAAATGCACCAGAACCGCCTCAATCTGGTCGAAAAGGCGGCCCGCCGCCTGGGATTGCAGAGCATCACACCTGTATTTGCCGACGGCCGTGATATAGAAAACCGCGGGCTGCCGGCCCCTGAAGCTGTACTGGTCGATGCGCCGTGTTCGGGGTTGGGTGTGATCAGGAGGTTGCCTGAGATCAAATGGCGCCGAAAAGAAGCGGAACTGGCCGGCTTCCACGAACTGCAGCTTGCTCTTTTACAGGCAGCTTCCCGGATCCTGGCACCCGGGGGAAAACTGCTTTATTCCGTCTGCAGCACCGAGCCCGAAGAAACCAGCCACGTGGTTGAAGCTTTCAACAAAACCTGTAACGGTTTCGAGTTGCAGCCGATCAGGCCTTTAATGCCCCGGTCCCTGCAGGATAAGCAGGAACAGTCATTCGGGGAGGGCCCTGTTTTTATATACCCGCATCTTCACAGCCTGGACGGATTTTTTATCGCCTTATGGATCAAACGATCTTGATTAGCTACTGCTGTTCAGCACAGCTGAGCAGTTCACCATGATTGGCACTAACTGAGCAGCCGTCAGGCTAACCGGACTTTCTGTCTGTCTTGCCTCCGGTCTGTCTATTTGCTATACTGAACATGATATAAAGCTTGTAAAGTGCCGCGGGGAGGATTATTATTTTGCAGGTTTTTAGCCTGACCAACCAGGGCATGGAAAGGCCTCGCAACGAAGACAGTTGTTTTGCTGAAACTGGTGAAGATTCAGCTCTCCTGGTCGTTGCCGATGGAATGGGCGGCCACCAGGCCGGTAATGTCGCCAGCGCCATGGCTGTGGATGCTGCCAGGGATTTTTGGCATAAGCTAAACGAGGATTCCTCCCTCTCCGACGAGCAGGTCCGCCGGGCACTCAAAAAATTGATCCTCGACGCCAACCAGGCTATTATTACAGAAGCGGTTAAGAATTCCTCCAAGAGGGGAATGGGAACCACCCTGACCGCCGGATTGCTTCGTGGCAGCAGCTTGATTATTGCCCATGTTGGCGATAGCAGGGCTTACCGCATCCACAATGATGACATAGAACTCTTAACCAGGGATCATTCCCTGCTTGAAGAGCTGCTTGAAAAAGGACAAATCAATCCGGAGGAAGCAAAAAATCATCCTCAGCGCCACATCCTCACCAGGGCGGTTGGTATTGACAGCCACCTGGAGGTGGATCTATATGAAAAAGAGGTAGAACCGGGATCGGTACTGCTTTTCTGTACCGATGGCCTGACAAACCAGGTAGATGATGGCGAAATTAAGGATACCTGCCTGGAACAAAAAGACCCGCAAAAAGTGGCCGAAACGCTCATTGACCTGGCCAACGAAAGAGGCGGGCATGATAACATTACCGTGGTTATTGCCACCGGTATTGGGGGTCAGCACGATTAATGGTAGGTAAAATTCTGGCTGAACGATATGAATTAATTGAGAAAGTGGCCGAGGGAGGTATGGCCCGGGTTTACAGGGGCCGTGACCTGGTTTTAAAACGGACCGTAGCGGTTAAAGTGCTCAAGGATCAAATGACCGGTGATGCTGCCTTTATCCGCCGTTTTGAACGGGAGGCCCAGGCTGCAGCCGCGCTATCCCACCCTCACATAGTAAATATTTATGATGTCGGCGAACAAGACGGCATCCACTTTATGGTTATGGAGTACGTAGAAGGCAATAACCTGAAAGACTATATCAGGCAGAAAGGCCGTTTACCGGTCTTTGAGGCCGTTCAAATTACCAGGCAAATTGCCGAAGCGCTTGATCAGGCCCACGGCGCCGGTATGGTCCACCGCGATATAAAGCCGCAGAACATTCTCTTCTCCCGCAGTGGCAAGATAAAAGTTACCGACTTCGGGATTGCCATTGCCGGAGATGGAGTTACCGTTACAGTGGGAGATGAAATCATCGGTTCGGTGCAGTATATTTCGCCGGAACAGGCTCGCGGCGAGATAGCCTGCAAGCAATCGGACCTGTACTCCCTGGGCATCGTCCTTTACGAAATGGTTACCGGAAAAGTGCCCTTTAGCGGCGAAAACCCGGTAGCGGTGGCCATGAAGCATATTCAAGAACAAATTGTCCCACCCCGCCAGGTGGTGCCCGATATTCCCGAGACCCTTGAACAGATTATACTCAAGGCGGTCGAAAAGGATATGGCCGATCGCTACGGCAGTGCCGGAGAGTTTTTAGAAGATCTCTTTTATGCAGAAGAAAAGGGAGTGCCCAGGGTCGCCCCCGCCAGGAACGCAAACCACGGCAGTTACGATGACTTTGACGATGATGACGAAATCCTCCGTCCGGTAGATAATAGCGCGCCCGACAGGAGCAACTCGTTCCTGGCCAGGAGGTGGAAGACCATCCTGACAGCCCTCCTGTTCCTGGTGTTTGTGGGCGGGTTGTTCGGAGGCGGTTTCTACATGGTGAACAATTACCTGACCCCGCCCGAAGTGGCCGTTCCAGATGTTAGCGGCATGAGCCAGAGCGATGCAGCCCGGGTGCTTAGAGAAGAAGGGCTTGCTCCCAATACTGATGTTACCTATACTTACGATGATGAAATTGCGGTGGGTAACGTGGTAAAAACCGATCCCCCGGAAGGCAGGATGGTCCGGGAAAACAGGGAAATCGATCTTTACGTCAGCCAGGGGCCTGAGTATGTCATCATTCCCGATTTGACCGACAGGACGCAGATGGAAGCAGAAATCATCCTGCAGGATCTTGATTTGACCATGAGCGTGGTCAGGGAATACAACGAAGAGGTTGAAAAAGGCAAGATTTTCCGCCAGGTTCCCGGGGAATCCTTCCCGGCTTCCCGCGGTGAAGAAGTGGTGGTTTATGTCAGCGAGGGCCGTGGTCCCTTCGAACTGGCCGACCTGGTTGGCTACTCCGAGCAAGGAGCTGTGGATTATCTCGAGGGAAACGATCTCAAGCCTCGCATTCGCTACAAATTTACAGTCGGAGCTTCAGGTCATGTAGTTGAACAAAGGCCGGAACCGGGTGAAGAAGTGATACCCGGGCAATCTGTCGACCTGGTTGTCGGTGAATAGGGAGGTTATGTTTGCAGCAGGGAAAAGTAATCAAAGCGGTGGGAGGCTTTTTCTCTGTCCGTGATCGGGCGGGCAGCGAATACCTGTGCCGGGCCAGGGGGTCTTTAAAAAAAGGCAAACAGGCCCTTATTGCCGGCGACGAGGTAATGTTTGAGCCCCTCAAGGAACCCTCAGGAGACGAGAGTGGCGAAGGTGTTGTGGAAAAGGTTCTTCCCCGTGCCAATTTTTTACCCCGCCCTCCCGTAGCCAATGTAGACCAGGTTGTGGTAGTTATGTCTTTAAAGAGACCAGACTGCGACTGGCAAATGATCAGCAGGGTGGCAGTGCTGGCCGAAAAAGAAGATCTGCCGGTGCTGGTTTGCCTTAACAAGACCGATTTAATCTCCCCTGCAGAAATAGGCCGGCTCAACAATCTTACCGATCCCTTCCCCTACCCGATTATTTACACCAGTGCGCTTAGTGGCAACGGCATTGATGATTTAGAAAAACGCCTGGCCGGATGTTGTTCAGCCCTGGCCGGTCCCTCCGGAGTGGGCAAGTCAACGCTGTTGAATTTTATTCAACCCGGTCTTTCTCTGCAAACTGCTTCAGTAAGCGAAAAAATTGACCGGGGCAGGCATACTACACGCCAGGTCACGCTCCTTACTTTAGATAACGGGGGTACGGTTGTCGATACACCCGGTTTTACCCGCCTGGATTTAAAAAGCCTGGAGCCGGAACAGCTGGCAGGTTGTTTTCCCGAACTGGAAGCAATCCGCGGCCGCTGCGGTTTTCGTGATTGCCAGCACCTGAATGAACCGAATTGTGCTCTTCCCGAAGAGTTGGGACGAACGATAAACCCGATGCGCTTTGAGCATTACAAGTTTTTTATGCAGGAACTGAGCCAGTGAACATAAACACAGGAGGATTTTAAGATATGGCTGTAAAAATGGCCCCATCGCTTTTATCTGCTGATTTTAGCCGGCTCCGGGATGAAGTGAAGCGCATTGAAGACAACGGCGCCAAATGGGTCCACCTCGATATCATGGACGGTAATTTCGTGCCTTCTATAACGATCGGGCCCCCGGTGGTTAAAGCGCTGCGGCCCCATACCGGCTTGTTTATGGATGCTCACCTGATGGTATGTGATCCGGAGCGCCATATCGGACCCTTTGTGGAAGCGGGAGTAAACCTTTTGACCGTGCAGGCTGAAGCAACAGCCCACCTTGACCGGGCCCTGCGAAAAATCAAAGAGCGGGGCATTAAAGCAGGTGTGGCTTTAAATCCGGCCACCTCTCCCGATGTGCTTGAATATGTCTGGCCCCTGCTCGACCTGGTCCTGGTCATGAGCGTCAATCCGGGCGCCGGGGGACAGGAGTTTATCCCTGCCGTGCTGCCCAAGATCAAAGCCGTAGCCCGGGAAATCGAAGTGCGGGGGCTTACTGCGGAACTGGAAGTGGACGGCGGGATCAACAGGAGTAATGCCCGGGAAATAGCAGAGGCCGGGGCTACGGTCCTGGTGGCCGGCTCAGCCGTGTTCAAGGCGGAAAACGGGATGTCCCTGATCAAGGATGTGAGCTCTTACGGCCGTAAAACAGGCCTTTAGGGCTGCGTTTCCGGTTGCTTGAAAAAAATTCTAGATGTGTTATAATTCAGATACCGTTATCTTCAGGGTCTGGTGAGAAGGAGCATGCTCCTTCAATTCCGAACCGGCGGTGATGCCTCCCCTCACAGGGAAGCTAAGCCCGCGAGCCTTAAAGGCTGACCCGGTGAAAATCCGGGGCCGACAGTATAGTCTGGAAGGGAGAAGAAACGGCACAACAGGAACCTGGTTTGCCGAAAAGACCCTGAAGCTGAAATATGCTCGGGGTTTTATTTATTACTATTCGCGAGGTGAGCTTAGTTGGATGCCGACGATCGATTTATGTGGATGGCCCTTGACCTGGCCCGCCAGGGCCGCGGGAGGACCAGCCCCAACCCTCTGGTTGGTGCGGTTGTGGTCCAGGATACGGAAGTTGTAGGAACTGGTTATCACCAGGCTGCCGGATCTGCCCACGCCGAAATAATTGCCCTCAAGAAAGCCGGAGAAAAAGCGAAAGGAGCCACCCTTTATGTGAACATAGAGCCCTGTTCACATTACGGACGCACCGGCCCCTGCACGGAAGCGATCATCAAGGCCGGTATCAGCAGGGTGGTGGCTGCAATACAAGATCCCAACCCGCTTGTTTCCGGGCGCGGCTTTGCCCAGCTGCGGGAAGCCGGGGTTAAGGTCAAAGAAGGAGTCCTGGAAGATAAAGCCAGGCGGTTGAACGAAGTATTCATAAAGTACATTACCACGGGCCTGCCTTTTGTGGGGATCAAAGTAGCCATGAGCCTTGATGGTAAAATCGGAACCATGACCGGTGAGTCGCACTGGATAACAGGCGAAAAATCACGCCAGTTTGTTCACCGCCTGCGGGATCAGAGCGATGTGATCCTGGTTGGCATTGAAACTGTTTTAAAAGATAATCCCCGCCTGACTACCAGGGTCGAGGGAAGTGAAGGCAAGGATCCCGTCCGGGTCATTGTTGACAGTAGCGCCCGTTTGCCTCTTGATGCCAGGGTGGTTGAGACTTCTTCTTCTGCTCGAACAATTTTGGCCGTGACTAACCAGGCCCCGCCGGACAAGTGCCGGGCCCTGGAAGACAGGGGAGTGGAAATTCTCACTCTGCCGTCGCTGCACGGACGAGTCGATGTGACATATTTAATGAAACAGTTGGCCGAACGCGAGTTGACTACCGTGCTGGTAGAAGGAGGAGGGACCCTCAACTACAGCTTGCTGGAGCAGTCGCTGGTCGACAAATTGTTTGTCTTTATCGCCCCCCTGCTCATCGGCGGAGCAAAAAGCCCCACCGCTTTCGCCGGAGCCGGGATAGAATCATTGAAAAAAGCCTGGGCGGTAGAAGACATTGAAATGAAACAATTTGACCAGGATATGCTGTTAATCGGCTATCCCGTTCCGGCGCACAAGCAGGCTGAAACCGTATCGCAGGGCCAGGCTAATTGACGCCTGGCATTAATAGCTTACTCCAACTTGTGTTTGCTCAGACTGCGAATATCCAGCCTACCTTATATTTAATGGAGTGACGCTTTTGTTTACAGGTTTGATTGAAGAAAAAGGTTTTATCAGGCGGATCAGCGCTACCGGTGAGGGAGCATGGCTGACAATCGGCGCTGAAAAAGTCCTGCCTGATTTAAAAACAGGTGACAGTATTGCCGTAAACGGGCCCTGCCTGACCGTTACTGCTGCGGGCAAAGACAACTTTACAGCCTGGGCTATGCCGGAGACCCTGCAAAGAACAAACCTGTCCACATTGGCCGCCGGCCGGGAAGTAAACCTGGAACGGGCCCTGGCCCTTGGCGATCGCCTGGGTGGCCACCTGGTCAGCGGGCATATCGATGCCATGGTGAAGCTAACCGGCCGCCGCCAGGAGGGCGGATCTTACATTTTAACCTTTGATTTGCCTGAAAAACTGGAGCGCTACATAATCAGCAAGGGGTCGGTGGCCCTCGATGGGGTCAGCCTTACCGTTATAGAAGTCGATCAAAACAATTTTTCAGTAGGCCTGATTCCGCATACCGCAGCCGAAACTACCCTGGGCCAAAAGGAGTTGGGCTCTCCCGTCAACCTCGAGGTAGATATGATCGGCAAATATGTAGAAAAAATGCTTGCGCCCCGCCTGCAGGAGGCAGACAATCAAAAGGATTCAATTACCCTCTCTTTCCTCGCTGAAAAAGGGTATTTATAGATAAAGACAGGAGTGAATCAGCATGACTTTTAACACGATTGAAGAAGCAATTGAAGATTTGCAGCAGGGGAAAATGGTTGTAGTAGTCGATGACGAAGACCGGGAAAATGAAGGCGACCTGGTCATGGCTGCTTCAAAAGTTACCCCCGAGGCAGTTAATTTCATGATCCGCTACGCCAGGGGGCTGGTGTGTGCCCCACTCACATCGGAGCGGGTTAGAGAACTGGATCTTCCGCAAATGGTCACCCGGAACACCGATCCACACTGCACGGCTTTTACCGTTTCCGTTGATGCCGAATCCTGCACTACCGGGATCTCCGCCTTCGAGCGGGCTCAAACCATCAGGGCCTTGATCGACCCGGAAACCAGCCCGGCGGACTTGAAACGCCCCGGCCATGTTTTTCCCCTGGAAGCTAAAGACGGTGGTGTGCTGCGCCGTGCCGGCCACACCGAGGCGGCAGTTGACTTGTCTGTTCTGGCCGGCCTGGGTCCGGCGGGAGTGATCTGTGAGATTATCAATGAAGATGGCAGTATGGCCCGCCTGCCCCAGTTAAGTGAGTTTTGCAAAGAACACGGCCTGAAACTGATCAGTATTGCCGATTTAATTAACTACCGGATCAAGAAAGAAAAGCTGGTCTGGCGCGCTGCCGCAGCTGAACTGCCCACGATCTACGGTAACTTTAAGCTGTTCACCTATGATAACAATATAGATCACCTCGCCCATGTGGCGCTGGTCAAGGGTGACATTGATCCCGAAGAACCAACCCTGGTCAGGGTGCACTCGGAATGCTTAACCGGTGATGTTTTTTCCTCTTTGCGCTGTGATTGCGGCAACCAGCTCGGCCAGGCCATGAAAAAAATAGCCGAAAAAGAAAAAGGTGTCCTGGTTTATATGCGCCAGGAAGGCCGGGGCATCGGCCTGATCAACAAGATCCGCGCTTATGAACTGCAGGACAGGGGCAAGGATACTGTGGAAGCTAATGAAGAGCTGGGCTTCGGCGCCGATCTCCGCGATTACGGAATCGGGGCGCAGATCCTGGTCGATCTGGGCCTTAAGAATATCTTACTTCTAACCAACAACCCGCGCAAAATCAAGGGACTTGAAGGTTATGGGCTCAATATTGTCGAAAGAGTACCTTTAGAAATCGAACCGTGCCAGTATAACTGCAGTTACCTGAATACCAAGAAAACTAAACTCGGTCACATCCTGAACATGACCGGGGATCTGTAAACAATCAAACCCTGGGAGGGAATAACTTGAAAACATATGAAGGCAAACTAATTGCCCGCGACTACCGATTTGCCATTATAGTCAGCCGTTTCAACGAATTCATTTCCGGTCACCTTCTGAGCGGTGCCCTGGACTGCCTCAAGCGCCATGAAGCCGGTGAGGATAAGATCGATATTATCTGGGTCCCCGGTTCGTTTGAAATACCCCTGGGTGCCCTGAAAGCAGCCAAAAGCGAGCGTTATGATGCCGTGATCTGCCTGGGAGCGGTTATCCGCGGTTCCACGCCGCATTTTGATTACGTTGCTTCCGAGGTGACCAAAGGCGTTGCCAATGTCGGCCTGGAGACTGCCACCCCGGTCATATTTGGCGTAATCACTACCGATACCCTGGAGCAGGCTATCGAGCGGGCCGGCAGCAAGGCCGGCAACAAAGGCTGGCAGGCCGCTGCCTCAGCCATTGAAATGGCCGATTTGAGCCGTCAAATTGATTTTTCCGGTTAAAACCCCCGGCGCAAACCGGTGCCTGCAGCTGAGTCGCTGCCATTACCTTTGGTGAGCCCTCACCAGGACAAGATAAAGCACGGCTGAGAAGATACTGTAAGATTAAAATACCGGTAAAAGGAGGCGATTAGTTGAGTGCATCATCACAAGAAAAATTTGTAATCATAGATGGTAACAGCCTCCTTTACAGGGCTTTTTACGCCCTGCCCCTGCTTCAAAACCGCCGCGGTGAACATACCAACGCGGTTTACGGTTTTACAAATATGCTTTTAAAGCTAATTGAAGAGGAAAAGCCCGGTTACATCGCCGTAGCCTTTGATCCTCCCACGCCTACTTTCCGTTCCCGCATAGATGAATCGTATAAAGCGCAAAGGGAAAAGGCCCCGCCGGAACTGGGCGAACAAATCCTGCGCACGCGCCAGATCCTGGAAACGATGGGCATTCCCATTTATGAAATCGAAGACTTTGAAGCCGACGACGTGATCGGCACATTGGCCGACCACGTTACAGCAAAGGGGCATGAAGTTACGGTGGTTTCCGGCGACGGCGACCTGCTCCAGATGCTCGGCGAAAAGATCACCGTGATGCTGACCAAAAAAGGGATTACCCGGATGGAGCGCTACGATTGCGAACGTCTCAAAGAAGAGTACGGGCTTGAGCCGCAGCAAATTATCGACTACAAAGCTTTGAAAGGTGATGCTTCTGACAACATTCCCGGGGTGCCAGGTATTGGTGAAAAAACCGCACGCAGCCTGATCGAAGAGTATGGAACCCTGGAAAATATCTATGATAATATCGGCCATTTGAAAAAGAAAGCCGCCACCAACCTCCAGGACTACCGCGACCAGCTTTACACCGGCCGGGAACTGGTTACCCTGCGCCGTGATGTCCCTGTTGAGATAGATTGGGAAGAATGCCGTTACCGTGAACCGGACTATGACAACCTGCTGGCCCTGTTTAGCGAACTGGAATTTAAGAGCCTGGTTAACAGGCTAAAAAATATGGTTTCTGATAACGGGGAAGAAAGCGGCATAAAGGAAGCCGGTTTTACAGGGGAGCAAGTTGAAACCCTGGAATACCTAAAAGAAATCCTGGAAGGCTTGGAACCCGGCGGCACCCTGGCTCTGCTTTTCGAGAGGGAGGCGGGGCGGCCTTACTGGAAGCAGCCGGTGCGGGCTTTAGCCCTGGCTGTTGAAAAAGGAAAAAGTTATTACCTGGGACCTGCTGCATTTGGAGGGCAGGAACAAGAGATCTGGGAAACCCTGGCTGCCTGTAAAGACCGGGATATTAAAATTTTTGTCCATAACCTCAAGCAGTACTATCACCTCTTTGCGGGTTGGGGCTTGAAAACGCCTGAATGTATTTTCGACACCGAACTGGCAGCTTACCTTTCTGACCCGGCCCGGGGCGGCTATGACCTGCCCACCCTGCTTCAGTACTACCTCGGCCTGGATTTCCCGGAAAATAGCGGCAAAAAAGATAACTATGATTTTGAGCGCCGCGGCCCCGAACTGGCTGCCCGGGCGGAAGCCCTGTTCAGCCTCCATGGCAGCCTGCAGGAGGAATTGCAGGAACAGGAACTAGAGCCGCTTTTGAAGGAAATCGAAATGCCGCTGGCGGCAGTGCTGTGCCGTATGGAACGGCGGGGGATAGCTATCGATACAAAATACCTGCGCGATCTTTCGGCGGAGATATGTAACCGCCTGGAGGAACTGGAGCAAAAAATATATAACCTGGCCGGCGAAGAATTTAATATTAACTCCCCCCAGCAGCTCTCCCGGATCCTTTTTGATAAGCTGCAGCTGCCTGAAATCCGCAAAACCAAGACCGGTCGTTCCACCGATGCCAGGGTCCTTGAAGAACTGGCCTTCCAGCATGAAATAGCGGCCCTGCTCCTGCATTACCGCCAGCTGAGCAAGCTGGAGGGGACCTACCTTTCCGGGTTGATCGACCTCGTGGATGAAGAAGAGAGGAAGCTCTACACGAACTTTAACCAGACCGTTACCGCTACGGGGCGACTGAGCAGCAGCGATCCCAACCTGCAGAATATACCCGTCCGCCTGGAAGAAGGCAGGCGGATCAGGAAAGCCTTCATACCATCCGGCGAGGATGAAATTCTTTTTGCTGCCGACTATTCACAGGTCGAACTGCGCATCCTGGCCCACCTGTCCCGGGACCCGATCCTGATCGAAGCTTTTGAGACCGGGCAGGATATCCACCAGCGCACCGCCGCAGAAGTCAACAACACCACCCTTGAAGAAGTAACTCCTGTGATGCGGGAAAAAGCCAAGGCGGTCAATTTTGGAATTATTTACGGATCGAGCGATTACGGCCTGGCCCAGAACTTAAAAATCCCCCGTTCTGAAGCCAAGGCTTACATCGACAGTTACTTTGAAAGATACCAGGGAGTAAGAAAATACATGGAAGAAATTATCGAACAGGCCCGCGAACAGGGGTATGTAACCACCCTTTTTAACCGTCGCCGCTATTTACCCGAAATTCGTTCTTCCAACCATAACCAGCGCAGCTTTGCCGAACGGATGGCCTTAAATACCCCCATCCAGGGCTCAGCTGCTGATATCATCAAGCTGGCCATGTTAAAGATTGACCGGATTATTAAAGAAGGCGGTTTTAACACCGCCATGCTCCTGCAGATTCACGACGAATTGCTGTTTGAAATTAAAGAAAGCGAATTGAACTTTTTTGCCCCCATGGTCCAGCGCGAAATGGAACAGGCCTATTCCCTGTCGGTCCCCCTGCAGGTAGACCTGAAGTGGGGATACAGCTGGGAAGAATTAAAGCAGCTTTAATGATCTGGCCGGCACCCGGCTATATATATAATCAGGCAGGTCCGGCCTTTCTTTGAACAAAGTTAATACCACCTGAACCAGGAGAGCATTGAATGCCAGAACTGCCAGAAGTAGAAGTGATTCGCCGGGAGCTGGAACCGCTGCTTACGAACAAAGAATTCGCCGGACCCGTGCTTCACATGCCTTCTACAATCGGGCACCCCCGCCCGGAAGAATTTTCAGCCGCCCTGCCCGGCCGCAGGGTTAAAACTATTGGCCGCAGGGGCAAGTACCTGCTCATCTACCTGGACCGGGGCATCCTCACGGTCCACCTGCGCATGACCGGAAACCTGTTTTATGCAGAAGATGGAAAGGCCAGGGAAGAGCGTTTCCTGCGCCTCTCGCTTCCTTTTACTGACGATTCGGCGCTTCATTATTCGGACATGCGCCGTTTTGGCAGGCTGTGGCTGACCGAAACTGAGGAAGAACTGCAGGAGCTGGTTCTAAAAAAGATCGGCCCGGATATTTTAAACGATTTGTGCCGGGAAGATTTCCTGGATTTGCTGGCCAAAAAAGAGCGCAGCCGCCTTAAGGCCCTGCTTTTGGACCAGGGCTTTGCCGCCGGGATGGGCAATATTTACACCGACGAGTGTCTTTTCCGCAGCGGTATCGATCCCAACCGCCGGGTTGCAGATTTAAAAGCAGGGGAAGCGGAAAAACTATACCAGGCCATTTTTGATGTCCTCAAAGAGGGTATTGAATACGGAGGGACTACCTTCCGGGATTACCGCAACTCCAGCGGCGCCCTTGGTGATTTTCAGTCCCGGCTTGCCGTTTACGGCCGCAAAGACGAGCTTTGCCGCTGCGGCACCCCCATCAAAAAAACAAAGGTTGCCGGGAGGGGCACTTATTTTTGCCCCCGTTGTCAGAAATAGTTCACCGGTAATATTGGAGTTAAAGGATTTGATTGGTAATGATCATAATCGGCCTGACCGGGGGAATTGCTTCCGGTAAAAGCACGGTCGCGAACATGCTTGTCGAAAAAGGAGCCTACCTGCTTGATGCTGATCAACTGGCCCGGGAAGCTGTTGAACCGGGCCGGCCTGCCTGGCAAAAGATTGTCGACTGGCTGGGTGAATCGATTCTTCTGCCGGACCGGAACCTGGACCGGGCCAGGCTGGCGGAGTTAGTATTTAACGACCGCAGCAAGCTGGAACAATTGAACCGGATCGTCCATCCCTTTGTTGGCTCCCGCTTTTTGGAGCTTTCTGAAGAGATTAAGGCTAAAGATCCCGGTGCGATCGTGGTTTATGATATCCCGCTGCTTATTGAAGCAGGCATGCAGAAAATGGTCGACCTGGTTTTGCTCGTTTATGTGCCCCGGGAAACTCAAGTTTTACGGCTGCAGCAGCGGGACGGGATCGATCGGAGCGCCGCGGAGGCCAGGCTGAGAGCGCAGAAGCCTCTGGAAGAGAAAAAAAAGCAGGCCGATGTTATAATTGACAACAGGGGCACTTTAGCTGAAACCGCCCGGCAGGTGGATCAGTTCTGGCAAAACTTCGTTCTTTAGAGCTTAAGGATGGAGGTTTTCATTTTATGAAGGCTGCTGCCATATCCATGGCCGGCATAAAGCTGGAAACTTTGGCCGGCTACCGGAACGATCTTTCAGATTTCCTAAAATCATGCCGCCCTGACCTGGCCGTTCTTCCCGCTTACAGCGCCCTGGTCCTGGGACTCGGGACCGGCGCTTTCGTGCCTGGCCCGGACTTCTCGGCCACCTTTTATATATTTTCTGCCGACATTGAAGGCTGGAACGAAATCTTCCTGGACTTACACAGTGATCTGGCCCGCGAGCACGGCATATACCTGTCGGCGGGCACTACTGTTGAACTGGGTAACGGTTCATATTACCATACCGCCTACTGTTTTGATCCGGACGGGCACCTTTGCTGCAAGCAGAGGCAGACCCATCTGGACAGTGATGAGCGTGATTATGATTTTAGCAGGGGCGAAGAACTGCATATTTTTGAGCTTGACGGGGCGGATGGTAAAACCTGCAAAACCGGCCTGGTAGTGGGTAACGACGCCCGCCACCCGGAAGTGGGCCGTATTTTTGCATTTCTTGGAGCAGATCTCCTCCTGCACAGCGGAGCCTTGCATGCTGGCCCCAACTGCTGGGCCCAAACAGCAGGGATGTGGGCTCAGGTCCAGCAAAACCAGTTTTTTGCCGTAGAAGCCCAGCTGTACGGCAATATAGCAGGGCAGCAGTTTGGGGCCAATTCAGCGGTGCTTGCCCCCTGTGAAATTACCCCCGGCAGCAGCGGTTACCTGGCCCGCGGTTACCCGGAAAGCCCTGTCGTGGAAGCTGTTTTAAATGAAAAAGAAAGACAAAGAATAAAGAAGGACTATCCTGTTTTGGATCTACTCAACCGGGAAGCGTATTCAGGGATGCTTGATTTATATCCCGGCAAGAAAAATGAGGGGTCGTAAGTGGCCTTGGACAGCATAAAAAATTATTTGTTCAGTAAATACCTGGCCTGGATTACCCGCCCTTCCCGTGTCAACAAGCACCTATCCGGCAGCCTTCCCTCCCGGCAGGAACCGGGGCCGGTGGACCGGCGCAAGATCCGGGCGGCAGCCCTCCAGCTTGAATTCAAGCTATTCAAAACCCCCCTGGATTATGTGGATGAAATGCACCGCCTTACTGCGCGGGCAGCCAATGAGGGAGCCCGGCTGGTTGTGTTCCCGGAATATAACAACCTGCAGCTCCTGGGCTTGCTCCCGGGAATAGAAAAAATGGAGGAATCTT
>CAYWIY010000003.1:0-49803 GCA_964458455.1 uncultured Syntrophomonadaceae bacterium | reverse complement strand
ATATTGACCAGGGCCAGGCAGAGCCACTCCCTGTTTCCGGGGACAAAAAGGTTTTTGACAGGGTTATCAACTGTAACTTCAACAGAACTGCTCTCCCTTAGCCCTTTAATCCTGTCAAGCGCTTCTGTAATAAGCTGATCCAGGTTAACTGATTCTTTCTTGATAAAATCTTTTTCATTTTCAATCCGGGCCAACTCCAGCAGATCGTCAACCAGGCTGGTCAGCCTGGCTGCTTCTTTATCAATAACGGTCAAAAAATCAAGGAGCTGGTCACGGGTTAATTCTTCATGGAGGATCGTTTCCGTATACCCCCGCAGGGTGGTCAGTGGGGTGCGCATTTCATGAGAAACGTTGGCCACAAAATCACTGCGCATTTTTTCTATAGAACGCAGGTGGGTCACTTCATGAAAAAGAAGGAGGACCCCTATTACTTCTTGCCCGGCTCCTTTCACCGGGAGTATGTATGTTTCAAGCACTGCTGAATGCGGGTAGTAGGTGCTCAACTCCATCATCCTGAACCGGCCGTCCAGGCGGGCTGATTTTAAGTTTTCTTGCAGGGAATGATGCCTGATCAAGTTTTGGAAAGGAACGCCGACGGCCTTGTCCTGTTCTATCTCAAAGAGGCGTTCCGCTGCGGGATTAATCATTTCTACCTTCAGATCGCTGCCGGTAAGAATTATACCGCTGCTCATTGAAGCAACAACACTTTCCAGCTTATTCTTCTGCCAGAGCACTTCTTCCATTTTTCCCCTAAGAGAGCGCCCCATCTCAGAAATGTTCTCAGCCAGGCCGGCCAGCTCATCCCTACCTTCCACCTTTAATTCCGGCATAAAGTTGCCGCCGGCTATTTCCCGGGCGGCGGCGCTTATTTTAGCTATCGGCCCGGTTATTTTACTGGAGAGCAGATATGCCGCCCCCAGGGCAAAAAGGGAGGATGCAAAAAGCGCCCCCAGGATGAATAAGGCCAGGCTGGTTATAGCCTGGTTGATAGCGGCCAGGGGTAGGGCCAGCCGGATTACCGGGGAAAGACCGTTATCTTCATCAGGTTCGAAATCATGATCAAGAGGAACGGCAAGATAAAACATTTCTTCATCAAGGGTAGCGCTGTACCTGCTGGCCACTCCTTTCTTCTTCTCGGAGGCCTCTTTTATTTCAGGGCGGTCACTGTGGTTTTCCATCAGGTCCGGATCTTCATCAGAGTCGGCAAGCACCACCCCGTCTTGATCGACGAGGGTAATCCGGACGCCCAGCTCCGGGCCCAGTTCTTTGCTGAGAGCATCTATTTCTCCAGGCGGGGCATCACGCCTCAGCATTTCTTCTACCAGGGATGCGGCAAACACTCCCTGGTTGTACAGGTTTTCCCGCAGGTTTTGCATATAAACATAGTTCAGAAACCAGATAAAAAAAGCGCCGATGAGGACCACAACCACGGCTATGACCACCAGGTAATATGAAATCAGGCGGCGCCGAATACTCTTAAACAATTATACCCCTCCCGGGTGAATACAAATCTTCATAAACCAGGCCAGTTGTCACTTCCAAACAAAAAACACCGGCAGGAATCAGATCTCTGCAAAAAAATTCCTCCGCATTCTGCTTACCCTGCTTCAATACTGATGGATAACCTAGACTGATGGTTGATCTAGTTTTTCTGCAGCTTTTCAGCAAAGCGGTAACCGACCCCCCGCACAGTTTCTATATAATGGGGGTGAGCCGGATCGGACTCAATTTTTTGCCTCAAGTAGCGAACATGGACATCTACCGTCCTTGTATCCACTTCCACTTCGTACCCCCAGACCCGGTCGAGCAAAAGCTCCCTGGTCAAGACTTTCCCGGGGTTAGACATCAAGAGCTGCAGCAGCACAAATTCTTTATGGGTCAGGTTACAGGCCTGGTCCCCAACAGTCACCTGGTGCCTTTCCGGGTAAAGCGAAATATTCCCGGCCCTGAGCACTTTTTCTTCTTCCCGGCTGCCGCTTTCTGTGGTTCCCGTCAAGTGATCCATCCTCCTGAGCATAGCCCGGACCCTGGCCACCAGTTCGCGCACGCTGAAGGGCTTGATCATGTAATCATCGGCGCCCATTTCGAGGCCAAGCACCCGGTCCAGTTCTTCTTTCCGGGCCGATAAGATCAGGATCGGGATAGAAGCCGTCTGATCACTGCTGCGCAGCCGCCGGCATACTTCCAGGCCGTCCATTTCAGGCAGCATAATATCCAGGATGATCAAGTCGGGGAGATGCTCAAATGCCAGATCGAGCGCTTCGGTGCCGCTGGCAGCGCTCAAAACTGAGTAACCTTCTTTTTCCAGGTGAAAAGATATAAGGCGGACAATCTCTTCCTCATCCTCTACAACGAGCACTTGACGTTTTTTAAGATCACTTTTTGACTTAGCCATGGTTACAAATAATGCTCGAGCCTCCCCAGATATTGTTCATAAACGTTAATTGTTTTTCAACTGCCGGCATTTCGCAGGCCCGGTTAAAGATAACCAGGCCTTTATACATTTTGCTCGTTTACTGATTGCAAAAACAGCAACCAACCGGTTTTGATAGTTTTTTTCATTTTAACACATAATTGATCCTGCAAGTTAACATTAAGCGAGAAGGGCCGTTCTCTCGGCAGTACCAGCTTGCAATTTGGCCCAATCTAGATTTGTTTTTGCCTTTATAAAGTGGTAAGATAAAATAAACTTGAGCCGGTAATATTTGGAATATAAAGCTTTTTCTCTACAATTTATTTGGAGGTGTATATATTGAGTAAGCAGATTGAAACAATGGACGGAAACACTGCTGCTTCCTATATCGCTTACGCCTTAAGCGATGTGGCGGCAATCTACCCGATCACTCCGTCCTCCCCAATGGCTGAAATATGTGATGAATGGGCCGCTTACGGCCGCAAAAACATATTTGGCCAAACCTTGAAAATCTCAACAATGCAATCAGAAGCAGGAGCTGCCGGAGCAGTGCACGGGTCACTGGTAAACGGAGCCCTCACTACAACCTTTACAGCATCCCAGGGCTTGCTGTTAAAAATTCCGAACATGTATAAAATATCAGGGGAGCTTCTACCTTCGGTATTCCATGTTTCGGCCCGGGCCCTGTCAACCCATGCCCTCTCCATTTTTGGCGATCATTCAGATGTAATGGCCGCCAGGCAAACCGGGTTCGCCTTGATGGCATCTTCTTCTGTGCAGGAAGTTATTGACCTGTCCCTGGTTTCACACCTGAGCACGCTAAACACAAGGGTTCCTTTTCTCCATTTCTTTGATGGCTTCAGGACCTCCCATGAAGTCCAAAAAGTAGAGTTGATAGACTATGAAGATATCAAGAACCTGGTGGACTTAGATGCCGTCAAAGCATTCCGCCAGCGCGCCCTGAGCCCTGAAAGGCCGCACCAGCGCGGAACGGCTCAAAACCCGGACATTTATTTCCAGAACAGAGAAGCGGCTAACCCTTACTATGCAGCAACACCCGAAAAAGTTACCGCAGTAATGGACCAGGTGTATGAACTTACCGGACGCCGCTATCACCTGTTCGATTACTGTGGAGTGCCGGATGCCGAATCAATAATTGTATGCATGGGTTCAGCTTCCGATACAGTGGAAGAAACAGTCAATTACCTGAACAAGCAGGGAGAAAAGGTGGGCATGGTCAAGGTCCGCCTCTACAGGCCCTTTTCTAACGAACACTTCCTTGCTGCAGTGCCATCTACCTGCAAGCGCATAGCTGTCCTGGACCGGACCAAGGAACCCGGATCCCTGGGTGAACCTCTTTACCAGGATGTCTGCACTGCCATGGTGGAAGCAAAACAAACCCCGCTTATTATCGGAGGCCGTTACGGCCTGGGTTCAAAAGAGTTCAACCCCTGCATGGTTAAGGGCGTTTTTGACAACCTCAACTCTGATAATCCCAAAAATCATTTCACTGTGGGCATCACCGATGATGTTTCCCACACTTCTCTCGATTACCCCAGCTGCCTTTACACTACCCCGGAAGGCACCCACCGGGCCAAGTTCTTCGGGCTCGGCGCCGACGGAACTGTTGGGGCCAACAAAAACAGTATCATCATCATCGGTGATAACACTGACCAGTATGCCCAGGGCTACTTTGTCTATGACTCCAAGAAATCGGGCGGGATCACCGTCTCTCACCTGCGCTTCGGGCCGGAACAGATAAAATCAACCTACCTGATCGATCAGGCTGATTTTGTCGCCTGCCACAACCCGTCTTTTGTTACCCGTTACGATATCCTGGAAGGAATTAAGGAAAACGGGGTGTTCCTGCTTAACTCCAGCTGGAGCCTGGAAGAAATGGAAGAGCACCTGCCTGCAGAAATGAAAAGGACAATCGCCCAGAAGAATCTTAAATTCTACAATATTGATGCCTTCAAGATTGCCGGGGAGCTCGGTCTGGGCGGCCGGATTAACATTATCATGCAGGCCGCGTTCTTCAAACTGTCAGAGGTAATCGATCCCGACCTCGCCTTCAAAGAAATAGAAAAGATGATCGAAAAAACTTATGGCAAAAAAGGTGCCGATGTTGTAGAAATGAACGTCAACGCTATTTATAAGGCCCTTGAAAATATAGAAGAGGTCAAATACCCCGAAAGCTGGGCGGAAGCAACAACCGGCGCTACTTTCGAACCGGAAGAAGCCCCGCAGTATGTTTGCGACACCATCTACCCGATGATCGAGCTAAAAGGTGATAACTTGCCGGTAAGCGCCTTCAACCCCGACGGAACCGTGCCTACGGGAACAACCCGTTACGAAAAGCGGGGAATTGCCGTTGATGTGCCGGCCTGGATTCCTGAAAATTGTATCCAGTGCAACCAGTGTTCTTTTGTCTGTCCCCATGCGGTAATCAGGCCGTACCTGGCCCGTGAAGAAGACCTGGACGGAGCCCCGGAAGGGTTTACCACTTTGGACGGCAAAGCTAAGGATATCAAGGGCTTGCAATACCGGATCCAGATCTCACCTCTCGACTGCACTGGATGCGCCAATTGTGTAGATGTTTGCCCGGCCAAGGAAAAGGCCCTGGAGATGAAGCCGCTGGAAGAAGTGGTAGAGGAAGAAGACGCTAAATTCCGTTTTGCTGAAAGCCTGCCCGAGATTGACGTGGAGATAAACCCCAAAACCGTCCGCGGCAGCCAGTTCCGCAAACCGTTATTTGAATATCACGGCGCCTGCGGTGGCTGCGGTGAAACACCGTACATCAAAGTTATAACCCAGCTGTTCGGCAACCGCATGGTTATTGCCAACGCTACCGGTTGTTCATCAATTTACGGCGGCAACGCCCCAACCGTCCCCTATACGGTAGACAGTAGCGGGCGTGGACCGGCCTGGGCCAGCTCACTGTTCGAAGATAATGCTGAATTTGGTTACGGTTATTCCCTGGCCATCGACCAGCAAAGGAAAAAGCTGATTGAAGCGGTTAACCAGGTGCTTGAAACCGGCATTTCAGATTCCTTTAAAGAAGCCCTGCAGGAATGGCTGGAAGTTAAAGACCAGGGCGATCCTTCTGTTAAAGCAGCTGACAGGATCCGTGAGCTGCTGGAAGCGGAAAAGCCGCAGGATAGTAATGCCGGCCTCCTGGAGGAAATCCGGGACAAAGCAGATTTATTGCCCAAACGTTCAGTCTGGATCATCGGTGGAGACGGTTGGGCTTACGATATTGGGTACGGTGGGCTTGACCATGTCATATCGACCGGCGCTGACGTAAACCTGCTCGTTCTCGATACGGAAGTCTATTCCAATACCGGCGGGCAGTCTTCCAAGTCAACACCCACGGCTGCAATTGCCAAGTTTGCCGCTGCAGGTAAGGAAATGCGTAAAAAAGACCTGGGCCTGATGGCTGTAACATACGGTTATGTATACGTGGCCATGGTTTCCATGGGAGCAAACCAGAACCAGTTCTTAAAAGCAATTACAGAAGCAGAAGCTTATCCGGGCCCATCGATTATTATCGCCTATTCACCCTGTATTGCACACGGCATCGACATGACCAAGAGCCAGCGTGAAGGCAAACTCGCTGTTGAGTCCGGTTACTGGCCTCTGTACCGCTACAACCCGATGTTAACAAAGGAAGGGAAAAACCCGTTCATCCTGGATTCCAAGGAACCGAAACAAGACTTGCAGACATTCATGATGAACGAAGTGAGGTTCCGTTCCCTGAAGAAAGAATTCCCCGAACGGGCCGATCACCTGTTTGTGGAAGCAGAAAAAGTAGCCAAAGAAAGGCTCGAGATGTACAGGCAGTTGGCTGAGGCCCAAAAAGATCAAGAAGAATAAACCAAACTCGCAGTTTAAAAGCGCGGCCATTTGGCCGCGCTTTTTATTTCGCCTGTGATTTTGCTCGTTTCCTGGAAAAGAAAGAAAAAAGAGGTGGCTTCTTTTCGAAGCTCACCTTCTCCAGGGTTTGCCTGGCTGCTTCATAGCCCCGGTCGATAAGAACACCCGGGTTGCTGGTATCATGAAAAGTAATATCCCCCAGCTCGGGCACGATTATGAGGTCGGTACACTCATAAGCCGGCATATCACGGTGGCGCTTGATTACATCATACGATTGGATCAGGATTTCAAAGATATTGCCCGGTTCTTTCTGGAGTGGCCTCTGGGCGCCGACATCAACAGCAATGATATAATCCATTTTGCGATCTTCTAAATGCCGTGCCGGGACATTATCCAGCAGCCCGCCGTCCACAAGGAGACGGTTACCCCATTTAACGGGTGTAAATATGCCCGGAATGGCACAGCTGGCCTGAACCGCTTCCGCAACCGGCCCTTGTTCAATGACGACTTCTTCGCCGCCCGATAAATCAACAGCATTAACGATGAGCGGGATGTTAAGGTCTGAAAAAGTAATGTCACCCAGGTGCTCTTTGAGGATATTGAGCAAGCGAGAGGAATCGATAAGCCCTCTTTTGGGGAAAGAAAAACTGATCATGTCTCTCCAGGACATGGTGGAAGCAATTTTCACCAGCTGCTGTATAGATTTCCCGGAACAGTACAGGGAACCGACAATACTGCCGGCGCTGGTCCCGGCAATATAAGAAGGCTTAAGATCACGCTCCTCGAGGTACTTCAGCACCCCGATATGCGCCATGCCCCTGGCAGCGCCCCCGCTTAAAGCCAGGCCGATTTTCATTTTTCGACACCCTTCCTATTCATATGGTGAATTATTCTTAAGCCTTCCAGGGTCAGCAGGGTATTAACTTCTTTGATCGTTTCAGATTCACGGGCAATAAGGGAAGCAAAGCCGCCGGTGGCCAGCACCATGGGAGGAAGGCGGAATTCACTTTTCATCCGGCGCACGATACCGTCTACCTGGCCGACAAAACCAAAAACAATCCCCGACTGCATGCCAGAAACCGTGTCCTTACCGATAACCCGTTCCGGCCTGACAATTTCCACCCGGGGCAGTTTGGCTGCTTTTTCAAACAACGCTTCAATAGAAATCCCAATACCGGGAGCGATAACACCGCCTAAATAATCGCCGTCTTCAGATATGGCGCAAAAAGTGGTAGCCGTACCAAAATCAACAATAATAAGCGGGCCGCCATATAAGTGGTAAGCTGCTACAGCATTTACAATCCTGTCGGCTCCGACTTCGCGGGGATTATCTGTTAAAATGTTTAAACCTGTTTTTATACCGGGACCAATGACCAACGGATCAACATTAAAATACTTGGTCGACATCCTCTCCAGGGAATACATCAAGGGAGGGACAACAGATGAAATGGCAATGGCATCGATATCTTTCAAACCCAGGCGGCTGTTATGAAGGAGGTTTTTCACTACCATCCCCAGCTCATCTTCGGTACTGTCTTCCCGGGTTGGAAGGCGCCAGTAAACAAGAATATCTTTTTCCCTGTAAATACCAAGCATTATATGGGTATTGCCGACATCGATAGCTAAAAACAAATTTTTTCACCCCGGTTTAATGATTTTCTGTTATTATAGAAAAGCTGAGCACTTACACTATAGCAGATCAGGTAATATTTGAAAAGAATACGGAACACTGCAGCAGCCTGACTGTCGCCAGGAAAAACAGGCAAGGAAGAATGGCTTAATTGACCTTACCTGTGTTAGAGGAAAAAAGGAGAAACCGTCGAATATGGAAAGGTAATTTGACATCCAGATCAGCATCTTGAGGAGGATCCATTTTGCTATTAAAAAAACTATCCGGCAAGAATTATTTTATTGCCTCGTTGATCTTGCTTGGAATCACAATATTTATGGTTCTTGGCGTATTTGCTGTAACAGCTTTTATTCCCGACGCCCTTGGCCAGAGCCCCCAGGAATATACCATCACCTCGGTATGTGAATTTGAGCCCTGGCAATTCCGGGTCGATAATTTAAGCGCCAATTTCCCTGACGGAGGAATTATCGCCACCGTCCAGGAAACAAATTATGACCGATCAGTTATGCTCCTGGGTAAAGGAACAATGAGATATAATAATACCGAATACGACCAGGATTCGGCTCTGGGTATTTTTATGACTATTGAGCATGAACTGTTTGATCAAATCAGGGGAGACAATATATTTATCCCCATTGAAGATCGCGAAAGCCTGGAGATGGTGTCTACAGTTTTCCAGGAGCAGGAGGGCAAACCTACAATCTGGGAAGATAAAATACCGATCAGTTTTCATACCCCCGAAGGGCTATCATACTACTATTTTATCGCACCCAACGGGGAACCAATCCTGCCCGCTGAAGCAGAGTACAGCTGGTTGAACATATTTGGGTCGGCAGCAGTTTATACTTTGTTTGTGATAATCATGCTCCTGGTAATTACCCTGTTTACGCTGGATCACCGTTATTCTAATTACTGGGTCCACCTGGCCAGGACCCATCCCGGCTACCTGGGCCTTGGACTGGTACCGTTTCTGGCCGCGGTTTTTACCGCAAGCACCATCATTCCAGGGCTTTACGACTGGCCCGAATATTACGCCTTTTTCGGTTATGCCGCCGGAATCCTGCTATTAATCATTTTATTCCGGCAGAGAAAAATTGACTACCTCGACCTGGGCCTGCGCAGGGACAGGCTCAAGCACGGCTACACCCTGGCCGTGATTACAGCAGTGCTGATGGTAATGGCAACAAGGGGGGTGCCTGGAGGTATCGACCTCGGAGGAACCGGTACTATAATGCAGTTACCGCTGTTATTCTTATTAATCGGGCTGCCCCGTGAAATGATTTGGAGGGGTTACATTCAGGCTTATTTAAGCAGGTTGACCGGGCCTAACTGGGGCCTGGTGCTCATGATAGCCCTGGCTGCCGCCAGTCGCCTGGTATTTATACTGGTTACGGAACCGTGGATGTTATCCTATCCTTACACCTACATTGAAATAGCGGTCCTGACCCCCGGCATGGCAGCAATCCTGGGGTACCTTTACCTGCGAACAGAAAATATATTAACCTGTGCACTCTTGCACAGCCTGGTAATATTTTTACCGGATATTATTCAGTATTAGAAGAAAGGCGGTATCAAAGTGGATAAGGATAAAATGTCCCGGGGTGTAGAAATGATCCTGGAAGCGATTGGAGAAGACCTTAACCGGGAGGGCCTGCAGGGGACACCGGAGCGGGTGGCCAATATGTACTGCGAACTTTTTGGCGGTTTGGATCAAGATCCGCGTTCTCCTCTTCATACCTGCTTCGTTGAAGACGGCCATGATGAGATCGTCCTGGTCAAAGACGTTTCCTTTTATTCCATGTGTGAACATCACCTGCTTCCGTTTTACGGCAAAGCCCATGTTGCTTACGTGCCGGGCGGAGGAAGGATTGTCGGTTTGAGTAAGCTGGTCAGGGTTGTAGAAATCCTTTCCCGCCGACCCCAGCTCCAGGAAAGGTTGACCAGCAATGTTGCAGATATAATTACCGAAGAGCTTAAACCCAAAGGGGTCGTGGTAGTCGTCGAAGCAGAGCATCTGTGCATGAGTATCCGGGGCGTTGGCAAACCCGGTGCAGTGACTGTAACTTCGGCAGTCCGCGGCCTGTTCAGGACCAATTCGAGTTCCCGCATCGAGGCTTTCAGCCTGATCAAGGGAAAAGCCTAAAACCATTCGGGAGATCACAATGGACAGGTGCACTAATATAATTGAAAACAGGCAGTACCAGCTCTACCTTTCTAAAAATGAAGAACAAGAAAGCGAAAGGGTTTTTTGCGGGCATCATTTTGAACATCTCCTGGCGGTGGCCAGGTTAACATACCTGCTGTTGTTGGAGGAGGGACAGCCTTTTATTTCCCGGGAAATAGCTTACGCTGCCGGCCTGCTTCACGACATAGCTCGCTGGCAAGAATATCAAACCGGCGCCGATCACGCTGAGGCAAGCTCTAAACTGGCCGGACCAATCCTGGAAAAAGCCGGCTTTTTACTTTCTGAGCGCCAGCTGATTCAAAAAGCCATATCCCAGCACCGCAGCATGGATAATGATTCTCAACACACATCTCCTCTAAGCAGGGCGCTCAGAAAAGCAGACCAGTATTCACGTCTATGTTTCAAGTGTGACGAGCGCAGCAACTGCTATAAACTCGAACAGCAGCCGCACAAAAGGAGGTTAATCTATTGAACAGGGAATTACAACTTGGCGATAAGACATATCACCTGGATAAAAGAACCCTGGTTATGGGAATTTTGAATGTCACGCCTGATTCTTTTTCAGACGGGGGCCGTTTTAGCCGTGTTGAAAAAGCGGTAGAACAGGCTTTAAAAATGGCTGAAGAGGGCGCTGACATCATTGATATAGGCGGAGAATCAACCAGGCCCGGTTTCGTGCCGATCTCCGCTGAAGAAGAACTGGAACGGGTAATACCGGTCATAAAAGCCTTGAAAAATAAGCATGCCCTTGAAGTGCCCCTATCCATTGACACCTACAAGTCTGTTGTCGCCGAGGAAGCCCTTAAACTTGGAGTTGAAATGATCAATGATGTCTACGGGCTGAAGGCAGACCGTAAGCTTGGTGAAGCAGCTGTAAAATACAAAGTGCCAATTTGCCTGATGCATAATCGCGACAATACTATTTATGATGATTTGATACCGGATATTTTGGCCGAACTGAAAGAATCTATTGAACTGGCCCACCAAGCCGGGGCGAAAGATGAGCACATCATTATTGACCCGGGCATCGGCTTTGGCAAGGATTACCAGCAAAACCTGGATGTAATGTACCACCTACGGGAATTCCACAGCCTGGGTTATCCCCTCCTGCTCGGCACCTCCAGGAAATCATTGATCGGAAAAACTCTGAACCTGCCTATGAATCAAAGAATTGAGGGAACCGCCGCCACGGTGGCATACGGTATAAGCGCAGGCGCCGACCTGGTCAGGGTCCACGATGTCCTGCAGATGCGCCGGGTAGCAGATATGACAGACGCCATGGTCCGGAGGTGAAAAATGATGGACCGAATTATTATAGATGATATTGCCTGTTACGCCTACCACGGGGTCCTGCCCGAGGAAAAGGAGCTGGGCCAGGAGTTCGAGGTAAACCTTGAACTTGGCACCGACTTTACAGGTATCAGGGATGACCAGATCGAGGAAGCTGTAGATTACCGCCAGGCGGTGGAGCTAGTCAAAGAGATTGTGTGCGGCAACCCCTGCCGGCTGCTCGAAACCTTAGCCGAAATAATTGCTCACCGGCTGCTGCAGCTGCCCGGCATTGTAGAAGTGGAAGTGGAAGTCCGTAAACCCAATCCCCCCATACCAGGGGTTAAAGGTGGAGTGGGAGTATCGATCAACCGGAGAAAATAAAAAAAGAGAAGCCTAATAGACATTTTGCCTATATTGGGCTGGGAACCAACCTGGGAGAGCGCCTGGCCAATTTGAAACACTCCCTGGAACTCCTTTTGCGGGAGCCTGGTTTAAAGCTTGAGTCCTGCTCTAATATTTACGAGACAAATCCGGTGGGAGGCCCGGAGCAGGACTATTTTCTCAATGCCTGCATCTCGGTCAAAACAGGTTTGGCTCCGGTAAAACTACTGCAGGCCATGCTTGCTGTAGAGCATAAAATGAAGCGCGTGAGGACAGAAAGGTGGGGCCCGCGCATAATTGACCTCGATTTGCTGGTATATGAAGGGATAACCGTAAACACCCCGGTTTTGCAGCTGCCTCATCCGAGGCTTAGAGAAAGGGATTTTGTTTTAATACCCCTGGCAGACATTGCCCCGCACCTGTTTATCCCCGGTGCACATCAAACCGTGGAACAAATACTGGCCGGGAGAAAAAAGAACCCGGATGTAAAATTTTACTGCGGGCGGGATTGGTGTAATGTTCCCTGATTCTTTAACCCTGTAATCGAGAGCCTGGGATAAGCTTATCGCAAAATAAGTCCAGGCAAAGAACAGGAGCCAACCGCAGGCAGTTCCAGCCTAAACCTTCAGCAAGTGCAGCTTTCCTGGAAAGGCCGGGCAGCTACCCGGGCGCAAATAAAAACACCGCTTGCAACCGTTTTTCTGGCTGCAGGCGGTGTTTTTTACAGTTGTTTTGCTTAATCTGCTGCGAGAACAACAGGCAGGAAGCAGTTGTTTTAGAACAATCCTTCAACCTTGCCGGTTTCCACATCGACATCAACCTTGCGGAATGCCGGGCTGGCAGCGGTTCCTGGCATCAGGGAGATAGTTCCCGCTACCGGCACCAGGAAGTCTGCCCCGCCATAGGTCATAATGTCGCGCACTTTCAAGCGCCAGCCTTTCGGCACACCCTTCAGGCTGGGATCGTCACTAAGGCTGAGGTGGGTTTTAACCATGCAGGTGCCCATTTTCTGGAACTTCGGATCGCCTTCCATTTTGTTCAGTTTTTCAAGGGCATCCGGGCCAAAGTCAACCCCGTCTGCTCCGTAAACTTCCCTGGCGATAAGGTCAATCCGGTCACGCAGCGGAGTATCCAGATCGTAGAGGAACTTGAATTCGCTGGGTTCTTCGCAAGCTTCAACAACAGCCTCGGCAAATTCTTTCGCTCCGTCTCCACCGTACTGCCAGTGCTTGGATAGGGCCACTTTGGCGCCTGCTTCTTCGGCAATGCGGCGGACAGCTTTAACTTCGTTGTCGGTATCAGTGTAGAAGTGGTTGATGCAAACCACGGGGGTAATACCGGCTTTCTTGATCGTGTTGATGTGGTGAACCAGGTTATCGCAGCCCTTTTCCACCCACTCAACATTTTCCTGTCCGTAGGCCGGGTCAAGCGGCTGTCCCGGTTTCGGAACCGGGGCCCCGCCGTGGCACTTGAGCGCCCGGATGGTAGCTACCAGCACTGCACAATCCGGGGTAAGGCCGGACATGCGGCACTTCAGGTTCCAGAACTTCTCGAAGCCGATATCGGCGGCAAAGCCCGACTCGGTGATTACATAATCTTTGAGCTTCAGGCCTACCCGGTCGGCCACGATGGAGGACTGGCCGATGGCAATGTTGGCAAACGGTCCGGCGTGGACAAATGATGGCTGTCCTTCCAGGGTTTGCATCAGGTTGGGATTCATTGCTTCAACCATCCAGGCAGTCATAGCGCCGGCTACATCGAGATCTTCTGTAGTGATCGGGTTGCCGCGCTTATCGTAAGCAGCCACAATTTTACCCATGCGCTCACGCATATCTTTTAAGTCATTAGCTACGGCCAGGATGGCCATAACTTCGGAAGCCACGGCAATGTCAAATCCTGAGTGCATCATGAACCCGTCTCTTCTGCCGCCCAGGCCGATTATAATGTTCCGCAGGGATTGGGCGCAGAAGTCGATGATCCAGTTAAGCGAGACATTGCGCGGATCAATATTCAATCGCTTCAACCCGCTGCGCTCCAAAAATGCATCGCTAGCATTAAATTCGTGCTGCATGCGGGAAGTAACGGCAACCATGCCCAGGTTATGGGCGTTCATAATCGCATTAATATCACCGGTTAACCCTAAAGAAAATGGAGTCAATGGGATACACTGAGCAAGGCCTCCGCCGGCGGCAGAACCTTTAACGTTCATGGTCGGCCCGCCGGAAGGCTGGCGGATAGTGGCCATAACATCTTTGCCAAGCTTTCCCATACCCTGGGTCAGGCCCATGGTAGAAGTTGATTTCCCTTCCCCGAGCGGGGTGGGGGTAATCGCGGTAACATCAATGTACTTACCGTCGGGCACATCTTTCTTTCTCTCTAAAATTTTCTTGTAATCAACCTTGGCCACGAAATGGCCGTGGGGGAGCAGTTCTTCGGGGTCCAGCCCGAGCTCCTCGCCCAGTTCATAAACCTTTTTCATGTCCTTTTCAGCAGCTTCAGCAATTTCCCAATCAGCATGTTTTGTTGGGTCTAACGGCATTCAAACAACCTCCTTGTGCTTTTTTTTATATTAATAAATAACCCTCTACGTATAGACGCAGACATACTTCTATTTCAACATCTACCTGCGTTTTCCTGCTGCATAGTTCAGGATTTCACAAATTTTTTATGCTTAACTGTGGCAGGTTTATAACTGGCAGATCATTACTTATCCAGGTCACTGACCGCCGGAATCCCGCAAAGAGAGGCAGCAGAAGCTACTGCCCTTTCCACGGCCCCGGAAACAGCTTCTTGAGCCATAAGCCCGACCATAATTACGTCAGCATCCAAATCCCCCCTGGACAGGGCAAATATTGTGTCTCCATCCCACATCGTATGGACCGGGCAAATTGAGCGGGCCAGGCCGTTGTGGGCAAGCTGGCAAACTTTCTGAAGAGAAGGCCTGTCCAGGTTTGCATTGGTAGCCACAACTCCCAGGGTGGTATTACCGGAACAGCCGTTACCGTTACCTCCCAAGATCAGGTCTATTGTCTTTTCCATTAGCCCGGTTTGCGGATTTCGCGGGCCTGCCAGCAACCGGCCGCGGCGATCATAGACATCGCCAAAAGCATTTACCGCCACCAGGGCGGCAACAATGAGGTTTTCTTTCTTGAGGGCAAATGATCCCTGCCCGGATTTTACTGCATAATCCATCCCGTGGATCTTCCCCACCGTTGCCCCACATCCGGCCCCGACTGATCCTTCCGGGACAGGACCTGAAGATGCTTTCCTGCATGCCTCAAAGCCCATTTCTTTATCCGGTCGAACCCGGCCGTCACCAATAAACAGATCAAATAAGACCGCTGCAGGAACAATAGGGATCCTGAAGCGATCCACGGGAAAGCCGCTCTCGCACTGTTCAAGATAATCCATTACCCCGGTGGCTGTATCGAGGCCAAAAGCACTTCCACCGGAAAGGACCAGGGCCTGCACTTCTTCAACCAGGCGCCCAGGTAAAAGCAAATCGGTTTCCCTGGTTCCCGGGGCGGAACCGCGCACCTCAACAGCAGCCCGGGCTCCTTCTTCAACCAGAACAACTGTCACCCCGGTAGCCGCTTCAGTGTTGGACATGGTTCCCACTTTTATGCCATCAATATCGGTCAATCCAGGGACCATAGCAATTCACTCCTGCCTGTCTTAGTTTATTTGTAATTAAAGCACCGGTTTAGCAATGGCTGGGCAAGCACATTATTATTTATTAATGGAACATAAAGGGCCAGGCTAACGCCTGGCCCTTTGCTAAGAGTTTTTTAATTAAAGATCTTCTCCTGGTTTTTCACCCTGCTCCGTGCGCTGCCGGAAAGAAGCCTGGCGGCCTTCCTTGTCTTTTTCTGTTTCCTCGTCTTCTTCTGCATGCCCTACTTCTTCGGCCAGATCACCTTCCGCCGACTCTAATTCATCACCTGTATCTTCATCGTCCATATCTTCATCATCTGTATCCTCATCATCGGCAGAAATGTCTGCTTCTGCGCCCTGCTCTTCCCCGGGGCTTTCTACCCCCGGTTCTTCGTCTTCTTCTGTGTACTCAGGCAATTCCCTGCCTTCAACCAGCGCTTTGATTTCCTCGGAATTAAGCGTTTCTTTCTCCAACAGCGCCTGGGCTATCATTTCCAACTTGGAGCGATCTTCCTCAAGGATATCCTGGGCCTTCTGGTAGCAGTCATCGATTGTTTTCCTGATCTCCTGGTCAATGGCCTTGGCTATTTCTTCGCTGTAATCGCGGTCCCGGCCCAGGTCCCGGCCCAGGAAAACCTGGTCCTGTTTTCTGCCCAGGGTGATCGGCCCCAGGCTGTCGCTCATGCCGTATTCCATAATCATCTGGCGCACAATCTGGGTGGCCCGCTCCAGGTCATTCTGAGCACCGGTGCTTATATCATTAAGGACCAGCTTTTCAGATACCCTGCCGCCAAGAAGGGTGCTGACCCTGTCCAGCAATTCCGAACGGGTCATGTAGTAGCGATCCTCTTCCGGAAACATCAGGGTATAACCTCCTGCACGGCCGCGGGGGATAATGGAAACTTTATGAACGGGATCAGTATGCGGAAGCTGGTAGCCAACCAGGGCGTGGCCGGCTTCATGGTAGGCAACAATCTTTTTCTCGAATTCACTTATAACCCGGCTCGTTTTCTGGGTTCCTGCTACCACTCTTTCTACAGCCTCCTCCATTTCTTTCATGCCAATTAACTTCTTGGAAGCGCGGGCTGCCAGGAGCGCCGCTTCATTGACTACGTTCTCCAGGTCGGCCCCGGTAAAACCGGGTGTGCCGCGGGCTACAACTTTTAGGTCAACCCCTTCGGAGAGACGTTTATTTTTGGTATGAACTTTTAATATGTCCACTCGTCCCTTGACGTCCGGCAGGGTAACCGTAACCTGCCGGTCAAAACGCCCGGGCCTGAGCAGGGCGGGATCAAGGATGTCTGGCCGGTTGGTTGCGGCAAGGATAATGATCCCTTCATTAACATCAAACCCGTCCATTTCAACCAGGAGCTGGTTCAGGGTTTGTTCCCTTTCATCGTGTCCGCCGCCGAGCCCTGCTCCACGCTGACGTCCAACGGCGTCAATTTCGTCAATAAAGACAATGCAGGGCGAATTTTTCTTGGCATTTTCAAACATATCTCTTACCCGGGAAGCGCCGACCCCGACAAACATCTCCACAAAGTCGGAACCGCTGATACTGAAAAAGGGCACTCCCGCTTCTCCGGCTACTGCCCGGCCAAGCAGGGTCTTACCGGTACCCGGTGGGCCGACAAGCAGAACGCCCTTCGGGATCCTGGCCCCGAGCTCAATATACTTGCGGGGATCTTTTAGAAAATCAACTATCTCGGCCAGCTCGCCCCTCTCTTCGTCGGCCCCGGCCACATCATCAAAGGTGACCGTTTCCTTCTCGCTTTCCTGGAGCTTGGCCTTGCTTTTTCCGAAACTCATGACCTTGTTTCCGCCACCCTGGGACTGCTGCATGAAGAAGAAAAATATCCCGATGATTAACAGGAAGGGAATCATGTACGTCAAAGCGGTTTGCCACCATTCAGGACCGCGCTCAGGATGAGGCGAATACGAAACATTGTGCTCCAGAAGTAATTCTGTCAACTGGTGATCTTCCGGACGGGTGGTTTCTATTTCGGTCCCGTCAACAAGCACGGCTTCAATTTCGTTACCGTGAGCAACAACCTTTTCCACTTCGCCGTTCTCTATTTTTTCTACAAACTGGTTGTAGCTTATTTCTTCCGGATCAGGCCCGGTATTAAATGTAGCCAGCAGTATCACTACCACCAGCGCTATGACCAGGTAAAACAATATCTGTCTAACAAATGGGCTCAAAAAGTACCCTCCTCTCCATAAAAGCCCTAGAAGGCTGAAGTAAATTGTAACACACCGCCAGGGCATAGGCAATAAAACTGGTTATCCTTATGGAGCAAAAATATCATGCCGGCTCCGGTGGCTATGTTAACTTATTCGCTTAAAACTCGCAGATCAGACAGCTGGCGGTAATCTTCGCCGAAGTCAAGCCCGTAACCAATCACAAAGCGGTCAGGAATATGGAAACCGCAGTAATCTGGTTCAAATTCGACTTTCCTGCGCTCAGGTTTATCGAGCAGGGTAACCACTTTCAGTGAATTGGGATGCCTGCTGCCTAAATTGTCGACCAGGTAATTTAAGGTTAGCCCGGTATCGACTATATCTTCAACAATAAGCACGTCTTTACCCTGGATACTTTGTTCCAGGTCTTTCAGGATCCGGACTACGCCCGAGGAAGCGGTTGCGCTTCCGTAACTTGACACTGCAATGAAGTCTATTTCCAGGGGGATGGTCAGGCTGCGGATTAAGTCACTCAGAAAAATTACTGCTCCTTTAAGAATGCCGATTAATAACGGCCTTTTACCCCGGTAATCACTTGAAATAACTTCGGCCATTTCCTTAACCCGATATTTTATCTGTTCTTCCGATAGCAAAACTTCAAAGTTATCAGTACTTGTTTCACCTGCATGATGATCTGTCATTGCTACAACCACCTTCTTCTATTTTAGCAGATCTTTCGGCGCCCGGGCATCCTCTGCTTTTTAAATTCGAGCTGTAAAACTTTTTCAGTTTGCCCGGTGACCCTGTAAGGGTGAGCAATCCTTAAGCCCACCACCCAGATAATCTCGCTTCCTACAGTAACCAGAGGGATCTGATCACGGCGGTGGCGGGGAATTTTTTGATCAATCAAAAAATCCTTTAATTTTTTCTTGCCCCCCGACCCCTGGGGGTGAAAAAGGGCTCCCGGCCATCTCGGCCTTACAGTCAGCTCACCCGGGGGCAAAGCTTGATAGTCCAGGCAGGCCTGATATTTGGAAGGAGGCCAGGTCAGGTCTGCTTTGTCAACTACCCTGGCTTCGATCAAGGAGCCGCCCGGTAGATAAGTTTTGCCCGGGAGCTGCAAGGGTTTTTGAACAGGGATCATTCCAGGCACCTGCCTGGCGCCGGTTATAAATACCTGCGACTGAGACAGGTACAGCACGGCATCACCCGGAAGGGTAATTTGAGCAGTTGTTTTCTCACCTGTAATTAACTCCATAATCTTTTCGACATGAAACCTGTCCAGTTCTTTTGCAGGGGCGTACTTCTTATGGGCAATCCGCAGAATCCTGCTGCTCAGGGCCAGGGGCAGCGAAGATAAGTCTTTCCTGTTAAAAATAGTCTCCTGCCGGCCTAACCCGGCCAATTCCAGGTATTTTTTCCTGGCCAGAGCCTGCAATAACTGCCTGTCTTCATAAGCAAGGACGGCCAATCCATACAGGGCTTCCCTGATCCTTGGATTGTATTCTTCTTCCAGCCGGGGGATCAAATCAAGGCGGAGCCTGTTCCTGGTATAATCTGTCTCCAGGTTAGTGCTGTCTGTAAAAGTTCTCAAATCATTTTCTTTGCAGTAGGCTTCAATTTCATGGCGCCTCAAGCATAAAAGAGGCCTTACCAGCTTTATGCCGCCCCTTTTATAAGCCGGCAGGATCCCTGCCATTCCATCTACACCTGTTCCCCTGATGATATTTAACAGGACCGTTTCGGCCTGGTCGTCAAGGTGGTGGCCCAGGGCAATTTTCGAAGCGCCGTACTTGTGCGCAGTATCAAATAGGAGGCTGTACCGGGCCGTCCTGCCTGCTTCCTCTTCTGATATGCCTCTTGAGGTTTTCAGGTCCCTGACATCTACTGTCCTGGACTCGAAAGAAATGGACCATGCTTCAGCAATATCTTTAACAGCAGCCTCTTCAATACCGGCTTCCGGGCGCATCCCGTGGTTCAAATGGGCAACAACCAGGCGGAGCTGAAAACGGTGGGAAATAGCCTTCAACATATGCAGGAGGGCCATGGAATCAGGCCCCCCGGATACGGCAACAACTACTGTCTCTCCTTTTTCAAAAAGACAAAACTTATTGATATAATCTTGGACTTTCTCCAGCTGGAACAGAATTAATCACAACCAATCAGTCCCTGGATAAAAACTGATGCGGGCTAGATAAAAAAACACTCTGAAACAGAGTGCCTTTCTGTTTATAACATTAGATGAGATGAACATGAAAGTCAGTTATATTTAAAAAGCCTCACGACAAGAACCGCGGCTGCCTCTTTTTGATTCCGTGTTGCGTTTTAAATCTAACAGGCGTTCATCACTTTCTTTAAGGAACCGGTTCATTTTGTCTTCAAACGAGGCCTTATTTCCGGATTCAACTTGCTTTTTTTCTTTCTTTCTTTTTGGGGTGTAATCTTCCTTGGCTTGCTTGATGGAAAGGCCAATTTTTCCGTTATTCTCAACCGAAAGCACTTTTACAGAAACTTTATCAGATTTTTTATAAAAATCGTTGATATCCTTTACATAATCCTCATCAACTTCAGAAATATGTACAAGACCGGTAGATCCATTAGGCAGCTCAACAAATGCCCCAAATTTAGTTATACCCGTTATCACTCCTTCCACTATAGTCCCAACAACTATTTCTTCCTTAATAAAAAACTCCTCCTCAATTATTCTTATTTCGCGGTAATTTTATTATAACTGCTGTAATAATAATGTCAATCCTCAATCTGGAAAATTGTTTCATCAGGTTTAACCAGCCCCAGCCGGTTCCGGGCCTGGATCTCAATATAATCAAAATCTTGAAGCCGCTCAATCTCGTTTTCTGCCGCTTCCTGGCGCTGTTCCAGTTTCTCGATGCGGGCCTTGTATTCCAGCAGTTCCTGTTCGGCTTTGCGCTGGCGCAGGTGCTGGGCACCGATAACCAAAAGCAGGCAGCATATTAAGAAAATGCCGGCATAACTGAGCAACCTGTACATGTTAAACCTGTTCTCCCGGTGGTGCCTGGGAAAACCGTCCTGCCTTTTCTTTTCTTTAACCTTGCCTAAATTCATGTTGATCACTTCACCGGATCGAGCAGTATGCAATAAACAGCGTTTTTTGTTGGAAAATATCCCCCCATCAGGCGAAAATCGATCGACCATTATCAGGGGGGATATCCTCAGTGCTATAGTTCATCAAATAGTATACTGTCGAACCTGCTTAAAGTTATTTGACTTTGTCTTTCAAAGCCTTACCCGGCTTAAAAGCGGGTACCTTCAGTGCTTCAATCTTAATTTTTTCTCCCGTAGCTGGATTGCGGCCTTCGCGTTCTTTGCGGTTGCGAACTTCAAATGTTCCAAATCCAACCAGCTGGACTTTATCGCCTTTTACCAGTCCTTCAGTAATGCCGTCCAGTACCGCTTTAACCGCTTTTTCGCTGTCCTTTTTAGACATTCCAGCTTTCTCTGCAACCAGATCTACAAGCTCAGACTTATTCACAGTAGAAGCCCTCCTCATGCATAATATGATTCCCTTTATGGTAATGTGTATTCGACCTTATTTTTAAGATTCCTGCTTTATTTACCTATTTTCCTTATTTTTTTAGCTTCTTCCCACCATTTATCCAGCTGATCCAGGGAGTAATCCGATGCCGGCCTCCCCGTTTTTTCTGCCTGCTCTAGAACATAAAGGAAACGTTTCATGAATTTACCAATTGTCTTACCCAGGGCCAGTTCCGGATTCACACCCATGAAACGGGCCAGGTTAACAATGGTAAACAGGTAATCACCAAGCTCTTCTTCAACAGCGCCCGGGTCCTCGGCATTATAGGCCTCTTCCAGTTCGCCAAGCTCTTCACGGGCTTTTTCCAGGGGGCCCTGGACACAGGGCCAGTCAAATCCTACGTCGGCAGCTTTTTTCTGCAGCTTATAGGCCTTAAGCAGGGCGGGAAGGGAGTGGTCAATATTAATCGTCGGCCCGGCTTTTTTATCTTGCTCCTTGTTCTGGCTGTTTTTTTCATTTGATTTGATCTCTTCCCATTTCAACCTTACCTCGGAAGCATCAGCAGCGCTGCCCCGGCCGAATACATGGGGGTGGCGCCTGATAAGCTTGGATGCTATGCCATCTGTGACCTGGAAAAAATCAAACCTGTTTTCTTCACTGGCAATCCTGCTATGGAAAACAACCTGCAGGAGCACATCGCCAAGCTCTTCCCGCAAGGCGGAATCATCACCTTCATCAATAGCCCCTACTACCTCGTAGGCCTCTTCAACCAAATACTGCCGGAGACTGTGGTTGGTTTGCTGGCTGTCCCAGGGGCAGCCATCTTCAGCGCGAAGCCTGGCCATGATTTCAAGCAGATCACCAACCAGGTAACCCCGATGGGGAGGGATATAGATAGATGTTAAGTGATCGAAAACCGGGAAACGGTCCAGGGAGTGAAGGGGTATGGTCAATTTTCGCTCCCGGCGCAACCCGGCAGCACGAAGAACGGTGACTGGATAGCCGGCTGGATATAAGTCCATTAGTTTCAGCTTTACCTGGGAAGCAATAAGGCGGTTATGGACCTGCGCCAGGATCAGGTGGTTGGAGCTGGGTTCCTTGAGCTGTTCCAGGGCCAGCGCATCCACGACCTTGACACCGTCCAGGAGATCTATTTCTAAAGTATTGAGAAGCGGGCCGAGAAAGCTCATTCCCGGTACAATTTTAACCTTTATCCCTATTTTAGGGGCCAGCCTGGTTAGTTTTTTTACTGTTTCCTCCCCGGTTAATGGATGGCCCGGCACGGCATAACAGATCTTTTTATGCTTTCGGACAGCTTTCAAGAGGATGCGGACAATCTCCCTGTAGACCTGCTCTAAAAGCTCACCCTCTTCATATAAGTGATCGAAGGAAGCAAATTTTCTTTCGCTCTTATAAACACGGGCAACCGGGTGCCTGCTGGTCCTAAAAAATATAGGCCTGCTGCTGTTGAGGTGCTGCTTCGCTTCCCCGGTTAAATGTTTTTGATGCCCCGGACCGAGGCCGATAATAACTATTTCACCCATCAAATCTCCTTCCCTTATCCTTAAGCCGTTATCATCACGCTGCAACCGGCAGCTACCTGCGATCAAGATATGCGAAACAACCTGAACCTTTCAGCAATGCCGGCAAGAGGACCGCCCAGGACCGGAAGCATCTGCAGCTCTTCCCTGCTCAGGCTGCCGCTAACCAGTAAAAAAGCGCCGTAAACAACAACTCCGATTGCAATTGCACCGAAAGTGGCCAACCCGTTAACTGTTCCCGCGGTCAAGTACGGCAAAGCCAGTCGATCAATTATATTGTAAACCATAATAACAAATCCGGACATAACCAAAACAGCGGCAGCAGGAAGCAGGATCTGTTCGCGCCAGTTGCCGCGCCATCCGGTATGACGGGCCACGTGCAACAGGTTTAGGGCTGCAGCGACAGCCAGCCCGATTACGGTAGCAAGGGCGGCCCCTCCCACATTCAAGGCCGGGATGGGGGTTAAGAACCAGGCCAGGATAGTTTTAACTATACCCCCGTAAAACATGTTCAAAGCAGGGAGGATCGGCTTACCGAGGCCCTGGAGGATACCGGTTGTAGAAACGTACAGGCAAAGCGGTATGACCGACCAGGACATGTAAGCAAGAGAATAGCCGGCTTCAGCATTGTTATACAGCAGCACCGTAACCGGTTCGGCCAGCAAAAACAGGCCGGCCGCCGCCGGCGCAGAAAAAAGGACCGTCAGCTTAACTGCTATGGCGGAACGATGCCGGATCAGCAGCTCGTTGCCCAGGGTAAAAGCTTCAGAAATAGCCGGAACCAGGCTGATGCTTAGGGCCAGGGCCACCACGTTGGGAAAATAGACAACGGGCCCGGCCATCCCGGTTAACTGTCCGTATAGTGCCCTGCCGGTTTCCAGGTCAAACCCTGCGGCCTGCAGCTGCCTGGGCACTACGGCCAGGTCAATCAAGGATATTAAGGGAATAACCAGCCCGCCGATGGTGACCGGTATCGCCAGGCGGAACAGGCGTCTGATTATATTCCTGACCGTATCCGGAGTATGGCTTTCCTGCTGCACAGCCAGGTTATAAAGGTAGCGCCGCCTGCCCCGGTAGAGGACGGCCAGGAGAACAAACCCGGCCAGCCCCCCGCCAGCTGCGCCTGAAGAAGCCCCTGCTGCGGCAAATTCAAGGCCTATAGGCAGGAGAAAAAGCACCAGGGCGATGGAAAAAACTACCCGGACCAGCTGCTCCAGCATTTGTGAAGCTGCGGTAGGGACCATGTTTTGCTGGCCCTGGAAAAAGCCGCGCAGGGCCGCCATGATAGTAACGAAAAAAATAGCCGGGGAAATGGCCAGCAGGGGATAAACTGCCTGCATATCCCGGACGATCAATTCAGCAAACAGTTCCACTCCCGCCATCAAGACAATCGTAATAGTAAGCCCGGTAAGGGTCAGGATCAAGAAAGCAACTTTGAATACCCTCAACGCTTCCCGGTAATCATGAAGGGCAATCTTTTCAGCCATAATTTTCGAAAGAGCAACCGGGATACCGGCAGTGGAAAGGACCAGGAGGGTTGAATAAACCGGGTAGGCATACATGAAAAGGCCAATCCCTTCATCGCCCATGATTGCCGCCAGGACAATCCTGAACACAGCCCCGATACCCCGTGCGGCAAGTCCGGTCAGGGCCAGGACGGCCGCTCCCTTGACAAAAGTGGTGCTTGTTGCAGACAATTATTTACCCTTCTTTGCCGCTTTTTGATAATCGAACAATATTATACCAGTAATTAGCTATTACAGCTACTGCCGGACTTCCTGCGCAAAGCATCAATTTCTTCGAGCAAAAGAATCAACTCAATTAACGAACCTGCCCGGCCCCGCTGTTTTTCATACCCTTCCGGGGTGAATTTAAGTTTAAGCGGGTTATCATCTTTAATCCTGACTGCACCTTCTTTGAAGTATGATGTATTTTCTATTAAGCTTCGGTCGGCCCGGGCCCGGCGGGAAAACTGGATCAGAATAGCTCGCTGCTGTTGAATTAATTCAATGCCCAGCCCGGCAGCCAGGATCCTGACCCGGCCGGCGGTAAGAAGGTTGTTGACCGGTTCAACCGGCGAACCGTACCGGTCGGTTAGCTCTTCTTCGATTTCCTGCAGCTCTTCGTTTGAAGCGGCATTGTAGATCCGCTGGTAGAAATCTACTTTTTGAGCCTGCGATTCAATGTAAGACGCTGGAATATAAGCGCTGACTCCCAGTTCAAGGCGCGGCTTGACTATTTCTTGCGGTTGTTGGCCTTTAAGCTCCGCCACCTTGTTTTCCAACAGTTTGCAGTAGAGGTCAAAGCCGATGGCCGTAATAAAGCCGTGCTGCTCGGCCCCGAGGATATTGCCTGCGCCCCTGATTTCCAGGTCGCGCAGGGCTATTTTGAACCCGGATCCAAGCTCGGTAAATTCTTTTACCGCTTTCAGCCTCTTTTGGGCGGTTTCATTAACAATCCGGTCTTTACGGTAAGTTAAGTATGCATAAGCCAGGCGGTTTGAACGCCCCACCCGGCCCCTGATCTGGTAAAGCTGGGCCAACCCGAACTTGTCCGCTTCATTGATAATCAGGGTATTGACATTGGGGATATCGAGCCCGGATTCGATTATGGTCGTGCAAACCAGGACCTGGTAACGCCCTTCCAGGAAATCGGCCATGATCCTTTCCAGGGCAGCTTCAGCCATCCTGCCGTGTCCCACGGCTACAGAAACGCCGGGAAACATTTTCCTGATCTTTTCAGCAAAGGCCTCGATTTGTGCAACCCGGTTGAACACGATGAATACCTGCCCGCCCCGGTTAAGTTCGCGGTAAACCGCTTCCCGAACCAAATCATCAGAATACTCCAGGACATAAGTCTGCACCGGGTAACGATCCTCCGGTGGTGTGTCGATAACGCTTAAGTCCCTGGCCCCGGAAAGGGACAGGTGGAGAGTCCTTGGAATGGGGGTTGCGCTCATAGCCAAAGTATCGATTTCCAGCCGCATTTTCCTGATTTTTTCTTTTTGCCGCACCCCAAACCGCTGCTCCTCATCGAGCACCAGCAAACCAGGGTCGTTAAACTGGATGTCACCCGATAACAGGCGGTGGGTGCCAATAACAATATCTATCTTCCCGGCAGCAAGATCTTTTAGCACTTCTTTTTGCTCGTTACGTGAAACAAAGCGGCTAAGCTGGGCAATGCGGACCGGAAAGCTTTCAAATCGCTCCTTGAAGGTCCGGTAGTGTTGCTGGGCAAGAACAGTAGTGGGCACCAGGACGGCCACCTGTTTCCCTTCCATAACAACCTTGAATGCAGCGCGCATAGCCACTTCGGTTTTTCCATAACCAACATCGCCGCAAATAAGGCGATCCATGGGATAGGGCTTTTCCAGGTCCGCCTTGACATCGCTAATAGCCTGCATCTGGTCCGGAGTTTCTTCATAGGGAAAATGGGTTTCAAATTCCTGCTGCCAGGGATGATCGGGCCCAAAGCTATACCCTTCAGACGCCTGCCTGGCAGCATACAGCGACAACAACTCCCGGGCCAGCTCTTCCACAGCCTGGTTGGCCCTGGTTTTGAGCTTCTGCCATTCCCCACCGCCAAGGCTGTGCAGGCGTGGAGCATGGCCTTCCCCACCGGAGTATTTCTGGATCATCCCGATTTGATCCACGGGAATATAGAGCTTATCCGTCCCCCGGTATTTCAATAGGAGGTAATCTCGTTTTACACCTCCAATTTCAAGGGTGCTTACCCCCTGGTACTTGCCGATGCCGTGCTGTTCATGGACTACATAATCACCGGTATTCAAATCTCTGTAATCACTGAGGCGGATACCTTCCCGGTGACGGAGGCGCTTTTTCTTCTTTCGCTGCGGGAGCAGGTTGTGCTCCGTAACCAGGGCCAACTTCAAGTTCGGCAAGACAAACCCTTCCTCCAACCGGCCCTCGATCACCGGAGGAAGGGGGAGAGCTCCGGAAGCAAAGGTGTTTCTAGCGTTTTGCTCAACAACGTTTTCGTTTTGAGCATAAAATACACCCTGGTCTGAGAGCTGCTGCAACAGGTTTTGCCCTCTCCCGGTGGAAACAGCCATCATGTAAACCCGGTAACTATTTTCAAGCCAGTTTTGGTAATCGTTTTTGAAAAGTTCCCACTGCCCGTGGTAATAAGGCACACCTTTTGATTCGAAGCTAAAGGATTGCCCGGGCTGGAACAACCCCGCTGTCCCCTGGAAGAGCGAGCAACTTACCAGGGGGCAAGGAAGCCGCCGGAACAGTTCTTCTTCACTCCAAAACAACCGGTCGGGAGAAGCGATCAATTCTTTTTCCAGGAGACTGCTGTTAAAGTAGTTCTCAAATTCACTCCGGAAATTCTCTGCGGCCTCGGCTACTGCTGGAGGATCTTCAACCAAAACCAAAAAGCGGGAAGGAAGGTAATCCACCATTGCTCCCTCCTGATCGTAAAAGAAAGGAAGATAGCTGCCCAGGTAATCCAGCCCCCCTGGTTCAGCCAGTCTTTGCAGGTGACGGTTTACTTCCTGGTCCAATTTGGAGGCGGCTTCTTTTTCCCCCCGGCTGCGTAGCCTGGAAAGGGCCCGCTCCAGTGATTGTCGAACCACCTTTTCACCCCGGCGGTAGAGATCTTCAGTTATGATCAACTCCCGGGCAGGCATGGCGGAAGCTTCCGAAAGTTGCCCGGTAGAGCGCTGGGTGGCGGGATCGTAAAGGCGGATCGACTCGATAATATCATCAAAAAGCTCGATGCGGAAAGGATACTGGTACGCCGGCGGGTAAATATCGACCACGTCGCCCCTGGCGCTGAAATGTCCCCTGGTTTCAGTCAGGGATGACCGTTCATAACCGATCCTTATGAGATGGGTAATAAGTTGTTCACGGTCCAGTCTCTGGCCTGGCTGAAAATGCAGAGTCAAATCGGACCAGGTGCTTGCTGGAACCATTTTTGAGAAAAGGGCCCTGCTGGTTGAAACATAAATACCTTCCCCGCCTCCAGAAAGCCATTCCAAAAACTGCAGGCGCATTTGCTGGTATTCTTCACTCCTGGTCAGCACTTCTGTATTCATGAAATATTCCCGGGAGGGAAGCAGGCCCACCTGGCCGGGGAAAAAACCGGACAGCTCTGAATAAAGCTTTTCTGCCCTGGCTGCGTCGCGGGCTATGATTAGGGCAGGCATCCCACATTGCCGGGCCAGCGCTGCCATGAAAAAGGCCCGTACACCGGTATCCAAACCGGTAACCATGGCCCGGTAACCGGCCTGGCTGGAAGCTTTAGTTTTTAAAGTGTTGAAGGTATCATCTTCAGCCCACAAATCAAGTATATCCTGGAGTGTCTCTGCCACATTAATCCTCCCTGCAAATTAACCTCGTAACTCAAACTTTTATAATGTACACCAAAACAGGGGGGAAATAATAATTACCCCCTGTTGGGCTGCCGGGCATTTTAGCCCTGAAGAAGGTTGAAAGAAACCCGGCAGTTAGTGTTTTATTGTAATATCCATTGTACCCTTCGCGCCTGAAAGCGTCAACCAGCCTTTAGCTGCTCTTTTAAAGTAGTTACCAGCACTGAGGTACCTTCTGCTTAAGCCTTATCCCTGGGATATGATCCGAGCAGCTTTAAAAAGTTTGTCTCCCTGTTCACTTCTTCCCACAAAGCGCCCTTTTCGAGATCACTTCGATGACCTTCGCAGTCAATAAAAAAGAGCCAGTCCCCGATTATCCGGCGTGATGGCCGCGACTCAATCCGGGTCAAGTTGATCCCGCGCCGGGCAAAGCAGCCCAGAACGCGGTAAAGGCTCCCGGGCTGATCCGGTACGGTTAACACCAGCGAAGTCTTGTCATCCCCGGTTGCCGCCCGGTCTTCGGTGGAAGCAATAACAAAACGAGTAACATTTTCCTTGTTATCTTCGATGCCTTCACTGAGAATGGATAAATTGAACAATTCAGCAGCCCTCCGTGGCGCGATTGCAGCATAAGATTCTTTGCCGACCAGGCTTTTTGCGGCAGCGGCGGTACTTTCAACAGGCATGCATTGTACACCGGGCAGGTGCTTTTTAATAAATGCAGAGCACTGCCCGAGCGCATGGGGATGAGAAAGAACAGCAGTGATTTGCTCAAATTTTATTTGTTCAGCAGACATCAAGCACTGCCTGATCGGGTAATTGATTTCCTGCCTGATGTAAATGCCTTCATTAACGGCTAAATGATCCAGGGTAGCTCCTACGCCGCCCTCCAGGCGATTTTCCAAAGGAACCAGCCCCTGCTTAATTTCCCCTGCCATCACTGCTTCTAATACTGCGCCTATGCTCGGGTATTCAAAGAGGCTGCAGCCTGTTCTCATTTTATACAGCAGGGCTGCTTCTTCAGAAAATGTGCCCTGTGGACCAAGATAACCAACCCGGCATGATGACATGGCTTAAATTCCTCCCGTCATTGACAAATCTTCTCCGGTGCACACCCTTCGGCCCACGGCTTCTGCAACAGGTTGCAGTGAAGAGAGGAGGCGGGAGAACTTTTCCGGGGTAAGCGATTGGGGCCCGTCACAAAGAGCTTCGGACGGCCGGTGATGCACTTCGATTAAAAGCCCGTCCGCGCCAGCCGCTATAGCCGCCCGGGACAGGGGTGAGGCTAACTTCCAGGTGCCGCTGGAGTGGCAGGGATCGGCAATCACTGGAAGATGAGTCATGCTTTTAGCCTGGGGAATGGCGCTTATATCCAGGGTGCTCCTGGTGGACGTTTCAAAAGTGCGGATTCCTCTTTCACACAGGATCACCTGGAAATTATCTTCAGCGAGAATATATTCTGCCGCCATCAACCACTCTTCCAGGGTGGCAGCCAGGCCCCTTTTAAGCATTACCGGTTTATTGGTCCGGCCCACTTCGCGGAGCAGTGAGAAGTTTTGCATATTCCTGGCCCCGACTTGAATAACATCGGTGTAATCGGCAACCAGTTCAACTTCCTGGGGGTTTAAAACTTCGGTTACTATTTTCAAGCCGGTTTCTTCCCGGGCCCGGTTGAGCATTTTCAGGCCATCAAGCTCTAATCCCTGGAAGCTGTACGGAGAGGACCGGGGCTTGAAGGCTCCCCCGCGAAGCACCTGGGCTCCTGCCGCTTTTACCTGCCGGGCTATGGTAATAAGCTGTTCTTCGCTCTCCACGGCACAGGGACCGGCCATTACAACAATTTCGTCTCCGCCGATCTTAATATCTCCAACTTCCACCACACTGCTGGTTTCCTTGGCCTCCCTGCTGACCAGTTTATAAGGAGCGCTGATGGGGACAACCCTGTCAACCCCGGGCAGCGCTTCCAGGCCGGTTGGAAAAACAACTTTCTTTTCACCTACCGCCCCGATAACAACTCTTCCGGCGCCCTGGATCCGGTGCGGGGCAAAGCCCATTTCCTCCAGTTTTTTTTCCACGCCTTCTACCTGTTTTTTTTCTGCCTCCGTCTGCATTACAACAATCATTGCTATAACCCCTTTCAAAGATAAATATGGTATATATAAAATAAAAACCGCCCCCTAAGGGACGGATAGTCAATCCGCGGTACCACCCAATTTGATGATCATCCACTCATTCAGTACGGGCTGCCTGTTAAGCTGCCGATACCTGCTTCCTTTAACGGGGAAGAACCGTTTACGCCTACTTTACCCCCGGGGAGTTTTCAGCAAACAGCTTCAAAGGGAACTTCAGTTGAGTGCTCTGCCGGCCGGGCTTGCAGCCTCTGACCCGGCCTCTCTGAATGGCGGCCCGCTCAACCTACTTTCCTTCTGCATCGCTTTTAATTATATTATAATGATAAAAAGTTTAGCATATTAATCGGAAGATGACAAGCCCTGATTATAATTATTCATTGCCGGTTCCAGCCCTTCACTAATAAACATAAGGACAGCTTCTTCCGCTTTACCCAAAGCTGATTCAATTAACTCCCGGTCTTCTCCCGCAAGCGGTTGTAAAACGTACTCGGAAGCCTCCATGCCAGGGGGAGGCCTGCCGATGCCGATCCTCAAACGCGGAAACTCTTCGGTTTCCAGGGAAGCAATAATCGATTGTATGCCGCGGTGCCCGGCTCCCCCGCCTTTTTTGCGGAGCCTGATAGTTCCGGGCGAAAGATCGAGATCATCATAAATGACCAGGATCCTGTCCAGGTCCAGGTCGTAGTTACGCACAATCTCTTTAACAGCCAATCCGCTGCGGTTCATGTAGGTAAGCGGCTGGGCCAGGAGCAATTTGCTGCCGTTATACTCCGCTTTGGCCAGCAAAGAGCGGTGCTTAGATACAGGTGTGCCTGCATTCAGGCGGCGCGCCAGAGCTTCCACAACCTGAAAACCCAGATTATGCCTGGTGTTTGAATACTGTTTTTTAGGATTCCCAAGGCCTACGATCAGGTACATCCAATCTCTCCAGTCCCGGACAAGTTGCATGTAAGATTAATGCCCCTCAAACAAGGGGCATTTTCTCTAAAGATCTCCGTGCTGCAAGCTATAATCCTTTTAACTTTCTTCTTCAGTACCTTCAGCAGAAGAATCTTCTTCGGCAGCCTCTTCGGCAGCCTCTTCACCTTCTTCAAGTTCTTCTTCCTCGGTGGTCGGCTCTAATTCTTCTTCGGAAATTGGAGCCTGAACCTGTGCCAGGACGGTATCAGAAGGGGAGATCAATTCGATATCGCCTTCCAACACCAGGCTCTCGGCAGTAATGCTGTCGCCAATCTCCAGTGCTGAAATATCGACATCAAATTGTTCGGGAATATCACCGGGCAAACATTTAACTTCAACTTCCCTTGATACCAGGGATAAAACCCCGCCTTCCTCAACACCGGCCGGTTCTCCAACGAAATTAAGATGAACAGGAACTTCAATCTTGTCGGTCATAGAAATTCGGATTAAGTCGACATGCAGAATACGATCCTGGTATAGTATATCCCTCTGGATATCCCTGAACATTACTGTTTCTTGCCTTGTCTTCTTACCTTTTGCTTTGACCTTGAGATCGAGCAGGACGTTGCCGCCCCCGGTAGTTAAAACTTGCCTTAAGGTGCGTCCGTCTACGACCACGGGAAAATTATCTTCTCCCCTGCCGTAAAGCACTGCCGGTACTTTGTCTTCCCGACGCAGTTCTTTAAGCTGCCCCTTGGTCAAAGGCGGACGAGTTTGTACTTCCATTTCCATTCTTTCCATTCTTTCCAGCCTCCTTCTGCAATAGTATACTGCAGGAAGCGGTGAAGATCAACTCAATCAAACAGTTCGCTGACCGATTTTTTCTTCTGAATCCTGATTATAGCCTCGCCAATCAGGGGAGCCACCGAGAGCGAGGTAAAACAATCATTGAGTCCCCGTAACATGCCCCGATCGATCGGTATGGAATTGGTATAAACCACTTCTTCAATATTTGAGTCACTGAGGCGCTTGAGAGCGGGGCCGGAAAATACCGGGTGAGTACAACAGGCAAACACTTTGTGAGCCCCTGCCTCCAGCAAAGCTTCAGCCCCAAGAGTAATCGTTCCTGCAGTATCGATCATATCGTCGATAAAGATAGCTGTTTTTCCCTTTACGTCTCCTATAATATTCATAACTTCAGCCTTGTTCGGAGCCGGTCTTTTTTTATCTATGATGGCAATCGGCATCACCAGGCGGTTGGCCAGATCTCTTGCCCTGGTTACGCCGCCAAGATCGGGAGAAACAACCACCCCGTTTTCTATGTTTTTTTCCTTAAAGTATTTGGCCAGAATAGGCAAAGCGGTCAGATGATCGAGGGGAATGTTAAAAAAGCCCTGGATTTGCCCGGCATGCAGGTCCATGGCTACCACACGGTTGGCTCCTGCCGCCGTAATCAAATCTGCCACCAGTTTGGCGGTAATCGGATCGCGGGCCCTGGTTTTGCGGTCCTGCCGGGCGTAGGCATAATAAGGGACAACGACATTGACCGAATTGACCGAAGCCCTCTTGAGAGCGTCAATGATGATCAAAAGCTCAAGGATACTGTCGTTTATAGGCCCGCACAGGGGCTGGATCAAAAAGGCGTTGGCCCCGCGGACACTTTCCCTGATACTAATCGATATTTCTCCATCGCTGAAACGGGTAACCTCACAATCACTAAGGGGAGCTCCCACATATTCAGCTATTTCTTCGGCCAACTCCCGGTTTGCGCTACCGCAAAATATCTTAAGTTCCTCTCCGTTGATCACCTTTGCATTGATCACCTTTAACCCTCCTGTGACTTTTTTATGCGGAAATGCCTTACAGTATTGTTCCAGGTTATACTTTTCTCTTTCTTCTCCCGTTATTCCTGCCAGGAGGGTAATGTTTCGATCCGGTTCTACCAGTTCATAGCATGGCGTGACACTCCCGGCCGGATAAAAAGCACGCTGTGAACCCTTTCAAGAATGAGATCCAGGGCAGCCTGAAGGTTACCGGTTGATACAGGCAAAAGGCCCGACCTTAGAACCTTTTTCCAGGGTAGCATTATAAACGGCTGATTGGCGGACAATCGAGCTGTTCCCAACTATAGCGTTAACGAGGTGGGTGCCAGGGCCAATCTCGCATTCTTCCCCGATAATACTCCCTTTTTCAATTACAGAACCGGGCCGGATCACCGAATCCGGGGCAATCTGAACATCATGATCAATGAATACAGAATCCGGGTCTTCTATGGTAACGCCGCTCAGCATTAAACGATGTTTAATATTATCCTGTAGGATGTTCACCGCTTCAGCCAGGTGAACCCGGTTATTGATACCCAGGCCCACCCGGTAATCATTAAGAAGGCAGGCGCCGGTACTGTGACCATCCTGCCGCATCATTTCCACGACATCGGGCAGGTAATATTCTTTTTGCACATTATCGGTCCCCAGGCGGGGCAGGTAATAACGAAGCAATTCAAGATCAAAGCAGTAGGTGCCGGTGTTAATCTCGGTAATTTTTTTTTCTGTTTCCGAAGCGTCCCTGTCTTCAACAATTTTTTCTACCTGTCCACTTTGATCACGAATGATGCGGCCATAACCGGCAGGGTTTGGAACTTCTGCTGTTGCTACCACAGCCGCGTTATTGTGGTGGCAATCTACCAGCTCCCGCAGGTAAGAGGCCTCTAAAAGCGGGGTATCCCCACACAGCACTAAAAGCGTCCCTTCCCGGGGCAGCTCTTTAAGCGCCTCCATTACAGCGTGGCCGGTTCCCAGCTGTTCTTTTTGGCAAACATAAGCCCACCGGTCACCGATCTTTTCCTGAACCTGCAAAGCGCCGTGACCGACAACAATTAGAACTTGCTTTGTCAGTTCACCGGCGCTTTCCAGTATATATTCCAACATTCTTTTTCCACACAGGGGATGAAGAACCTTAGGCAACCGGGAATGCATACGTTTCCCTTCACCCGCAGCCAGCACTACAGCCCAAATTTCTTTCACAAACAGCCCCTCCTATCTCGTATAATGATCCTGCTGTTCATTATACTGCAGTTGAGGAGAAGGGACAAAATAAAAGAAAGGTAGAATAATTCCTTAAGCTTTTACAGCAGTTTTTTCCAGTTCCGCGGTATAGGCCTCAATCACTGCATCCTGGATATCACCCCTGGTGCTTGCGTTGATCGGGTGAGCGATGTCCCTGAATTCACCATTTGGGTTTCGTTTGCTGGGCATGGCCACAAATAAACCATTACTTCCCTCAATTACCCGCACATCATGCACTGCAAAACAATCATTCAGGGTAATTGATACTATCGCCCTCATCTTACCTTCCTGCGTTATCCGTCTTACCCTTACATCTGTAACAACCATTAAACCCCTCCTCCAACTTATATGTAAACTCTCGCTCTCCACTGGTTGTAGATTTCAACTGCTAACCCTGCACACCATTACTTATTTAAACGGAAATGACCATAGATCAAGGGAAATCAGCTGAATCAGGCTAAACTAGTTTAAAAACTGACTGCTAGCAAGTATATCTTATTTTCCGCATCTTTGCATTCATTCTCAAGATCAGTTATGATGAGTTTAAAGAAAATTAATTATGCTAGTAGAATATAGTTTTTGTTTTGTATACATAATCATAACCTCTACAACCTTTTTTGGAAATGATTTAATCTTACATTTTTTCGTAAGGCACCGTGCGAAAAATTGCAAGTTTTTGGGCAAACAATATAAAAACAGTAACTACTAAAATTATATAAATTGGGGTATTAGAATGAACCTTAACGACTTTGGCCTGCTCATTAAAACCCTGCGAAAAAGCAGCGTAGATCAGTGGGGTAATCCCTGGACGAGGGAAAGCTTGAGCAGGGCGGTACACTTAAGCCCGGATCAGCTGGGCAGGTTGGAACGGGGAGACCGAAAATACCTGGATACGCAAACATTGTTGCTGCTGGCTGACTCATTTAACCTGACCAACCTGGAGAGAAAAGAGTTCCTGTATGCCGCCCTCGGCCTGTCGGATGAGCAGCTTTTTGCCCGTGAAGATTCAATCAATCAGTTGAACAACCTTCTCCATGAAATAGAAAACCTCCAGGTGCCTGTATTGTTATTAGATGCTTATGCAGACATCGTTGCCGCAAATGTTTCCACCTTGAACCTGTTTTTGATCACCCCGGAACTACTCGATTACGCCAAACAGATCCCAGCCGGCCAAAACTTGCTTAACCTGGTCTATTCACCAGCCTTTGGAGCCAGGGAAATTTTCGGGTCTTTTTGGCGGAAAATAGCAACCATAGAAATACTCCTCTTTCGCCGTTCCACCCTGCGCTACCGCCATACAGCTTACTTTAATTACCTGATGAAGGTGCTTCTCCAGGAAAAACAATTCGACATCGACTGGTATTTCTGCCAGCGCTACGCCGACCGTTACGACCTGACTTACGTACATTTTCTCTATGAGCACCCCCGCTACGGGCCGCTTTCTTACCTGGCAACAGAAACCATTATCAGCACAAAGAAAGGTGAGCTCTACCTTTTAGCTTACAACCCCCTCGATAAAACTACTGCTTCCATATTCAAAAACATCAAAGGAGATAAAGAAAACCGGATTCACAGGTTTGCCAGCTGGCCTGAAAAAAAAGTTCCCATAGAACATGATAATTATTAAATCGCTTTACCCTTTTAAGGCCTGTTTTACAACTGCCAGGTCGCTGATCTTATCAACATCCAGGCCCAGTTCAACCAGGCTGCAGGGAACAGCCTTCGCTTTAAGGTTCAATAAACGGGAAAGGAATAGTTCAAGGTCACGAACACCCAGTTGTTTGAACAAGTATTTAAGTACCAGGGTCAGGGGCAATATGCGGAGTAATTTAACCGGTTTTTTTCGGTATGATATGAACATTTCCAGGCGGGCCTTGTTTTGTAAATACCAGCCCGGGTTTACCAGGCCCACATTTCCGCCGGTAACCCGGCCTTCTTTCAGGCGGACATAAGTCCGTTCCGTTTCGGGAAAATGACGGACACAGGCTTCCTTATCTAAGATCGGGTAATAAAGGTCGTGATCATGGGGCTCACAGAGGCCTAAAAACGTTTCTATTATTGAAGCATTGATCAAAGGAATATCTGCGGTGACAACCAGGCACTGGCGCTCCCGGTCAACAGACTCAAAACCGGCGGCAAGATTATCAAGCATACTTCCTCTTTCCTGGACCGGTTCAAAGTTATAACCTTCTTCATTTAACTGGCGAAGCTCTTCATCCGGCCCTACAACTACAATCTTGTTAATTGAAGCAGCTTCCTGGAGTGCTTTTAGGATGTAGGCAAGCAGAGGCCGCCCGTTAACCAGGATAAAAGCTTTATTACTTACCTGTTCCTGTTCGGTAAGCGGTTCCGGTTTGCCTCCCCCGGCCAGTACTACAGCATCAAACATGTTACCACCCTTCCCGGCATTCTTAAAATTTGCCTGCCTGCTCAGCCACTACCGGCTGGCGACTAAAGTGCCTGATATGAAAACTACCCTCGTTTGATTTTTATTTCACGCCTGTCATGGTTAACAAAAAACAGGCGCATCACACATAATTATAAGGTCCAGCACAGGTAGGCCCTGCAGTTTGCTTCCTCAACCATACGGGCAGCCTTACAGGCCTGGTAATAATCTTCATGCAACATAAAAAGAGCAGGGCCGCTTCCAGATAATATCGGCCGCAGCCCCCGGTGTTCAAGAGCGCGTTTTTTTTCTTTAAGTTTATCTGTGCCCGGCACAAATGCTGTTTCAAGGGTATTGGTAAAACCTCTGCCAAGCCACTTTAAAATTTTGCTCCTGCTGCCTTCCCTGATAGCTGTAACCAGTGGAGTAAGAGCGGGTTCGCCCATCTTATTCTTATCAAAGCTCTTATAAGCAGAGGCCGTGGACATCCGCAGGTCTGCAGGCAGGGCTAAAACAACCCAAAAAATAGGTAAGGGAGGCAGTCTTTCCAGTTTTTCCCCTCGCCCCCGGGCCAGCGCCGTCCCACCCTGCAGGCAGTAAGGGACATCAGAGCCTAAAAGCAAGCCGAGTTCCTGCAGCTCAGCAAGATCGTAACCCAGGCCCCAAAACCAGTTTAAACCGGCCAGGGCGGCGGCGCAATCGGCGCTTCCACCTGCCAGCCCGGCCTCGACAGGTATATTTTTATAAAGAGTAATATTAACTGCGGGTAAGCTTTTACCGGCCCTTTCTTCCAGGAGGGCTGCCGCCCGAGCTGCCAGGTTGTCCGGCCCGCTGAGATCGCGGTCAGTGCAAAAAAAATGCCAGCCTGTTCCCTGGATAGGTTCAAATAACAGGGTGTCGGCCAGGGAAACCTGCTGCATGACTGATTCAAGCTCATGATATCCATCCTGCCGGCGGCTGGTGACGGTTAAGCCCAGGTTTATTTTAGCAGGCGCTTTGACTGTAAAAGAGTTAGCCATTTCAGTTCATCTTAACCAGGCGTTTATTATCCGTGATGCCAGGGATCCGGCCTCGCTTTGCTACCGGCTCACCGCGCACTTCTTTTAAATCAAGGGTCATATCTATAGCCGGCGCTCTTGCAATATAACTGCCCACACCAAAAGCGTCTGCCCCGGCTTCAGAGAGCCTGACAATTCGCTCCGGGTTAAGCCCCCCGGATACGATAATCTGAACATGGTCATAGCCGTTCCAGTTCAAACGGGCCCTGGCCTCCCGGACCAACCCGGGAGTAACGCCTCCTCTTTCTCCCGGAGTGTCAAGGCGGATACCGTTCAACTGCTTGCCGAGCGCCTCGGCCACTCTAAGAGCTTCTTCGGTTTCGTCTTTGAAGGTATCGACAAGAACAATCCGGGGAGCATTTTCCGGAAGAAAACGGTCATAGGCCCTGGCCAGTTCAACGGTGTCGCCGGCTATGAGAAATGCGGCATGGGGGATAGTCCCCACCGGAGACCGTCCCAGCAGGAGAGCCCCCAGGATACAGCTGCAAGCATCGGCTCCGCCAATTACAGCGCATCGCTCCATCACCGGTGCGACTGCAGGGTGAAGGTGCCTTGCGCCATAACATACCACTGTGCGGTTTCCGGCAGCTTCCTTGCATTTACGGGCTGCGGTACACCAGCCGCTGGAACTTGCCAGCATGCCCAGCAAGGGGGTTTCATAAATGCCAAAATCCCCGTAGCGCCCCCGGATTCGCATCACCACTTCCTTGGCTTCCATGGCATCACCTTCCCGGAGCGCCCATACCTCCAAATCACGCCCCTTCAACAGGTGAAGCCCTTCTTCTATTCCGCCAAACACTCCTTCGCCCGAGGAGAATATTTCCGCCGTCACTTCCGTGTCGGCCAGATCCATGGAAGCCAAAAGATCTCTGCTGCGAACAAAATAAATATCGCTGGTCAAGCCCTTTAGTATCTCAGACTCCGATGCAGAAAAAAAACGTTGCTTGGGGTCTACCATCATTTGGCCAATATCTTTTAGGGTGATGAAATCCTCTATCTTCATTTTTTCCTCCAACGGTTTTAGAGCATAGTTACTCCAAGTGTTTTTTCCATTTCTTTTAGGGCAAAATTGTGAGCTTCTTCATCAAAACTGGCTACAGCACTGACCGGAACATCAACCTTGTATCCATACATCCGGGCCATAGCAGCGGTATAAAGGATACAGATATTTGTGACCACACCGGCCAGCTCAATTTCCTGGATCCCTCTATCTCTTAAAGTCAAATCGAGATCAGTTCCCACAAAAGCACTGAAACGCCTTTTTTCGATTACCCTTTCCTCGGCCCGGGGTGCCAGTTCAGGGATAATTTCTTCACCCCCGCTTCCCTTTACACTATGGGGAGGAAAGAGGTTGAATTCAGCATCATCACTGGTGTGGCTATCGCAGACAAATATTACCGGGTAACCTTTGGACCGGTATTCTTCTAAACGGGACTTAACCTGGGGAACCACTTTTTCAGCTGCCGGGCCGATATAAAGGGCTCCATCAGGATTAATAAAGTCAGTCACCATATCGATCACAAGCAACGCTTTCACCGGTAACCCTCCTTGTTTGTTAGTTGTGCAAACCGTATTCTACAAAATAGGCGTTAATCCTGCTTTTACAGTTCCAAAAAGCGCCGGACCACCTGAAAAAGAAAAACCGGATTGAGATCCGGTTTAATTTTGCTATTCATATCATCGGCCCCGTTTTCCAAGCAACTGGATAAATCGAGAGGCCCAGGATATTAATAACCGGGAGCGTTCGCTGTAATGCAAATCAGCTCCAACTTTTTGCTAGCCTGCGCTTCGACGCATTTTCCCTTCGCTAAAGCTTAGCTCAACTGTTTCAGTAAGAACATCGGTATAGCTGAATGAAAGCCTCTGGTTATAGTTGTCTTCATCCACCCTTACAATGAAAATCGAAGGATAAAGGCTTTCCAACACTCCTTCTTTTTCGTAAGTCTTACGCCGGCCGCGGTTGGCTCGCAGTTTTATCTTTTCACCCAGGTGAGATTCAAGCTTCTTGCGGATTTCAAATAGGACGTCTTTTGCCACCATTTAAAACCACCTTATATTTTTTCTAAACTATATATTAACATAATATCGGGCAATATGTCAAGAAATCCTTAGAAAATAACAAAAATATTGCCGCTTAAGCCCTTTAATTCTTTCTAACGGGTAAATCTATCGGCCACAGTGGCTGCACCGTACGAGTAGGGTTTGATAAAAGCCTGGTAGCCGCTTCCAATAACCATGCCCACCACTTCTTTAATAATGTCGCGGGTTTCACCTTTTTCGCCAACATCGAGATGGATTTCTACATTCAGGCGCAGATCGCTGTTTTCAGCCAGCTTTTCAGTCAGCCTTGTAGCCACCTCCAGGCTCAAATAGGTTTCATAATAGATCCGCTGCCGCAAACTTTCCATGTAACGCGTTTTTTGCTTGTGATAGAAAAAACGCCCACCTTTACCAATTCGGTGGACTACAACGGCTGTAACAAACATAACGTGGTCATTTAGAAACGAGTGTGAATCAGTACCTATTATCAGCTTATATGAATCATCGGGAAATTCATTGGTGTACCCCACCAGGTCTTCAAACAAATCCTGGAATGATACTTTCCCTTTAGAAGGACTGGTAAAAAACATACTTTCTACGACCTTTCAGTATCACTTATTTTTTCTTTATTGCTTATCAAAATAATTATAGAATATTCGAGACAGCTTTGCAAATTCTTTCATGCCAAGCTCTTCCGGCCTGGCCATGGGTGATACAGGAACTTCCTCCAACAGCTCAACCAGTTTGCTCCTGGAAATATCAAAAAGGCGGCCCATGCTGTTCAACATGGTTTTCCTGCGCTGTTGGAACACTCCCTGGACAATTTCCCAAAACAGCTTTTCTTCTTTTTCTGACAGTTCCGGCCGGCGCGGGTGTAATCTAAGCACTGCAGAGCCCACCTTGGGCCGGGGCCAGAATACATTTTTTGAAACATTAAATAATATTTCACCATGGCAATAATAGTGACTCAGCACAGATAAGCTCCCGTAATCATGATCCCCGGGGCCGGCAACAAGGCGCTGGGCCACCTCTTTTTGGAACATCAATACAGCCATCGAAAAAGGGAAGCCTTCCCTGAACAGGTTATACATAAACGGACCGGAGATGTTGTAAGGAAGGTTCGAGATTAACTTAACCGCTTCTTTCTCTGATCCCAGGGATTGGACCTGGGTTTTCCAGTCCGCCTGCAAAACGTCCTGCTCAATAATCTTTACCTGGGGCCATGCTTCAAACAAATCCCTGAGCAGCTTAACCAGGCCGCGGTCTATTTCCATCACCACCAACCTGGATCCGGCACGGGCCAGGGATAACGTAAGGGCTCCTGCTCCCGGGCCGACCTCGATCACATGGTCACCTTGACAAATCTCCGCAGCACTTACTATTTTTCGGACGATGTTGGCATCGATCAGGAAATTTTGCCCCAGGTGCCGGCGGGGCTGAAGGCCATATTCCTGAAAAAGTATATTAAGTTCACGGGGAGAAGTTACATCGGGCATATCTTCCACCTGAAAAGTATCCTCAGCTTTCCCGGTTTTGCTTTAGTTTACCTTTCAGTCCGGGCGGCGTCAAATTACCCGCACCTGTATTTAAATCGAAGCAAACCAGGCAATCTCGCTATCAAGGCTTCTCTTTGAAAGGGCTTTCGCAAAAATATAATGACAAAGAAGGGGTTATAGAGTATAATATATTTAACAACAGGAATAATTCAACTGTTTAAGCATTTTTCGAGCAGGAATCCTTTCTACTAGAATTCTTTCTAAACAGGGGAAAGGAGGGGTAGAGCCAGTTAATCAATAAGAAGATGGTTTGCACTGGTGATATGATTATTATTTCAAGGAGGTATTCTATAATATGGCAGAGTTTAATGAGATTCTAGATAACCTGAATAAAAAGATTGAAGAAGCTGATCCTTCAAAATTAAAAGGTGTCAGCGCCGTATACCAGTTTGATCTTTCGGGGGATAACGGTGGAGTTTTTCACGTGGTCGTGGAAGATGGCAAGCCCACTGTTGTTGAATCAGCCCATGACAATCCCAACATTACAATAACTATGGCCGCAGATGATTTTAATGATCTACTGGAAGGCAAGTTGAACGCTACATCGGCATTCATGGCCGGAAAGCTGAAAGTAAAAGGCGACATGTCCCTGGCCATGAAGCTGCAGAGCCTGGTCAGCTAAAAGCCTTAAAATGTATATGTATTAAGCCAAAATCGCATATACTTAGCATTAAAAAAATACAACCAGATCTAAAAGACAGCGCTTATGCAAAGAGCTTTAGCGCTGTCTTTTATGTATAGTTTGACAGTCGATCGCACGCATTTCCATTTTGCCACTACGCTTACCTGGTATTGTTGCTACTGTCATCTCAGGCCCGGTCCACCAGGGTGTCAGAGAAAAGGCGGATAGCATTCACATACACCTGCTCGGAAAGCTTTGCCAGATCTTTTTCCAGGGCCAGGGAGGCCCGTTCGTATACCAGCTTCACGTAGGCCGGTTCATTGCGCTTGCTGCGGTAAGCCTGGGGAGCAAGATACGGTGAGTCTGTTTCCATAAGCAACCGGTCCGGTGGGATGTAATTCAGCAGGTCCCGCAAAGCATGGGAACGTGGATAAGTTAGCGGCCCGGCCAGGGAGATATAAAACCCGAGATCAAGGAAAGCTTCCGCCTGGCTTCGATTACCGGAAAAACAGTGCATCACCCCGGTTTGAGAAGGCAGCGGTTCTTCTTTAAGGATCTGCAGGGTCTCGCTGTGAGCATCACGGCTGTGGACGATCACCGGTTTTTCAACCCGGCAGGCCAAACGAAGGTGCTCGCGAAAAATTTGTTCCTGGACTTCCCGCGGGGAAAGGTCACGGTAGAAATCGAGGCCGGTTTCCCCTACAGCCAGGACCGTTTCTTCAGAAGTTAACTTTTCAAGCTTTTCCAACCAGCCGGCAGAAACCCGGGCGGCGCCGTGGGGGTGGATACCGACAGAAGCGCCGACCTGGGGATATTTTTTGCTCAATTCTACAGAACGCGCTGAAGACTGCTCATCGGTTCCGGCATTCAAAACAGCTGCCACACCGGCTTCCCGGGCCCGCTGCAGGACCTGGTCAAGATCATTTTTAAACTGGGGAAAATCCAGGTGAGCATGAGTATCTATGAACGTAGGCATTTTAGCTGATCCTGCTCCCCGGGGCCAATTTCTTGTCAACCGTGGTCAGGGCCAGGTTGCCGTCATCCCCTGTAGCCGCCAGCAGCATACCTTGAGATAGGACGCCCCTCAGCTTGACCGGTTTTAAGTTGGCCACGAACAAAACCTGCCTGCCTACAAGTTCATCAGGCCCGTAGAATTCAGCAAGCCCGGCTACCACCTGGCGATTTGATTCTTCACCCACATCTACTTCCAGCTTCAACAGCTTATCTGACTTGGGCACTTTTTCAGCGGAAACAATATCAGCTACCCTTAAATCCACCTGTTGGAACTGTTCAAGGTTGATTAAGCCGGTTTGCTCTTCTTCCTGCTCGGGAGCATCAGTTGTTTCTTCCGCCGGCTTATCTGCCCGCATGGCCCTGATTTCAGCCTGCATATTAAGGCGGGGGAACAAATCGTCCCCCCTTTTGACTGCAGTGCCGGGCTTTAAAAGCCCCCAATCTTTAAGGCTTTCCCATCGCTGCAGGTCGTCATTCTCCTTTATACCGATCTGCTCCCAGATCGATTCCGGGGTGCGGGGCATATAAGGCTTGAGCATGACCGCAACAAAACGGATGCTTTCAACCAGGTTATAGATCACGGTGCCCAGGCGTTCTTTTTTGGCCGGATCTTTAGCCAGGTTCCAGGGCATATTGTCATCGATATATTTATTGCTCTGCCTGACCAGCAGCCACAACTCGGCCAGGGCATCGCTAATCTTCATTTGATCCATAGCCGCCTCAACCGCGCCCGGCGTATTCATGGCCGTGCTGCGCAGTTCTTGATCGGTTTCTTCTTCTGCAGACGGCTCCGGCAGGACTCCATCGAAATAGCGTTCCGCCATGGTCAGGGTCCTGCTAACCAAATTACCCAGGTCATTGGCCAGGTCGTTGTTAACCCGGGTTATAAACGATTCCAGGCTGAAAATCCCATCCTGGCCAAAAGGTATTTCCCGGAGCAAAAAGTAGCGCAGGGCATCGGAACTGTACCGGCCGGCCAGGACCATCGGGTCGATGGCATTGCCCTTGGATTTTGACATCTTCCCTTCCTGGAGCATCAGCCAGCCGTGCCCGAATACTGTTTTGGGCAGGGGCTCGCCAAGGGCCATGAGGAAAATGGGCCAGTAAATCGTGTGGAAACGAAGTATATCTTTGCCGATAAGCTGGACATCGGCAGGCCAGAATTCATCGTAAAGGCTGCTTTCTTCACCGTAACCTAAAGCCGTGATATAGTTGCTCAGGGCGTCCAGCCAGACATAGATCACATGGTCCTGGTCAAAGGGCACCGGGATCCCCCAGTCAAAGGAGGTCCTCGATACGCACAAATCTTCCAGGCCCGGTTTGAGAAAGTTGTTGATCATTTCATTTTTCCGGGATGGTGGAAGAATAAAATCAGGGTGGGTCTCTATATGTTCCAGCAGCCGGTCTGCATATTTAGACATTCTGAAGAAGTAGGCCTCTTCGTCAATTAACTCCACTTTCCGGCCGCAATCAGGGCAGTTCCCGTCATCGAGCTGCCTTTCAGTCCAGTAAGCTTCGCAGGGGGTGCAATAAAGGCCTTCATACTTACCTTTGTATATATCCCCCTGTTCATAATACTGTTTAAAGATCCGGGCCACTTTTTCTTTGTGCCTGGGCTCGGTAGTCCGGATAAAATCATCGTACTGGATGTCCAGTTCCTGCCACAATTCTTTAATCCATTCCACGATCTCATCAACAAACTCTGCCGTCGGCTTTCCGGCGGCTTCAGCCTGGCGCTGGATCTTTTGACCGTGCTCATCGGTCCCGGTTAAAAACCAGACCCGGTAACCGGTCAACCTTTTAAAACGGGCCATAGCATCAGCAGCCACGGTAGTATATGAATTTCCAACATGCAGTTTGTTGCTGGGATAATAAATAGGGGTGGTTATGTAAAAGGTGTTCTGATCTGCCAATGGTAGGCCTCCTCTTGATTAGACAGGATGACGTTATTATATCAAAGCCTTTTATAGTGTCAAGACAGGCGATCAGGTTAAAATTACCATGGAAAACACATACATGTAATATTCTTGTAAACTTGATTAAATAGGGAAAATAACTATTGACTTACCATGTCAATTACTGGTATAATTACCGAACCGAAGTTGCTCCATTAAGCTGAAAAGGAGGAAATGCTCTTGAAATCAACGGGTATTGTTAGAAAAGTAGATGAATTGGGCAGAGTAGTCATCCCGATAGAGTTAAGGCGAACCCTGGGAATTGAAGTTAAAGACGCCCTGGAAATTTATGTTGACTCTGACAGGATAATCCTCAAAAAATATGAACCAGCCTGTTTATTCTGCGGCAATGCAGACAATGTAAAACATTTTGGTAATCGCATCGTATGCCAGGAATGCGTGGATAAACTGGCTACAGAGTAGATCTTAGCAAATGCATGGATAATAAAGAATGGATAATAAAGAATAGATTTTTTTAAGGGACGCTAATGCAAGCGCCCCTTATTTTATGCTTTCAAGTAACTGTAGCCGAGCTGCTGAGCGTGTTAATCAGCCCTGCACCAGGTCAATTTCTTCTAAGGGGAAAGTTCTCGTGTAGCCGGATTCCTGCAGTTTAACCAGGACTGACTTCTTCTTCTTGTCTACCTCTTCCACGGTTCCCTCTCCGTCGGGCGTAATTACCGCCTGGCCTTGCTTCGGTATTTGATCGCGGGAATCCTCATAGCTGCTGGCCTCATAACGCAGGCAGCACATCAAACGGCCGCAGACCCCGGATATTTTGGTCGGGTTCAGGGACAAATTCTGGCCCTTGGCCATACGTATAGATACCGGCTCAAACTCTTCCAGGAAAGTGCTGCAGCAAAAAGCCCTTCCGCAAGGGCCGATACCCCCTTTTATCTTGGCTTCATCGCGCACCCCAATTTGGCGCAGCTCGATCCGGGTTTTAAAAATCGAAGCCAGGTCTTTAACCAGCTCCCTGAAATCGACCCTTTCCTCAGAAGTAAAATAGAATATTATTTTGTTCCGATCAAAGGTATATTCCGCCCCAACCAGTTTCATGTCCAAACCGTGCTCTTTAATCTTCTGCTGGCACCTGTCAAAAGCAGCAGTTTCCTTCTTTTCATTTTCTTCAGCCTGGGCAAAATCAGCATCTGAAGCCTTGCGAACCACTTTTTTCAGGGGATGAACCAGCTCTTCCTCCGGAACGTCTCTCTCCGGGATGACAATCTCCCCGATTTCTTTTCCCCTGGCCGTTTCCACCACAGCATAATCACCTTTATCTAATTTATGTGAACCGGGTTCAAAATAGTAAGTTTTCCCGGCATTTTTAAACTTGACTCCAACTATCCTCGGCATTGGGCCAACCCCCTTTGTATTGTGATAAACATTTTTTCCAGCAGCAAACGCCGGTTGACGTTTGTCGCTGTCAATTCATAAATTGTGTTATTAATCAGGCGGATAATATCTTCAAATCTTTTTACGCTCGCTTCTCCCACCTGCAAGGAAGGGCGGGAGGGGTCAATTAAAAAACGCTCATCCCGGCACAGGTTCATGACCAGGACATCGCGGAAACTATAACAAAGCAAATCCAGCAGGGGGAGCAGGTCATCCCTCTCTGCCATGGTTTCAGCTTTTGACAGCAGTTGATACGCCGAACCTTCTTCAGAAAGCAAGTTGAGGGCAAGATTTTCTGCTTCTTCACGGCGCCGGTCAAATTCCTCATCTTCTGCCAGCTCGAAGGCTCGGCCCGGTATGCCCCTGCTGAGCCGCGCCAGCATGATCGCCTTTTCGGAGCTCAAAGCCTTCTCCTTTTCCAGCATCCCCCGGATCTGATCATGGCTAAGAGGCTGCAGGTGATAGCGCTGGCACCTGGAAAGGATAGTTTCGAAAAGCTGCCGGGGCTGTTCGGCCAGAAGAATGAAGTATAAACCCTCGGGAGGCTCTTCCAGGATCTTTAGCAATGAAGAAGAAGCTTCCGCAGTCATAGCCTCAGCGTGTTTGATCAAGCAAACCTTCCTGCCGCCAAGAAGATGTAAGCCGGTGCGCAGCGAACGGATCTGCTCAATCTTGATATTGCGCCCCTCCGGCTCTATTAGATAATATTCAGGATGATTACCGCTTGCTAATTGACGGCAGGAAACACACTTCCCACAGGCTTCCCCCTGCACGGGATCGGCACAAAGCAATGCCGCAGTAAGTGCTTTCCCCCAGCTTTGTTTGCCGCTGCCGGCCGGGCCGGTCAGCAGCACGGCATGGCTTAAACGATCATCGATCAACAACCGCTTCAGGGTATGCCTCAGAATCTCCTGGCCGACTAAACTACGAAAATTCATGGTCAGCCCTCGTTTCAGCCAGTGTTTCCAGGTAGGGGTGGAGCTGCTGCCAAATATCAGAACAGATCTTTTCCCTTTCAGCGGAGGCATCGATCACCTTAACCCGTTCCGGCTCCCGGTGGGCAATCTCCAGGTAACCTTGCTGAACCCTTTTGTGATAGCGCAAATCTTTTTTTTCCATGCGATCGGGAATATCGCCGCGCCTGGCTGCCGCTTTTTCTACCGGTAAGTCCAGCAGGAATGTAAGATCCGGCAACCGGCCGCTGGTCGCTTTCCAGTTAAGTTGTTCTATCCACCGCAGGTCCATGCCTCCTCCGTAACCCTGGTAAGCCAGGGTGGAATCGGTAAACCGATCGCAAAGGACCAGCTTCCTATCCATGAGCGACGGGAGAATGACCTGCCTGCTCAACTCGGCCCGTGCTGCCATGTAAAGAAACAATTCAGCTTCAGCGCTCACCGAGTAGCTTGTTTGTAGAAGCACCTGCCTGATGCCTTCTCCCACAGCAGTACCGCCCGGCTCACGGACAGAAATAAAGGATATCCCTGATTGTTCGAACCTTGCCTTCAGAAGTTCAACCTGGGTCGACTTTCCGCAACCATCAATTCCTTCCAGTGATACGAGTAAGCCGCGCGTTTTAAACACCCCGCTATATTTTTTCAGTTAACTTGCCATTTCAGTTTACATATTCTTTACATGTTTTTATTATACCGCCGGACAGGAACAGGATAAAGGGGCGTACGGGTAGATTTAAAAAATAAAGAACCGCAGGCAAAGCCGGCCTGCGGTTTCCGGACTGGTTCCTGGTCTTTAATCCGGCCTAAAAACTGTAATTGGGTGCTTCCTTGGTTATCTGGACCCCGTGGGGGTGGCTTTCCTTGAGCGAGGCGCCGGAAATTCGGATAAAGCGGGTATTGCGCTGGAGTTCCTCTATGGTGGTAACTCCGCAGTAACCCATACCGGCCCGCAGGCCTCCAGCCATCTGAAAAGCCATATCACCGATCGTGCCCCGGAACGGGACCCGGCCTTCAATCCCCTCAGGCACCAGTTTTTGCTCATACTCCTGGAAATAACGATCTCTTGAGCCTTCCTTCATGGCCCCAAGCGAGCCCATGCCCCGGTAAACCTTGTAACTGCGTCCCTGGAATATTTCAAATTCACCCGGGCTCTCTTCTGTCCCGGCTAAAAGGCTTCCGATCATGACCGCCGAAGCGCCGGCAGCTATAGCCTTGGTTATATCCCCGGAAAACTTGATCCCCCCGTCGGCAATGACGGGAATCTCATATTCCTCGCCTATCCGGGCAGCTTCATTAATAGCTGTTATCTGGGGCACACCGATACCGGCTATGACTCTGGTCGTACAAATCGAGCCGGGCCCAACTCCTACTTTAACGGCATCAGCACCGGCATTGATCAAATCCCGGGCCCCTTCGGCAGTGGCAACATTGCCTCCCATAATCTGGAGATCGGAAAATTGGCGCTTAATATCTTTTACAGTATCGAGCACAGGCTGGGAGTGCCCGTGGGCCGAGTCAACAACAATCAAGTCAACACCTGCTTCCACGAGGGCTTCGGCCCGAATCAGGGCATCGCGCCCGACCCCGACAGCTGCCGCTGCAAGCAGGCGGCCGTTAGCATCTTTAGATGCCCGGGGATACTGGATTGTTTTTTCTATATCTTTAATAGTAATTAAGCCTTTTAAATTAAACTGGTTATCTACTATGGGCAGTTTTTCAATCTTGTGATGCCGTAAGATCTCCTGGGCTTCCTGCAGGGTAGTTCCTTCAGGCGCTGTAACCAGGGCCTCGCTGGTCATAGCCTCACCAATAGGGCGGGCATAGTCTTCCTCGAAACGCAGATCCCGGTTGGTAATGATACCGACCAGTTTTTCACCTACAGTGATGGGGACACCGGAAATGCGGTAGCGCTCCATCAAAGAAGCGGCATCATTAAGGGTGTTATCGGGCGATAACCGGAAAGGATTGGTGATCACCCCGTGTTCGGAACGCTTCACCTTATCTACTTCTTCGGCCTGCTTTTCGTAGGTCATGTTGCGGTGAATGACACCGACCCCACCTTCCCGGGCAATACCAATTGCCATGCGGGCCTCGGTAACCGTGTCCATGCTCGCAGAAAGCAGCGGGAGATTAAGTTTTATGTTACGGGTTAACCTGGTAGAAATATCGACATCGCGGGGTTGCACTTGCGCTTTAGCTGGAACCAGCAAAACGTCGTCAAAAGTAAGCCCTTCCCATCCAAATCTGTCAGACTGCAAATTACTCTCCTCCCGCCAGCATAATCTAAATAAATCACGCCGGTAATTTAAATTATCATAACAAACCCCCCGGGGAGTGTCAACAGCGCGCAGAAGGCCATCCATGCAGCAATAAAAGAAGAATACAGCTCGCAATAAACCTCAGGCGGCAGGATATATTTGCTACAACCGCGAATCATTAATTTTAGTAAATACTGCTACGGGGAAAGGATGAAGCCAGGGGTATGCCCTACCTGGAACTTGACGGGAAACGCATCTATTACTCCGGAAACAAAAACAGGGAAGGGATTCCACTGCTTTTTTGTCACGGCTCGGGCGGAGGGCACCACCACTGGCTGTACCAGTTTAAAGCAATGCCACCTCCGGTTAATCCGCTTGCTGTTGACCTTCCCGGCCACGGCCGCTCAGAAGGGGAAGCCCTGGATGATATTACCGCCTACCGGGACTTTATCTACCGCTTCACCGGCGCATTAGATCTTGGGCCTTTTAT
>CAYWIY010000002.1:48848-50871 GCA_964458455.1 uncultured Syntrophomonadaceae bacterium | reverse complement strand
TAATTTGTAGATACTACAACCGTGTTTTGTTTTTAGTTATATAATAAGCTGAATAGTAAGCATCGTCAAATTCTGCAAACACACACTATCCTTCGACTCCCATGAAACTATGATGTTTCAAAATATAGTGTGTCAAGCCAAAAGTAAGATTCTTTAGATGGCAGAAATAGTAAGGAGAACAATATCAATAAACATTCAGGCTCAATACCCCTAATGTTACAAGAGATGCGCCTATGATCAGGCAATAACTAATTTTATCCACCTGTTTAAAAAACAACCATTACAAAATTAATACTAAAAGCGGTTGAATACTCAAAATGGCAACAGCCTGCCCCCAGCGGGATCATAGTAAAGGCTATTAAAGTACTATACCCTAACAGTTTAACAGGTGTTCAACCAGCTTTTCAGGTATTCCGTAATTTGGAGTATGGCTTGCCTCTAAAGTTAAAACCGTGTCACATGGCAGTTTGGTATACATCTCTTTTTGTGCTGCTGGGGTAATGACCAGATCGTTAGTGCATTCAATATAGGCCCGGGGAATGCTTCCATAGTTATCTTCAGTTATATTAATCGGAGTAGCAAAGCATAGTACCTTGTGGCACAACCCGCCCCTTAATCAGCTCGATATCTTCATCTGAGGCATCTGGGTAAATAACGTTTTTAATCCCTTCTTCCTTCAATGTTACATAGCTTTGATCATCAGTCATGATCAAATTCGCTCCCAGTAGTGAGCCTTTGTCATTTCCAAAAACCTGCATTATGGTCTCTCCATGTACAAGCAAATAATTACCCATGATCATTTCCTCCTTTATTTTCCCAGCTATAGTTATTTATAACCGTCTACTCCATATAAGTTGTTAACGCTAATGCTCATAACTTGGATATCTTCATATATCTTTAACAGCTTATAGGATAAAAAAGTGCGTGACTGAATTCGTGCACATAAATAAGTAAATAAGATACTACCAACATTACTGCAAATGTAATCACAAGAGATAAATAGCTTTTCCATCTCTGTTTATAAATATTGCATGCAGTTTTTCGAGCTCAATTTTCTTTTATTCGCTTCGATTTGCAATCGCATGCTTGGTTTTATTAGGCATGTTTTTTCAAATACAGCGCTCGGTTAGGGTGATCGCCACTTTCACGCAGGAAGCGCGGCAGACCCCGCAGCCGTAACAAAACCGGGGCTCTATCATAACTTTACCACGTGCCAGGCTGAAGTTAATCGCCCCGAACTGGCAGACTCTGATGCACCTCCGGCAACCGTTACAAAGTTCTGGTTCAACCTGGGCCACGTACTCAGACCCAGCCATAATCGGCAGCGATTTCATAACTGTTGCCTTAAAAGCCATGCAATCATGGTCACAGTTGCAGATTCCACCGATAAAAGGGGTAACAAAGGTCCACACGGAATGAATCAGGCCTTCCTTTTCCAGCCCCCTGAAGTGCTCTAGAGCCTCTTCTTTTGAAACTGTCTCCAAACCCTTCACATCGGGACCGGTCAGGTAATCGGCTCCGACAGCTTCCACAAGCCCTTTTAGCTTTGATTGCTCCGCCGGAACCATGCTTAAACCATAGCAATAACGTTCCTCGGTCCCCAGCGAGGCCTGACGGCAAATGCAGGGTAAGCGGACCACGGAATTAACGAAACCAAAAATCTCTTCCACGTCCTCAATTGGCAAAACCTGGCCGTAATGCATTTTTTTCATCCGCCCGATGATTGCCGGCTTAATAACAGCCTGGACAAAGGCCGGCATCCGGTTCAATGTATCGAGCAGTTCAATTCTATCTCTTAAACGCTGGGGATCCTTAAAAAAATGCTGGATATATTTACTGCGCCTGATATCGTTTAGTAAATGCTCGGCATAGTTTTCAGCCTGAAGATACCATTTCTTGCCCTCACCATGCTGGTGGCAGAACTGACACATATATATAAATCCCCCGATTCTTAACCGGCAGGTTGATCCGGTTAACCCAATCAATAACCTGATTATCCCACCGCGCCTTGAACCAGTCAACT
>CAYWIY010000002.1:0-48748 GCA_964458455.1 uncultured Syntrophomonadaceae bacterium | reverse complement strand
CCGGTTAACCCAATCAATAACCTGATTATCCCACCGCGCCTTGAACCAGTCAACTTATGTTTATATAAACAAATCTGGCAATAAATTTTTCATTGTGTCCCGAAATTATGTGTCCCGAAATTATATACTAGCTAACTTGTAAGCAATACTTTGACGGCATTTAAGAGCGGTTCACCCCTTAGCTCCCCCATGAAAGAGGTATCAATTAAGTTGGGGTTATTGCAGTATTTGCAGTTTAAAGCTTTCTTATTAAAATCTTCGAAGGCAAAACTTGCCAGTATCTCTTTCATAAGTTGGGTTTTTACATTGCCCGGTGGTTTTTCAGGATCAATACAGTTTTCTGCTTTCCACTCCGTTACTTTTTTACTTGAATCCGCGAACGCTTCACTTTTTAAAGAACAAACGTAATAACTTACCTTGTTTCCCGAAATGATGTTCGAAATTATGCACCGGTCAGAAGCAGTATTCAGAGCCTAAACTACTGGATAAGCGATTTAATTTTGCATTAAATAATATTTGTTATGATTATTATATCATGATATAATGATATTTAGCATTTGTTTTAGTATCGGTTCGTTTTGAACCATGCAGTTTAATTTACTTAATAATGAAAGGAGTGAACAGCTATTAAGATTGATATTGTAAAAAGCCAGGTGTCCTTAACTCCTGAGAGCGATGATGAGAAAGCCAAGCTTATTGCACTGTGGAAAATTTTGATCGATTGTGTTGGAGACAGCGGAAAAATGGTCCCGGTAGGAGAGTATATCCCTGAAAAAGGCAACAAGAGCGCTTCTTTTTATATCGAAGGTGTTGACCCGCAGGATAGCTCTTTTACGGAAGTGAGAGTTGACCGTGATGAAAGCGTTTATTGTAAAACCTGTAATAAGTTAATAAATCTAAAAGCAGGTCAGGTAATCCCTATCTGTTGTGGTAAAATCATGGATGTTGTGGATTAGTCGCGAATTCTCCCTCGATTTACCAGGGCCTTGTCTCATAAAAGACAGGGCTCTTTTGTAGTTCGCCTGCTGCTTAAACAAACTGTAATATATATTGCTGCATGATGCGGGCATGACACGGGGACGTTTCATCTGTCTTTTTTTGCTAAATAAACCTTGCAATAAAATTTTCATTGTGTCCCGAAATTTTAAGGAGGCGTGTGATTAATTCACACGCCTCCTTAAAAAGGTTATCCTTTTAAAATGCTATCTAATACAATATTTGCGCTTTTGCCAAATTCGACAGGTTGGCCCAACCTGTGAAGGGCTTTTTCGATAGCAGTAACCACCGTTACCAGCTCGTTGAGGTCAATGTTACCCATATGGCCCAGCCGGAAGGCCTTCCCGGCATAAGGGCCCAATCCGCCTGCCACCACAACACCTTCTTGCTTTAAGACCGACCTGAACTCTGCATCTTCAACACCCTCCATGTAAATTACATTGGACAGCGTGGAAGCACGGCTTCCTTTTTCAGCTAAAATATGAAATCCCATTTCTTCCAGGGCCTGCTGGACCGCTCCTCCCCACAGGCGGTGGCGCTCGAATCGATTCTGCAATCCCTCAGCCTTTATAATCTTTAGCGCTTGATTTAGAGCCCAGATCATGTTAACAGCCGGTGTTCCGAAGTAATTGTTGGGGTCGTGCATGATGGGAAGCCATTTATGGAAATCAGCGTAATATTCAGGGATGTCTCCGAGCTCTTCTCTTCTCTTGAGAGCTTTTTCGTTAGCCCAAACAATGGCAAGGCCGGGCGGTACGCCTAGAGCTTTTTGCGAGGCGGTAAACAGAATATCTATGTGCATATCCTTCATAGCCTCTGCCTCACCAGCTGTAGAACAGACACCGTCAACTACAAACAAAGTGTCCGGGTATCCTGATAGCAGCTTCCCAAGCTCGACTACAGGTGCCTTGACCCCAGTGGAAGTATCAGCATGAGTTGAAAATACAGCCCGGTAGTTTTTCTCCGCTAGTTTTTGCTCCACCTCTTCCACGGGAATCGCTTTACCCCATTCACTGGTCAGAGTGTCTACTTCAAGTCCTTTTCTTTGGCAAAGTTCGATCATCCGGTCACCAAAATAGCCGTGAGAAATAACCAGGACAGGATCCGGCTTCTGCACAATATTGGAAACCGCAACTTCCATGGCCAAAGTCCCCGAACCGACTAGCACAAACACTTCATCAGACTGCCATAACTCCTTCAAATCAGCGATGACCTGATTGAAATCATTGAGAAAATCTGGATCTTTAAAGGAGGCAGTTTCCCGCTCCATTTGCTTTCGAATGCTTTCAACCACCGGTGTCGGCCCCGGAATCATCACCAGTTCCCTGTTGGCTTTCATCAAAATTATCATCCTTTCTTTTCGTTGTAATCCCGAAATGTTAACTACAGATACAACTAACTACTACATATTTCTTATTTACTACTGTTGTTAAAACTGCAGATGTTATTGTGCTGAATTTTTTGCAATGACAACTCTCTATTCGGGATGAACCCAGCTGTATTGATTGTAAATCCCTATAGCCATAAAACTTCCGCCTGCGTTTGCCTCCATTGATATTCATAACCCAGTAGTTCTTCTTGATCAGCCCCTATTCTGCCTGGCATAAAATATGATGAATCAGGAGTTGCTGAATTTTCTACCCAACTAGCGGGAACAATTTGCACCTCCCCCCTGACCTTATGTATACAACAAGCTCCCTACATTGTGATCACTTGATAGCCCTCTTTTAAATACAATTCCATAGCAGGATGCCCGCTCATATCTTTACTATTTATTATATCAGGTATCAGGTATTAAGCTATTATTTAAACCGTCTATTTAAATATACAATAGCTACAATAAATATTACTAGCAGTGCAGGTGTGAGTATCGTATAAATTTGCGGAAAATAGTCCATTACAAAACCTCCTGTCGCAAATTATTATATACTGCCAGAACAGGCTGTTATAAAAAGGGCAGTAATTAATTAGTAAACATTCAGACTCACTACCCCCAGTGTTACCAGGAATGCTCCAATAACCAGGCGATAACTAATTTTATCTACCTGCTTTAAAAATAAGCCTGATAGAATTAAAATTAACAGCGGTTGAATACTCAAAATAGCAACAGCCTGCCACACCGGAATCATAGTGAAGGCTATTAAAGTGCTATAGGCACCTACGAGAAGACCGACGCCTCCTCCAATATAACAGTACAGGCTTTTTCTGCTAATTTTCTTAAGATCTTTAAGTTTCCTTGATTGTGTATAGAAAATGACTGTAATAGCCATTAGTGACATGGCTTGCGGAATTATAAATGCTGTATTTGGGGTTGCTCCTAAGTTTAAAGCAATTCCTCTAGCCATATGGGCTAATGCAAAGCACAGCCCAGCCGATAAAGCAATAATCCCTCCTGCGAGTTTGGTTTTTTCTAAAAGCACAACCGTCCCTTCATGCCCGTGGTACCCAACTATAACTATACCAGCTATAATCGCCAGGACTGAAAGCATCCCGATTAAATCTGGTATTTCACTAAGAAGGACAATAGAGAGCAGAACAGCAAAGAGTGGATTTGAACCTCCATATAAAACCGACGTCTGTGATGCTCCAATCTGAGAAACAGCCATGGTAATAAGAAGCGCCCCTACGAATGAGCCCGATACCCCGGATAGCAAAAGTAGTAATACAGCCTGCATATTTAAATGCTTAAATTCTTGTATGATGCTCATATCAAAAAATGCTAATATTACAACCCCCAGACAAAAAACAATTAATGTTGAAAACGAGCCAATTAAACGGATATCCCATACATTCCCGGGGTTATTATTCATCATTCCTTTTCGATTAAAAATGTTAAATAACGAGTAGCCAATAGCTGCTAACAATGCAAAAAGTCCGCCCACGTTTAGATGATCCATGTTTAGATGTTTCCTTTCGCGTATAATGTGGCATCTTATCGTTATTTCGTCACATTTTTACGATTCCCTCTATGGTGTTTTCGATGCAATAAATCAATCTCTTTTACCTGGGATAACCATATGGAATAACCACTTAAAATTGCTCCATTTTATAACAAGCGTTAAAATGTAATTGCAACCAATTCAAAAAAGGAAGGTGTTTTTCAACTATGCTGGCTGAACTGATTCGTCAAGGGTTCGGAGAAAAAAATATGGACTTTAACTGAGCAGAAAAAATTCTTTACGGCGCTAACGAGACCTACAATTTAGGCCTTACAAAAAACGCCTTAAAGATGTCTGCCGGTTTCGGCGGAGGAATGGGAATTGAAAAAACTTGTGGCGCCCTGATATCGGGAGTAATGGTATTAAGTATTATGAACGTGAATGACAGGGCTCATGAAAGTGACAGAATCAAAGAACTCACCCGGGAGTTTTTGGAGAGTTATAGAGATAAAATGGGCGGTATAGATTGTGATTTCTTGAAAGAAAACTACCGGACAGAAAAGGAAAAGTGTTTTCATGTAATTCTTAAGGCTGCAGAAATCTTGGATACCATGGTGACCCGGGAAAAACCAGAATGATATTTTGTCGGACGGGCCCAGGATTACAACATGTTTTTGGACCGTTCCAGGGATAAGATAACCTTTCAAGCTTTTTCCGAAACATTAAAGATCTAGCGGCGAAGTTTAAACGAAAACCACGCTGATAGTGCTAGTAGGCCAATTGCTATCATGAGGCTAAATGTGCTTCCAGTTTCAAAATAAGCTACAAGATTTAAAACTGCTATGATTAACATAGCTGCAACCACAAGTTTATTTGCCATTTTAACTCTCCCTGCGTAAATAATATGGCCTTTTATTGATCTAAATACTATTGCGCCGTGATCCGCTCCAGGCAGTTCATATAGGGGCGCAGTACTTCCGGGACAATTACGCTGCCGTCTTCCTGCTGGTAGTTTTCCAGGATAGCGGCAACCGTCCTGCCGATAGCTACCCCCGATCCATTCAAGGTATGCACAAACTGGGTTTTCTTGCCGCTTTCAGGGCGGAACCTGATCCCGGCCCGGCGGGCCTGGAAATCGGTAAAGTTGCTGCAGGATGATATTTCCCGGTATGTTTCATATGCAGGCAGCCATACTTCCAGGTCGTACTTTTTTGCCGGGGCAAAACCCAGATCGCCGCTGCACATTAGCATGACCCGGTAGGGCAGTTCAAGGAGTTGCAGGACCTTTTCCGCATCCAGGGTCAGTGATTCCAGCTCATCCATCGATTCTTCAGGGCGGACAAACTTGACCAGTTCCACCTTGTTGAACTGGTGCTGGCGGATCAGGCCCCTGGTATCACGGCCGTGGGCCCCGGCTTCGGCCCTAAAACAAGCGCTGTAGGCACAGTAGTAAAGGGGAAGCTGTTCGGCATCAAGGATCTCGTCCCGGTGCAGGTTGGTAACAGGCACTTCCGCGGTGGGAATCAGGTAGAGATCTGTGCCCTCAATCCGGAAGGCATCTTCTGCAAACTTGGGCAACTGGCCGGTCCCGGTCATGCTGGCAGCATTGACCAGGAAGGGAGGAAATACTTCCCGGTATCCGTGTTCTGCAGTATGCAGGTCAAGCATAAAATTAAACAAAGCCCGCTCCAGCCTGGCACCTGCCCCGTAATACAGGGCAAAACGGCTACCGGTAATTTTACCGGCCCGGGGAAAATCAATAATATCAAGGTTGGCCCCGATGTCCCAGTGAGCCAGGGGGGTAAAACTAAAACCAGGCCTTTCTCCCCAGGATCGGACTTCAACATTGTCGGATTCATCACTTCCCCGGGGCACTACCGGATCGGGAATGTTGGGCAGGTTTAACAGCAGTTGTTCCATATCGTTGTCGACCTGGCGCAGCTGCTCATCGAGTTCTTTAATTTTTGCCGATACTTCGCGCATCTCCGACTTTTTGGCTTCTGCAGCGGCGCTGTCCCCGCCGGATTGGCCGATTTCTTTGGAGACACGGTTGCGGATCTGTTTTAATTCTTCCGCCTCTTTGAGCAGGTTGCGGCGCTCGGTATCCCTGGCCAACAGGCCGTCGAGATCGCCTTCCTCACCTTTGAGCTCCATCGCCTGGCGGACCAGGTCCGGGTTTTCCCGAACAAATTTTAAATCCAGCATGGTATTGTCTCCCCCTAAACTGTTACATTTCTTCCGGAGCAACGATTCCGAGCAGGGCTAATCCATTAGCTAATACTTGCCTGGTGGCATTGATCAACAGCAAGCGCGACTGCTGTATTTCCTTGCCGCTGCTTAAAACCGGACAGTTGTGATAAAAGCGGTTAAACTCCCTGGCCACGTCAATTAAATAACGGGCGAGGATTGAAGGTTTGTAGCTTTCAGCTGAGTCTATCACTTTATCAGGCAGCTGGGCCAGGGTTTTGACCAGCGTAATTTCTTCTTCCTTCTCCAGCCGGCCCACAGCTTCATCGTTCCACTCCATAAGGCCGGGTTCCGCTTTACGAATAATGCTGCAGATCCGGGCGTGGGCATACTGGATATAGGCCGCCGTTTCACCTGAAAAGTCGAGCACATTTTCCCAGTCAAATTCGATGTTTTTAACCCGGTCGTTGCTTAAATCTCCAAACCGGACCGCTCCCAGGCCGACCGCTTCAGCTGCGCTCTCCTTATCATTCAGGTCCGGGTTTTTCTCCTCGATAATCTCCCGGGCCATTGCCACCGCCCGGTCCAAGACTTCTTCCAACAAAACTATTCTACCCGCTCTCGTAGACATCCGGCCTTCTTTAAAGCGAATCATCCCGAAAGGCACATGGACACACTGTGAGGCCCACTCAAACCCGAGAAGCTCAAGAACTTTAAACAGTTGCTGGAAATGCAGGGTTTGCTCCGCCCCCACCACATATAAAGAGCGGGCAAAGTCAAAGGTTTCTTTCCTGTAAATTGCTGCTGCCAGATCCCTGGTGATGTAAAGGGTGGCCCCGTCTTTTTTACGAAGCATGACCGGGGGCATGTTGTATGGCTCCAGGTCAATAATCAGGGCACCTTCGCTTTCCCTGGCGATCCCCTGTTCCTGGACCAGGTTGATCACCCGTTCCAGCATCTGGTTATAGTGGCTTTCGCCATGATAATGTTCGAATTCTATCCCCAGGCGGCTGTAGATTGAGGCATAGGCTTCCAGGCTGAGCTTCCTGAAGTGCTCCCAGTAGGAAACTGCTTCCCTGTCACCGGATTCCAGCTTCTTGAACCAGGAGCGGGCTTCATCATCGAGGCCGGGATCTTCTTCTACTTCCTGGTGAAACTGCACATAAAGCCGGTAGAGATATTCTACCGGATCGTCTTTTAGTTTGTCTTCTTCTCCCCAACGTTTAAAAGCCACGATCAGTTTTCCAAACTGGGTTCCCCAGTCTCCCAGGTGGTTTATGCCGATACTGTTATAGCCGAGGGCCCTGTAAATGAGGTAAAGAGAATGGCCGATTACCGTGGAACGGATGTGGCCTACCCCGAATGGCTTGGCAATGTTGGGAGATGAATAATCTATAGGGACATTATGCCCTTTACCCAGATCGGTATGCCCGTAATATTTTTCTTCATCCCATGCCTTTTTCAACACTTCATGGCTGTAGGCTTTAGGGGCAATGTAAAAATTGAGATAAGGGCCCCTCGGTTCGGCCTTATCCCAGAGCCGGCCTTGTTGGCCGGACAATTTTTCACTTAGCTCTTTAGCGATAACAGGGGGAGGTTTTTTTAAAGTTTTGGCAAGGGTAAAACAGGGAAAAGCAAGGTCCCCAAATTCTGGCTCCGGGGGGATTTCAAGCAGTTCCAAAACCCGGTCCGTTTCCATTTCGACAAGAGATGCTAACACCTCTCCAATTTCTTCTCTTAATTTCTGCATGTATAATTATCTCCTTGGCACTTTATCACTTATTTTAGCTTAATGAGAAGTATTTTACAAATTTTTTTCTTTGTTTTATCTGCAAGTTGCTTTTGTAATTTGCACCCTTGTTACTGTTCCGGGTTAATGAAATAGGGGCGATGGTGAAAACGTCCCAGGGAAGGATACCCGGCTGGCGGTTCCCATTCATCGCCGTCAACTAAGATCTCAACTCTCTGGGCCCTGCTATTTTCAAAGACCGTCATAAACAGCGCATCCAGCAGCAGTTCGGCCTGCAGTACCTCCTGCTCCCCTACTTTTTCCGAAAAAATCCTCTTGAAAGACTCAGTAAGGTTAATCTGGATTTTCTCCCTGGAGATACGCAGATCAATGAGATCGAGGTTGGAAGGAACAAATGGAAGGACCCGGCAGGCATGAAGGGATTGTTCAACAACATGCTGTAAGTCAGCCTCTTCATCATTTTCCGTGGTTGCTTCCTGCATTTTGAGATAGTAACGGTTACCACTCATAACCGGTATATAAACAGGCTTGTCCCACTGGTAAGGGCTGAGGGGCTGATCAAGCGTTAAATCTGCTCCAAAGACTTCCAGGGGCTCCTCGTCAACAGTAAGGGTTATTTCTTCAACTTCAGAGAAAGAGCTTACAGTCAGCACCAGGGAGTCGAGAGCAGTTGTGCTCTGGGTGAAGCCGCTAAGTTCTGCCAGCTCTGAAGGCAATTCCAGGTTGAGACGTCCATCTTCTTCAAGGAATTCAACCTCAATAGCAACATCCTTTTGAGGTATGGTCCTGTAAAGGGCGCTTCCCCTGGCCGGGCCGCGGATTAATTCTTCCACTGCAGCCTGGATCGGATTATCTGTGTCGTTAAGCGACCTGGTGACAGGAACCAGGTTGGAGTTTTCATCAATGAAGTAAAGGGGAACTTTTATTTCACCTGTTCCTTGTTCTGTAGAAACCGGGTTGTAGATAGGAACCACGGCCACATCGTTTTCTGTCTCAGCAAGGAGGGGTTCCAGGTTAACCAGGTCAATATAGCCATCTTCCCCGCCAACTACCACCAGGTGCGGGTGACCCGATTTCACCAGTTTTTCCACCCGCATGGCTACTTCCCAGTTGTTGATTTCTTCACCCTGCCTGTTCAATATTTTCATCTGGGTGTAATCTTCCCGGTAATGGCGCCACGAACTGCTTACAATATACTGTCCGTCAGCAGTAAAAGAAAAGAGGGAACCGTCAGCAACTCTCTTGCTCCAAAGCAGATCATCGGTTAAGTCATAGTAGAACAAGTTTTCATCCGCTCCTTCCTGGTTTCCGTAAACCAGGAGGCGGTTGTAGTTTTGCGGATTGAACATGACAGTCTGTGGTTCAAAGGGAAGTTCGTTTTCCCATAAAGCCTGGCCCTGGGCGTCATAGATAATCAGGCTTTTACCATCTGCCGCCGCTACCCGGCTACCATGCCTGGACACAGCAGCTACGTTTTTGCCTTCATATGACCAGAGTTCCTCACCTTCAATGTTTACCGCGGTGAAAACCGGCTGTTCCTCCTGCATATGGGTATAGAAGATGCTGGCCTGTTCAAGGTACTCACTGGAAAGGTATAAGTTTTTGACCGGACCGCTTTCAAGGACCCAGTTCAGCTCTCCACCCCGATCATAAAATTCGATGTAATGGTTTTCTTCTTCATCAACACGGGTGGCTGCCACCCAGTTGGCGTTGGGCCCTATAGCAACATGTTCAATGGGAAACCCTTCACTTTCCCAGTAAAATTCCTGGTCGGTGGCAGTAAAATGAAGCAGTCCGCCTTCTGTGCCGGTGACCGCGTAGTTTCCGCAGGATGATAATTTCGCCTGCCTGGGTGCCGTGGAAAAACTCTTGTCCCAGCGCAGCTTGCGCTCCTGGTCCAGGAGGCTGACCATTTTTTCCTCGGTGCTGAACAAAATCCCGGTAAGGTTATGGTCCACACTGAGATCATAAATTTCAGCGCTGGAAAACCAGAGATCATAAATAGCACCGCCCTCGTCAGGAGCCTGGGGTTCTACGGTCACACCGGTTTGTTCCGGTGCGGGCATTAACTGCATTACCAGCAGGTATGCAGCGGCCAGCATAAACATGCCGGCCAGGGCTATTATATAATAAAAAGGTTGTACATTTTTCATCAGAAAACACCCCCGGATAAAATAGCCAGAGTGTTGAATATTGTAACATAACCACGGGCTCTTTCGAAAACCTAAACCTTTAAAAATTGGTGAAGTCCCGTTAAGTTTTGATAACAACTCTATTGTTCAATAGCAGGCAGGGCAAAGTAAAAGCTGCTGCCCCGGCCTTCTTCGCTTTCCAACCAGACTCTGCCGTTATGTTTGGCCACAATCTCGCTGACTATGGCCAGGCCAAGGCCTGTGCCGCCGCCTTCTCTGGAACGAGCCTGGTCAACCCGGTAAAAACGTTCGAAGATGAAGCTCTGATCCTCTTTGGGAATACCGCTTCCCGTGTCTTCCACTTGGGTAATTACTTCATTTCCCTCCCGGTAAAGGGAAAGTGTAACCGAACCCCCTGCCGGTGTATAATTCAAAGCATTATCGAGCAGGTTGGAAACGACCTGGCGCAATTGCATAGGTACGGCTGATACTTTTAACATATCATCCGGAATAAAATCTATCAAATCCACTCCGGCCTGCTTAAAGCGGAATTTATTTTCCCTGATCATATCTCTAAGCAAGAAATTCATGGTTACTTCTTCATATTCAACCTGGTTCTTTTCCAGCTTGGAAAGTTCCAGCAGGTCATTTACCAGCTGAACCAGGCGATCAAGCTCGCTATCAAGATCCTCTACAAATTCTCGCTGCTGCTGAGGTTCCATGTCGTGCTCCTTTAGAGCCTTGGTCAAAAGGCTCATGGTGGTTAAAGGAGTACGCACTTCGTGGGCAACATCGGCAGCAAATTTTTTCAGGTTGTTGGTATAGTAGTTCAACCGCCTGGCCATGACATTAAACTGGTCCGCCAGCCGGCCGATTTCATCGCCGGATGTAAACTCAATATGCTGATCCAGCTTCCCTTCTGACATTTTCCTGGCAGCAGTAGTGAGCTCTTCCAGGGGCCCGGTAAAACGGCGGGCCAGGGCAATGGAGCCGCCACCTACTATGGCCATAGCCAGCACCGTCGACAAAAACAGGAATATGCGTATGTCAGCGAGGGTTTGATGCACATCTTCCAGAGAAGTAGAAAGAAAGATAACCCCGATAATATCGTCGTTTTCTTCCCTGACCGGGATAGCCATTTGCTTAATCTCGTGCCCTATTCTTTCACTGTATGTTGTACTGCTGCTAACTTCACCATCAAGGGCCTGCTCGACATCCTCATGTTCAAGGGTTTGATTGAGAAGGCCGCCGACCCGGACCGAGTCCCCCACAACTGTCCCTTGATCATCAATAAATACAACCCGGGCACCGGCCTGGCGGCTGATATTTTCAGCCAGTGAGCTCAAACGTACGGTATCAACCTGGCCTCTTAAGTGACCAACCAAAAATTCCGAGGCAAGGAACCCGGTGCGCTGCAGGTGCTCCATCAGGTTGTTCATATGGTAGCGTTCCAGGGTAGAGTATAAAAAGAGGCTTATAATCAACATGACAGCAAGAATAATAGCCAAAAAAACAGCTGTCAGGCGAAAACGAATACTGTAAAACTTTGACATCAAAGGTCCTCCCTGAGTTTGTAACCGGTACCCCAGACCGTGATAATGTATTCAGGGTTGGCCGGATCGTTTTCAATTTTTTCTCTCAGGTGCCTGATATGCACATCCACAGTACGTACATCGCCATAGTAATCATAGCCCCAAACCTGGGCTAAAAGCTGTTCACGGGAATAGACATTGCCAGCATTGATGGCGAGGAAACTAAGCAGGGCGAATTCTTTTGAAGTTAAACTGATCTCTTTATCGCCCAGGCGTACACGGTGCTGCAGCAGGTCAATTTGCAATTTGCCGATTTGTATCTTTTTCTTGGATTCACCTTCCGAAGTGACACTGCGCCGTAAAACCGCCTTGATCCTGGCTACCAGTTCCCGCGAATTAAAAGGTTTGGTTAAGTAATCATCAGCCCCAAGTTCCAGGCCGAGCACTTTATCAATATCTTCACTGCGGGCGGTAAGCATTATGATTGGAATATCCAGTTTTTTGCGAATCCGGCGGCAGACTTCAAAGCCGTCAACTTCCGGCAGCATCAAGTCTAAAACCACTACATCCGGTTTCAAGGAAAAGACTTTATCCAACGCCTCTTCACCGTCATAAGCCGCTTCAACCCTGAACCCTTCCTTTTGTAAGTTAAAGGTTAAAGCTTTAACAAGCGTTTTTTCATCATCTACAATCAAAACAAGTTGGTTACTCATAAGCCGACCCTCCGTTATCGGGTTTATGGTACTCCTTCATCACTTCTTTGAAATCTTCCCATACATACTTCTTTTTGCCAGGATCCCTGAGCAGGGCAGCAGGGTGAAATGTGGCCATGTAACGCCTGCCGCCGATCGTGCGCCAGTTTCCGCGGGTTCGGGTTATGCTGGCATTCTTGTCGATCAATGTTTTCGTCGACAGCGACCCGAGGCAAATTATGATTTCCGGATTAATTAAGGCGATCTGTTTTTGCAGGTGAGGCAGGCAAGCATCTATTTCAGATTGAACTGGAAGCCTGTTACCCGGTGGACGGCATTTGACAATGTTAGTGATATAGACGTCATCGCGGTTAATACCGGCCGCTTCAAGAATCCGGTTCAACAGCTGTCCGGCCCGCCCAACAAAGGGTATGCCCTGCCGGTCTTCATCACCGCCCGGCCCTTCTCCCACAAGCATTATACGAGCGCCGGGGTTACCTACTCCAAAGACCACCTGGAGGCACCCCTGCCTTAATGAACAACGCTTACATCCCAGGGCTTCTTCCTTAAGACGGTCGAGTTCCACTTCTTTATCCTTATGGTTGGCCCGGTCTGCCCGGTTTTTATCATCCGGAGGGGCAGCACCTCGACCGCTCATAAGATCCATGAGAGACTGCTGGCGCTCATTTTTAATTGTAACCACCCCGTTATTTTATTAACTTATTCTGGCGGAGAAACCATCAGGGCACGGCGGCGCTGGAAGCGGCTTTCAGCAAACTCAAGCAGCCTGCTGACCAGCTGCTCATAACTAATGCCAGTGGCTTCCCATAGCTTTGGATACATGCTAATGCTCGTAAAACCCGGTATCGTATTGATTTCAATCAAAGTAACTGTTTCAGTCAAAGTGTTAACGAAAAAATCCACCCGGGCCAGGCCGCTTGCTTCGACAACCTTATAAGCTCTGGCAGAGTAATCCCTGACCATTGTCTCCAGTTTTTCGCCCAGTTCAACCGGTATAACCAGCTCGGAACGGTCATCGATGTACTTGGCCCGGTAGTCATAGAATTCATTGCAGGGAACAATTTCCCCTGGCCTTGAAGTATGGGGCTCTATATCACCAAGGACACTGCACTCGATCTCCCTGCCTTCCAGGAACGTTTCAATAATCACTTTATCATCGTAGAGAAGAGCCTCCTCAACAGCGGAAGCCAGCTTATCTTCACTACGAACCTTTGTAATGCCAACACTTGACCCAAGGTTGGCCGGTTTTACAAAACAGGGAAACCCGATCTCATTTGTTACCCGGACCTGCCACTCTTGTTCATTACCGCTCCATTCCCAGCGGTAGAAATAGACAAAGCGTGCTACCGGCAGGCCGCATTCTTTAAACAGCGTTTTCATGATTACCTTGTCCATGGCTACGCTTGATGCAAGTACACCGGAGCCAACATAGGGAATACCGGCCATTTCAAACAACCCCTGTATCGTGCCGTCTTCACCATAAGTTCCATGCAGGACAGGAAATACAATATCAAGGGGCTGGTGCAGCCACTCTGATGGGGAAACTGCCGACTGGACTAGCAGCCCGGGCCGGTTTGGATCAGTTAAAATTACTGCAGCGGTCGCTTCCCGGGGCGGGCGGTTTTCCCAAAGCGCTAACCACGCATCAGGCCCGGTTATCCAGGCCCCTTCCCTGGTTATCCCGATAGGGATGATATCATATTTTTCCTTGTCAACCGCTTCCATGATTGAAGCAGCAGAGCGCAGGGATACAACATGCTCTCCTGATCGCCCCCCGAACAAAACCGCTACTTTTTTTCGTTTCATATTGGCCAACCACTCCCCAGTGGACACACTTTGCCTGATTATTTGTACAATCTGATTATATCACACCCGGGGAATCAAAGTAGAGGGCAATATTCAAAGAAAAGGCACCACATCCCAATCAGGTACGTTATAATCAAAAAATGAGAGCGTCTTCCCTGGATACAGCAGCTCCGGTCTGGTTCTAGGAGACGCTATATACAGGCCCGGACTACAGGACGGGGGGCAGGAGGATGTAAATTGAACCACTTGATTGAGGCAAAACCTGAAAACAAAACCTTTGTCCCGGCAGTTATACTGGGCGCTAATTTCTATACAGCGCTTGGCGCTATCCGCACCCTTGGGCGCAGGGGGGTGCCGGTTTACGCCCTGGATTATCACTTTCCAACTGCATACGCCCTGTCTTCTCGTTATGTTACCCAAAAAATCCACTGCCCGAACATTAACTATGAGGAAGAAAACCTGGCTCATTTTCTCATTGAACTGGGCCGCAAATTTGATCAAAAACCGGTTTTACTGGCCAGCGCCGACAGTTATGCCCTTATGATTTCACGTTATGCAGAAGAGCTGTCTGACTACTACCTCTTCCCGGAAACCCCCCCGGGCCTGTTGGAACAGATTATTGCCAAAAACGGTTTGCACTACCTGGCCCAAAAACACGGCCTGCACACCCCACAGACCGCCATTGTCGACGAAAAAGTTGATTTAACCCGGGTGGCCGAAGCCATGCCTTACCCTTGTATTATTAAACCGGCCCTTTCGCATGAATTTGTAAAAGTTTTCCGGCAGAAATGCCTTTATGCCGGTAGCAGAGAACAGCTGTTAGAAGCACTTGAAACTGCCCGGGCCAGCGAGCTGGAGGTCATGGTCCAGGAAATAGTACCCGGGTTTGATGACCAGATGTTCGTGTTTGATTTCTACGTTGATCAAGAAGGCCGGATAACCCATACTATGACGGCCCAAAAACTGCGCCAGTTCCCGATTAATTTTGGCTCCTCAACCTTGACCCATCACTTGCACGATCAAGCTCTTGTGGATCTTGGTAAAGAACAAATTGAACGCATCGGTTACCGCGGCTACGGGGAAATAGAATTTAAAAAGCACCCTGTAACGGAGCGGTTTTACATGATCGAGATTAATGCCCGCCTGAGTACCTTGAATGTGTTATTTGATAAATGCGGCCTGGAATTTACCTATGTCATGTACCGGGATTTAATTGGCGCCCCCCTTCCAGAGCACCATCTCCAAGAAGACCAGCCGTGGGCTTTCTGGCATGCTTATGAAGACATGATCAGCGTATCTGCTTACTTAAAGACCGGCCAGCTTACCCCGGCCCAGGTTGTTCGTCCCTGGTTATCCCATCACAAGGCCCATGCTATCTGGGCTGCAGACGATGTTAAACCCCTGTTTTCATTTGCCTGGCTGATAGCAAACAAGATTTTTGGCAAACTGCGCCGGGTAGTAGGGGCTAAGCTTAAAAGGTAATTATTGCTCTACACAAGAAAAGATCTGGCTTATGTGCTGAAATCCTAAGCTGCTGCTATTTATACTCAAAAGGTCTGTAAACTTTTTTATTGCAGGGTTATTATTCAGCTGAGCTACTTTTTTTGGTGAGGACATTGTGATAGAGCAGTTGCAGTCACCGCCGTTGACCGCGATCATCCGACACCAACCCAAAATGCAGCTCGGTTGAACAAACAAGTCCAGGTAGCATGATCAACTGCATGTTAACGCTTTAGCGAATAACCCAACTTAATGCTATCAAAGTCAACTTAAAGGGGCTGCCCGGTAAGGCAGCCCCTTTCGTTTTTAATCACTATAGAAGTGTTTCTGGATCCATTTTTCTTCGTCTTCAGGGTATTTTATTGAGCTTCTTCTTCTTCAGCCTGGGCATCGGCTTTTATTTGTTCTGCCACGTTATGCGGCACTTCTTCATAATGGGAAAATTCCACGCTGAAAAAGCCGCGGCCTTGAGTCATTGAGCGAAGGTCTATTGAATACTTGAACATTTCTGCCATCGGGACCTGAGCCTTGATTTTTTGCATGTTACCTTCCGGCTCCATGCCCTGGATGCGGCCCCGCTTACTGTTCAAATCACCCATGATATCACCCATGTAAGCTTCGGGAACAAGCACTTCTACGTTCATGATCGGTTCAAGTAAAACCGCCCCTGCTTCTTCCATGCCTTTGCGGAAAGCCTGCGCCCCGGCAACCTTGAAAGCCATCTCGGAAGAGTCAACAGTGTGGTAAGAACCGTCAACCAGCCTGACAAGAACGTCTACGACAGGGTATCCGGCTACCACACCTCCTTCCATCGCTTCCTGAATGCCCTTTTCAACAGCCGGGACGTATTGCTTCGGGACAGCTCCACCAAAAATCTTGTTTTCAAAGACCAAGCCTTCTCCAGGTTCTGAAGGCTCAAGTTCGATGAAGACATGCCCAAATTGGCCGCGTCCTCCAGACTGTTTCTTGTGCTTTCCTTCCACCCTGGCCTGTCCCTTGATAGTTTCCTTGTAAGGAACCCTGGGTGTTGAAAGTTCAACATCTACCCCGAATTTTTGGGCCATGCGGTTAACGATAATATCAAGGTGCAGTTCGCCCATACCGGAAATAACGGTTTGTTTTGTTTCCACGTTTCTCTCCATCTTGAAAGTGGGATCTTCTTCCAGGAAACGGGAAAGCCCGCTGCCAACCTTGTCTTCATCACCCTTCGTCTTTGGCTCAACCGCAAAGGAGATAACCGGCTCGGGAAACTCAATGGCCGGGAATACGATCGGGTGGCTTTTGTCACTCAGGGTGTCGCCGGTTATAGTATTCTGCAGCTTGGCTGCACAGGCAATATCTCCGGCAACGACTTCTTCCATTTGAATCTGGTTTTTACCCCGCATCGAGAAAACTTGTCCAAAACGCTCCGTCAGATCCTGGGTAGAGTTGTAAACCTGGCTGTCCGGTTGGATGTTGCCGGAATAAACCCGGAAATAATTGATCCGGCCCACGTAAGGGTCGGCGAGGGTTTTGAACACGAAAGCCGACATTGGCTCATCATTGCTGAGCTTACGGCTCTCTTCATCTTTACTGCCTGGGATATACCCCTTTACTTCCTTTTTGTCAAGGGGAGTAGGAAGATAACGTTTGATTAAATCAAGCATTGGCTGGATTCCGAAATTCTTGGTGGCGGCACAACATATAACGGGAATGGTCTTTCCTTCGAGGACTCCCTGGCGCAGCCCTTCATTAATTTCTTCGTCGCTCAACCCTTCGCCCTCCAGGTATTTTTCCAGGAGGCTGTCATCGGCTTCTGCTATGGCCTCGACCAACTTTTCTCTTAACTCCTGGGCTTGATCTACAAGATCGGCAGGTATATCCTCTTCGGTGGTTTTCATTCCGTCATCGGAAAACATGATCGCTTTCTGCTGGACCAGGTCGACGACTCCTTTAAAATCAGCTTCTTTGCCAATAGGCATTTGCAGGGGAGCCACGTTATGCCCGAAGTTGGTCCTGAGCTGTTCCAGCGTCCCTTCATAATCGGCATTTTCGCGGTCCAACTTGTTGATGGCCACCAGGCGGGGCAGGTCATAATCATCGGCATAACCCCATACCTTTTCAGTACCGACTTCAACGCCTGAAACAGCGCAAACAACAGCTAAAACGCTGTCGGCCGCCCGCAGGGCACCTAAAACATCACCAATAAAGTCAAAGTAACCCGGTGTGTCAAGCAGGTTGATCTTGATCCCGTCCCATTCCAGGGGAGCCAGGCCAAGGTTTATAGTCACCTGTTTTTTAATTTCATCGGGATCATAGTCGGTAGTGGTATTGCCCGATTCAATTTTTCCCTGGCGGTTAACCGTCCCTGACGTAAAAAGCAGCGCTTCGGTAAGTGATGTTTTTCCGGCACTGCCGTGGGATATTAATGCCACATTGCGAATATTTTCGCTGTTGTACTTCTTCATGTACAAACCTCCTCAATATCACCCGCCTGCTTGCTGCAACCGGGTGGATATATTATTAACCATTTTTCGATGTATACACCCTACCATTATCGCAAAAAAAATGCAAATAGAAAAGGAGCTTTAAAACCCTATTTTGCAGGATTGACCCGGGCTTTAACATATTCAATCAGTCCGCCTTTGTTGATTATCTCCTGCATGAAAGGAGGAAAAGGCTCGGCTTTATAAACCCGGCCGGTCCGGAGATGGGTTATGGTGCCCTGCTCCAGGTCCACCTTAAGCCGGTCTGATCCAGGTTCAATACCGGACAGTTCCTCGCGGCACTCCATGATCGGCAGGCCGATATTGATGGCATTGCGGTAAAAAATACGGGCAAAACTTTTTGCAATCACGCAGGAAACCCCGGCTCCCTTGATAGCCAGAGGTGCATGTTCCCTGGAACTACCACAGCCAAAATTTTCACCACCTACCAGGATGTCTCCGGGAGCAACCAGGCCGGGAAATTCGGGTTTTATATCTTCCATCAAATGTTCCGCCAGTTCCCCGGGATCGGATGTGCTAAGATAACGGGCGGCAATAATTGCATCGGTATCAATATTATCGCCAAACAACCATGCTTTTCCTTCAAAATTCATCAGTTAACCTCCTCCGGGTGAACTATTTTTCCTGCAACTGCTGAAGCCGCCGCTACAGCCGGGCCGGATAAATAAACTTCGCTCTCCGGGTGGCCCATGCGGCCTACAAAGTTGCGGTTAGTAGTGGCCAGGGCTTTCTCGCCGCGGGCCAGTATACCCATATGCCCGCCCAGACATGGCCCACAGGTAGGGGTGCTGACCACCGCTTCAGCGTCGATGAAGGTGGTTAAAAGTCCTTCTTCCAGGGCCTGGCGGTATATCTGCTGCGTAGCCGGTATGACCAGCATCCTGACTCCGGGATGAACCCGCTTGTTCTTAATTACTGAAGCGGCAATGCGCAGGTCTTCGATGCGCCCGTTGGTGCAGGAACCGATTACTACCTGCTGCAGCTCTATCCCTTTAGCGTCGGATACAGGGCGGACCTTGTCGGGCGAAGGAGGGAAGGCGATTTGCGGCTCAAGATCTGAAACATCGAAGCTAAAAACCTTTTCATAAACCGCGTCATCATCACTGCATACTGCTTCATAAGGTACGCTTACCCGGCCTTTCAGGTAATCGAACGTAACCTGGTCCGGTTGAACGTAGCCGCATTTACCCCCTGCTTCAATAGCCATATTGGCCATGGTTAAGCGCCCGTCCATTGACAGTTCAGAAATTGCTGAACCGGCAAACTCCATAGCCCGGTACCGGGCGCCGCTAACACCGATTTGACCGATAGTATATAAGATGAGATCTTTTCCGCCTGCCCATCTCGGCAGCGGTCCCTGGAATTCAAAACGCAGGGTAGAAGGCACTTTGAACCAGGCCTCGCCAATGACCATCGCTGCCGCCAGGTCGGTACTGCCTACCCCGGTAGCAAAAGCGCCCAGGGCCCCGTAGGTGCAGGTATGTGAATCAGCCCCGATAATGACCTCTCCAGGCCGGACCAGCCCCTGTTCCGGAAGGAGAGCATGTTCTATCCCCATCCTGCCAATTTCATAGTAATGCTTGATCATGTATTTTTGGGCAAACTGCCTGATCAGAAGAGCCTGCTCAGCGGAGGCAATGTCCTTGTTCGGGGTAAAATGGTCCGGAACCAGGACAATTTTTTCCGGATCAAACACTTTGTCCACACCAAAACGTTCAAACTCTTTGATGGCTACAGGAGCAGTAATATCATTGCCCAGGGCCAGGTCAATCTTTGTATTAACCAGGTTGCCGGGCGCGACTTTGTTTTTTCCTGATTTTGCAGCAAGTATCTTTTCTACCATTGTTGAACCGTGATTTGTTGAACCGTGATTATGATTGGTTGCTTTAGTCATTATTCACTACCTGCCTTCTTTTCAGATTTACTAGTTTTCCCTGGTAATCTTGGATCCGCGAAGTAAGGCAACCTTCCCTGTCCGGACAATTTCTTTAATTCCATGATGCTGCAGCAAGAGTTTAATTGCCTCCATTTTTTCTTCATTGCCGGTTACCTCGATGATCATCGAGTCTGGTGACACATCAACAACTTTACCCCGGAACGTTTCCACGATCTGCTGGATATCACTTCGGCTGCCAACCTCGGCATTGACCTTGATCAGCATCAATTCACGCATCACCGACGGTTCATCAGAGAGGTTGCTGACCTTAATCACGTTGACCAGCTTATGGAGCTGTTTAACCACCTGCTCCACAATAGTTTCACTGCCTTCAACAGTGATAGTCATCCTGGAAATCCCGGGTGAAACAGTTTCCCCTACCGCAATATTGTCAATGTTAAAACCGCGCCTGCTGAACAAACCGGCCACCCTGGTCAGGACACCCGGTTTATCTTCAACAAGTACTGCAAGGACATGTTTCATTATCGCTCACCCCCGATAATAATATCATTGATGGGGCGATTTGGTGCGACCATTGGATAAACATTTTCTTCCTGCTCCACAACAAAATCGATTACAACCGGCCCTTTTTCTTGGATGGCCTGCTCAATCGCCTCCGTGGCTTCCTGATCGTCGCCGGCTCGCATCCCTTTGGCCCCGTAAGCTTCGGCTACCTTAACAAAGTCGGGGCTTCCTTCCAGCAGGGTATAAGCATAGCGTTTATCGTAAAAAATATCCTGCCACTGCCTGACCATACCCAAATAGCTGTTGTTGATGATGGCAATGGTAATATCAAGCTCGTTGTTGACGGCTGTTGCCAGCTCCTGGATGTTCATTTGGAAGCTGCCATCCCCGGTAATGCAGACCACCCTTTTATCCGGGGCAGCAAATTTGGCCCCGATAGCAGCTGGAAACCCATACCCCATGGTGCCCAGGCCCCCGGATGTAAGGAAGGCCTGCGGTTCGCGGATAATAAAGTGCTGGGCGGCCCACATCTGGTGCTGCCCCACATCAGTTGCCACCACGGTGTTTTCTCCACACAGCCTGCTCAGTTCCCTGATTACATACTGGGGTTTTACTGTGTTGCCGGAGCTTTGCAGCGCTCCAGGCATCGGGTTTTGCTTCTGCCAGTTTTCAATTTGTTGCAACCACTCAGCTGTATCCCCGGGCTGCAACTTTTTCAAAATCGCTTCAAGGACTGTTTTTACGTCTCCAACTATGGGAACATCAATTTTTACATTTTTCCCGATCTCGGCGGGATCTATATCAATATGCACTATTTTGGCATTTCTAGCAAATGAATCCAGCTTGCCGGTAACCCGATCATCAAACCGCACGCCCGTAGCGATGATCAAATCGGCTTCGCTGAGAGCATAGTTGGCCGTAATGCTGCCGTGCATACCGGGCATACCCAGGAACAGTTCCCTGTCCCCCGGGTAAGCGCCCAGCCCCATCAAAGATAGAATAACCGGTATTCTGGCTTTTTCAGCCAGCTCTTCCAGAGCGGAGGCAGCACCGGAACGGATCAGTCCCCCACCGCCAAAAATAACCGGCTTTTTAGCATCACGAATTGCCTTAACCGCACGGCTGATCTGACCGGCGTGGCCGTCATAGGTAGGATTGTAACCGGGTATCTCGCATTCCACGCTGTATTCAAAGGGTGCTTCCTGGTCAAAAACATCCTTGGGGACATCGATCAAGACCGGCCCGCGCCGGCCGGTCGAGGCCAGGTAAAAAGCTTCTGATAAAATAGAGGGAAGCTGCTTAGCATCTTTAACCAGGTAATTATGCTTGGTCACCGGGAGGGTAATTCCGGTTATATCAGCTTCCTGGAAAGCATCGGTCCCGATAAAACCGCTGGGAACCTGGCCGGTAATTAAAACCATCGGCACTGAATCCATAAAAGCATTGGCAATTCCTGTAACCAGGTTTGTAGCCCCCGGCCCGGAAGTGGCAAAAACTACCCCCGGTTTACCGGTAACCCGGGCATAACCATCGGCGGCATGAACGGCAGCTTGCTCATGGCGCACCAGGATATGCCGAAGGGAGGAATCATAAAGGCGATCGTACAGGGGCAGGACTGCACCTCCCGGATAGCCGAAAACGGTATCGACACCCTCCTTCTGCAAAGCTGAGATAATCATGGATGCACCATTTATCATTTTTTTCTTCATAAGGTATCACCCGCCTCTTCTTTCGCAACATCTCCCAATACGGCGCCAAGGCCGGCCGAAGAAACCTGTTTGGCATAGCGCTTGAGGTAACCGTGGTTAATTTTCGGTTCCGGTTTACGCCACTTGTCCCGGCGTTTTTTCAATTCATCTTCGTCTACTTTTAAGTCCAACCTGCGGCCGGGTAAATCTATGGATATTAAATCGCCGTCAGAAACAAGGCCGAGTGGGCCGCCGGCGGCTGCCTCGGGGGATACGTGGCCGATAGAGGCCCCCCTGGTAGCGCCCGAAAAACGCCCATCGGTAATCAAGGCCACCTTTTCATCAAGCCCCATTCCGGCCAATACCGAGGTAGGGGCCAGCATTTCTCGCATTCCGGGCCCACCGCGCGGGCCTTCATAACGAATAATAATCACGCTTCCTGCTGCAATCTCGTTATTGTTAATCGCTTCAACTGCGCTTTCCTCACTGTCAAATACCCGGGCCGGTCCTTCAAAGCGCTGCATGGAGGCAGAAACAGCCCCCTGCTTTACAACCGCGCCTCCCGGAGCCAGGCTGCCAAAGAGGACTGCCAGGCCTCCCTGGGGCCTGTAGGGTTCCTTAACACTGTTAATGATAGAGCGATCAGCAGTTTTTGCCGCAGTAATGTTTTCACCCACTGTTTTCCCAGTTACGGTGATCAGTTCTTTATGCAGCAGCCCGGCCCCGGCCAGTTCACTCATTACAGCAGGGACACCGCCCGCCCGGTCCAGGTCCTCTATATGATTTGGTCCGGCCGGGCTGAGCAGGCACAGCTGGGGCGTTCTTTCGCTGACCCGGTTGACCTGGTCAAGATCCAGCCTAAAATCGCACTCATGAGCCAAAGCAGTCAGGTGCAACAGGGTATTGGTCGAGCACCCCAGGGCCATGTCCACGGCCAGGGCATTTTCAAAAGCTTCACGCACTAAAACCTGCCTGATTGAGATTCCTTTGTTTAAAAGTTCCATCACCTGCATCCCGGCTTCCTTTGCCAGCCTGGTCCTACTGGAGCTGACCGCCGGTATGGTTCCGTTACCGGGCAGGGCAATGCCCAGGGCTTCTGACATGCAGTTCATGGAGTTGGCAGTAAACATACCTGCGCATGAACCGCATCCCGGACAGGCGCTACCGGTCATTTCTTCCAGTTCATGCTCGGAAATCCGCCCCGCGCGGGCTGCCCCGACTGCCTCAAACATTTTGCTTAAATCGATCTTTTCTTCCCTGTGTTCGCCCGCGAGCATCGGCCCTCCGCTAATGATCAAGGCCGGTAAATCGAGCCTTGCCGCCGCCATCATCATTCCGGGAGTTATTTTGTCACAGTTGGTGATAAAGACCAGGGCATCAAAGCAGTGGGCCTCAACCATTAACTCAATGCTATCGGCCACTACTTCCCGGCTGGCCAGGGAATAATGCATGCCGGCATGATTCATGGCAATACCATCACAGATGCCGATGGTGGAAAACTCCACGGGGGTGCCGCCTTTCATCCTGATCCCGGCCTTGACAGCGGCAGCGATGTCATCCAGGTGAATGTGGCCGGGAACTATTTCATTGGCTGAATTAACGACGCCTATTAATGGTTGTTCCAGTTCACGGGGATGAAATCCGGCCGCACCTAACAGGGAGCGGTGCGGGGCCCGGTCAATGCCCCTGGTAACCTTGTGACTGCGCATGTTTTGCCTCCTGTAAATAACTATTTTACTCTACCAAATTAAGCTATAAGCTTTTCCGAAAAGAACAGTCCCACTAACTCAAGGGGACTCCTTCTTGCATTGTCATGGCCCGGAATTTTTCCATCAAGTGACGGGTAATTGGCCCGGATTTTCCGCTGCCAATGATCCTGCTGTCAGCTTCAGTAACCGGAATTACCTCCGCAGCAGTCCCGGTCAAGAAACATTCATCTGCCACATAAAGATCGTGGCGGGTAAACGGTTCTTCCACCACCTGGATCCCTTCCTGGCGGGCAATTTGGATTATGGCTTCCCTGGTTATGCCCTCAAGGATGCCCAGGTAAGGGGGAGGTGTAATCAGTTTCCCCTTGCGGTATATAAATATATTGTCGCCGGAGCCTTCACAAATGTAACCCTGGGGGGTCATCATGAGGGCTTCCATGACCCCGGCCCGATTGGCTTCCAGCTTGACCAGGATGTTGTTAAGGTAGTTAAGGGATTTGAGTTTGGGATCAAGAGCATCGGCGTTGTTGCGGCGGGTAGCTACCGTAACAACACTCAACCCTTTTTCATAGAGTTCTTCAGGAAACAGCTTAATTTTATCGGCTATGATCACTACCTGGGGATTCTTGCATTTTTCTGGATCCAGGCCAAGATCGCCAGCACCCCGGGAAATAACGACCCTGATATATGCATCCTGCAAATTGTTGGCGTTGACCGTGTCTACAACAGCCCTGACCATCTGGTGATGGTCGTACGGGATATCCAGCATGATGGAGTGAGCTGATTCAAACAGCCTCTGTATATGCTCCTCCAGCTTGAAAACGCGTCCGTTATAGGCCCTGATTCCTTCGAAAACACCGTCCCCATAGAGTAACCCGTGATCAAAAACAGATACGACTGCTTCTTCTTCCGGCACCATTTTACCGTTCATGTAGATAATCCGGTTCATATGCATTGCCCCTTATTATGAAGTATTAGGAAAAATATAAAAAACCCCCCGCCCAAAGGGGCGGAGGGACTTCCTCCGCGGTACCACCCTTTTTAACCCAACCAAATGCATAATGGTTAAAGGTGCCAGTCTTTGTGATGGTGGTAACGGTATCAACCCGGCCCGGCTTACTACAGGTTCAGCCGGACGGCTCCGGACCGACGTTCAGCATTACCCTTTACCGGTTTCCAGCATTCCCGGCTCTCTGAAAAAGAATAGTGCTTACTCCTGTCCTTCTTAGCCTTTAAAGTAAAAGATTGTTTAATATTATAGCCCCCTGCAGGCAGGGTGTCAACAATTTCAATTTAATTTACTATCCTTATTTTTTTACAAACATTATTTCTTAATGTTTTATCCCCGCAGCCATAAAGTTTAACCTGTTTTTAGCACCGGTTAAGCAACCGGATAAACGGCGTTGCAGCCCTCACTCCAAATCAGGTCATAATCAACGCTGAAAATGTTATCAAGATGGAGCCTTTGCTCGTTTTTGGAAGCGTCAATTATATTCATGCCGTTTTTGGGGACTTCACTTTTATAGCCCGGCTCCAGGGGCGGCAACAACCCTTTACGCCTTTTAAAGAAATCCAGGGCTACATTGGGAAGAATTATATAGGATAAAACGTCTTCTTCCTGTTCAATGAACTCCTCTATTTCTTTCCTGGCTTCTTCCAGCTGGGGTTTTAAATTGTCAGCAGGGCGACCGGTAATGGGTTCTTCGCCCTTTAGAACAAGTTCTTTTAATTCAGGCTTAATTTCTCCCGGCGGTTTTCCATAGAGGCCGCGCACGTAATTTTTTACTTCAGTGATAATCATTTTATAGCGATCACCGGTCAAAACATTATACATGGCCTGGATTCCAACAATCTGGCTGGTGGGTGTAACCAGGGGCGGATAACCAAGGTCGGCTCGAACATGGGGAACCTCATCTAGCACATCTTTAAGCAGCTCGGTGGCGTTTTGATCAGATAGCTGGGAGGCAAGATTAGATATCATTCCCCCCGGAATCTGGTATATTAAAACATTAGTATCAACACCCATAACATCCCTGGGTATATTATAATCACGAACAATTTCTCGGAAATGCTGGCTTACTCCCGTAAGCAACTCCAGATCCAGGCCGGTATCATATGGAGTCCCTTTTAAAGCGGCTACCATAGTATCTGTTGCGGGCTGACTCGATCCCATTGACAGGGGGGCAGTAGCAGTATCAATAACGTCGGCACCGGCCTCTGCTGCCTTGAGGTAAGCCATAGAAGCCATTCCGCTTGAATAATGGCAGTGCAGTTGGACGGGCAAACCAACTTCTTTTTTCAGGCGGCCTACCAGTTCATAAGCCTTAAAAGGAGTTATCAATCCGGACATATCCTTGATGCAGATTGAATCAGACCCTGCATCTTTAAGCTCTAACCCCAGCTTTACAAAATGATCCAGGTTATGAAAGGGGCTGATGGTATAACAAATAGTGCCCTGGGCATGGGCCCCTTCTTGTTTTGTGAGCCGGATGGCATTTTCCATGTTGCGCAGATCATTTAGAGCATCAAAAATCCTGATAATATTGATCCCGTTATAAACCGACTTTTTAATAAATTCTTCCAGCACATCGTCGGCATAATGACGGTAACCAACCAGGTTCTGGCCCCTGAGAAGCATTTGCTTCTTGGTTTTTTTCAAGCCTTTGCTCAATTGCCTCAACCGCTCCCAGGGGTCTTCGTTCAAGTACCTGAGGCAGGCATCGAAGGTGGCCCCTCCCCAGATCTCGACTGAGTGGTAACCAACCTGTTCCATCTCCTCAATTATAGGAAGCATCTCACCTAAGCGCATCCTGGTGGCCAATAACGACTGATGCGCATCTCGTAGTGATGTATCAGTAATTTTTACTCCCTTTGTTTCTTTCAAAGGCACAATTCTCCTTGTCTTTTAGTATCAGCGTCCATTCGTCAATCAAGTCCGATCAGGTTGACAACCCTGTCGTCCTCATCTAGCCTGATCAGGGTAACCCCCCTGGCATACCGGCCCAACAGTGAAACTTCTTCTATTTTCTGCCGGTTGATCACACCCCGGGCGGTAACAATCATGAATTCTTCTTCCTCGCCGGTTAAAACGATGAATACAGCCAGGGGGCCGCTTTGCCTGGTCGTTTTCATGCCAATCATACCCTTACCTCCGCGCCGACGGGCAGTAAATTCACTGACACGAACCCGTTTACCGTAACCTTTGGCTGAAGCAATAAGGATCTGGTTGTCTTCTGTAACCAGGTCCGCTCCGACCACCTTGTCTTCGGGACCAAGCGTGACTGCTTTTACGCCCCTGGCGGCCCTGCCCATCGGCCTGACTTCAGTTTCGGGGAACCGAACGAACAAACCGGCACTGGTTCCGACCAGGACTTCATTCTCCCCATCGGTCAGTTTTACGGCCATCAATTCATCTTCCGGCGAAAGGTTTAGAGCTGTAAGACCGCTTTTGCGTGTATTTTTATATTCTCCCAGTGAAGTTTTCTTGATCATGCCGCGCACGGTTACCATGAGCAGGAACCGATCTTCCCTAAATTGATCGATCGGCAGTGTGGCGGTAATATATTCATTTTCTTCAAGGGGGAGCAGGTTAACCAGGGCCGTCCCGCGCGACTGCCTGCCCGACTCCGGAATCTCGTGGATCTGAAGCAGGTAAACCTTGCCCCGGTTGCTAAAACAAAGCAGCTTATCATGGGTGGAAGCCACATGGCACTGTTCCACGCGGTCATTTTCTCTGGTCTGCATACCGAGCACGCCCCTGCCGCCCCGGTGCTGGCTGCGGTAGGTAGTTAAGGGCAACCGCTTGATATAGCCGCGATCGGTCAGGGTAACCACCACATCTTCCTGGAAAATCAAATCGGTCAAAACCACATCCCCGTCATCGGCTACAATCTGGGTCCTTCTCTCATCACCATGCTTATCCTGGATAACAGCCAACTCATCGCCGATAATCTCCATCACCAGGGCATCGTCTTCCAAAACCCTTTTCAGGTAAGCAATCTTTTCGTGGAGCTGCTGTTGTTCTTCAGCCAGTTTAGATATTTCAAGCTGGGTCAAGCGCTGCAGGCGCATATCCAGGATTGCCTGGGCCTGCTTTTCAGTTATATTCAGCATATCCATCAGGCCTGACCTTGCTGTAGCAACATCTTTAGAAGCCCGAATCAGGGCAATAACTTCATCTAACCGGTCCAGGGCGGCCAGCAAGCCTTCTACAATATGCAGCCTTTCTTCCGCCTTCCGCAAATCAAATTGAGAACGGCGCCTGATGACATCTTTCTGGTGATCCAGGTAGCAAACCAGCATCTGCTTCAGGTCAAGCACCTGGGGCTGGCCGTCCACTAAGGCCAGCATGATAATCCCGTAAGTTTGCTGGAGAGATGTGTACTGGTAAAGCTGGTTGATAATTACCTGGGGCTCATAATCTTTTTTAACTTCTACTACAATCCGGACCCCGGAACGGTCGGATTCATCACGCAAATCCGTTATGCCTTCCATCCTGCGTTCTTTAACTATTTCAGCAATCTTTTCAACCAGCCTGGCTTTATTTTGCTGGTATGGCAGTTCGCTGATCACCAGTTGATTGCGTCCTTTATCCTTCTTCTCTACCTGGACCAACCCCCTGATCTTAATAATGCCTCGTCCGGTTGTATAGGCGGAATGGATCCCCTCATGGCCGACAATGATACCGCCGGTGGGAAAATCCGGGCCTTTGACAAACTGTAATAGATCCCTAACCGAGGCTTCAGGGTTGGCTATCAGGTGCTTGATAGCTTCGATCAACTCGTTGAGATTATGAGGGGGGATATTGGTTGCCATGCCTACGGCAATCCCGGCCGAGCCGTTGGCCAGCAGGTTGGGAAACCTTGAAGGTAAAACAGCCGGTTCTTCCAGGCTTTCATCAAAGTTGGGCCTGAAGTCAACGGTTTCTTTATGCAAATCCGTCAACATTTCGCCGGCAATGGCAGAAAGCCGAGCTTCCGTATAACGCATGGCTGCGGCAGAGTCCCCATCCTGCGAACCAAAGTTGCCATGGCCGTCAACCAGGGGGTAGCGGGTGGTAAATTCCTGGGCCAGCCGCACCAGGGCATCATAAAGCGCCACATCACCGTGGGGATGGTACTTACCGAGCACTTCACCGACAATACGGGCTGATTTACGGTAAGGTTTGTCGTGGGTCGATCCCATTTCCGACATGGCATAAAGAATGCGCCTGTGAACAGGCTTCATTCCATCCCGGACATCGGGGAGCGCCCTGCTAACAATAACACTCATGGCATAGTCAAGAAAAGACACCTTGACTTCATCATAAATATTTACGGGCACAACGCTTTCTCTTTCGGCCATTTCGTCTCCTTAGCTATAATAATGATTGTAGTATAGTAGTATATTAGATAAATTTTATCATATATTGACAGAACAGAAAAGAGATTTAAGCCAAAGCGACGCTGGAATTTACGGGAATTTACGGGAATATTACCAAGAAACAATAATAAGAATCAATGTATCAGCCGTGCTTTATTTAGGAAAGGTCACTAAGCTAGAACGGTTACAATGGTCGAAGAAGCAAAGATTATAGCTGGTCGGCCTACATGGAGGGAGGCAAACGAGACTAGAACCATAAAGGACGTATGTCGAGAGCAATCAAAGCAAAAATACTGCCTATGAACAGCACCGGAAAGAGCATAAAGCAAACAATCAAATATCGAGGTTTTGCACTTCCCTGGCATGGTCTTCGATGAAGATCCGCCGCGGTTCTACTTTGTCACCCATCAGTACGCCAAAAATATTATTAGCCTGGATAGCATCAAGAAGTTCTACCCGCTTAATAATCCTTGTTTCGGGGTTCATGGTGGTTTCCCAGAGCTGTTCCGGGTTCATTTCTCCCAGACCTTTATACCGCTGCAGCTGCAGGCCGCCTTCCCGGTCCCAGCCTTCCAGCAGCTTCTGCAGCTCCTCTTCCCGGTAGAGATACTCTTCTTTGTTTTTCCCTCTCTTCACTTTATATAAAGGAGGCTGTGCTATATAGACAAAGCCACTGTCAATCAACTGATGCATAAACCGGTAAAAAAAGGTTAAAAGCAGGACCCGGATATGTGAACCGTCTACGTCAGCATCGGTCATAATTATAATTCTCTGGTAACGGGCTTTCTGAATATCAAACTCGTTTTCAATTCCAGTTCCAAGGGCGGTAATTAGAGTTCGGATCTCATCATTGGCCAGGATCTTATCAAGCCTGGCTTTTTCTACGTTAATAATTTTACCCCGCAGGGGCAGGATGGCCTGGAACCGGCGGTCTCGTCCCTGTTTTGCGGAACCGCCCGCAGAATCGCCCTCAACCAGGAAAAGCTCGCTTTCGCCGGGATCCTTGGAAGTGCAGTCTGCCAATTTTCCGGGCAGGTTGGTTATTTCCAGGGCGTTTTTGCGCCTGGTCAGTTCTCTTGCTTTACGAGCTGCCTCCCGGGCCCGGGAAGCCCTGATCGCTTTTTCAATGACCCTTCTGGCTACAGAGGGGTTTTGCTCCAGGAAAGCTTCAAGCCCTTCGTAGCAAACACTGTCCACAATACTGCGGACTTCAGTATTACCAAGCTTTGTTTTGGTTTGGCCTTCAAACTGGGGATCCATAATCTTGACACTCAAAACTGCAACCAGGCCTTCCCTGATATCCTCTCCGGAGAGGTTGCCATGGCTATCCTTTAATACCCCCAGTTTACGCGCAAAATCGTTGACTAAACGGGTCAGAGAAATTTTGAAACCATATTCATGGGTTCCGCCTTCATGCGTGTGGATGTTATTGGCGTAGGAATAAATAACTTCTGCATAACCAGCATGATATTGTAGGGCAAGTTCCACCTCTAAACCGCTTACAGAGCGCTGTATATAGACCGGCTTATTGGGCACGGTTTCTTTGCCCTGGTTTAAATACGATACATACTGAATTATGCCGCCATCATATTTGAACTTTTCCTCTTGTCCGGTTCGTAGATCCTTAAAAACTATTTTTGTCCCTTTATTAAGAAAAGCCAGTTCCCGCAACCGTTGAATAATGACCTCGTTTTCAAAGGCAATATCGCCGAAAATTTCTTGATCAGGCTTAAATGATATACTGGTACCGGTTTTTTTGACGTCTCCTGCTTCTTTGATCGGGGTGAATTTCCTGCCTTTTTCATAGCGCTGGAAGTATTTCTTGCCATTACGGTAAACCTCAACTTCCAACCAGGCGGCAAGAGCGTTAACAACAGAAACTCCTACCCCGTGCAGCCCGCCGGCTACTTTATAACTGTCGCCGCCGAATTTGCCTCCGGCATGCAGCGTGGTAAGCACCACTTCTACGGCTGGACGGTTTTCCTGTGGATGCATTTCTACCGGAATACCGCGCCCGTCATCGGATATTGTTGCACTATTATCCTCGTTGATTGTCACTTTTATTTGCTTGCAGTAGCCAGCCGATACTTCATCAATGCTGTTATCTACAACTTCAAAAAGCAAATGATGCAGGCCGCGGCTCGAGGTAGAACCGATATACATGCTGGGCCTGAGCCGTACCGCTTCCAAACCTTCTAACACCTGGATATGTTCTGCATTGTAATCATGATTGTTGTTTTTTCTGGTCATTCTACACCTCTTGTTTAATTAAACATTAAAAAACATCTGTTTTACTCATGATATTATAACATGTTTCAGTAAAACAGTATTTCATATTTTTTCAACCGGAAGAATTATGCCGTCGAAAAAGTGTGAGGGGGGAAATAGGTGACATGTAGACATTGTTATCGGTTACAATAAATGATTTGGGTTGATCGTTTTTTGTATGATCATAAAGGGCATCAAAAGAAGCTGACTGAAGAAGCTGACTGTTTACCTGATCAGCCATGGGATCAAGGTTGAAGATACCGATCAGATCATCATTGAAAACTATTTTTGAATTTCCGATGTGAAGAAACATCAATAACCTCCCGACATTAATTGAGAAATATAATGAGCATTATTAAGCTATAGATCAATTTCCATGGCTGAATAAGCCTCTTGATTAGTATTTACATATTCTTATTGTTTTTCCTGCTTTTCAAAGTCACCAATTAAAAAAAATATATCATTTACAACTTTCCTCCCCGCAAAGTTGTTCAGTTTATTAATCAATCTTGGTTTCATCATCGAGAGGTGATGGGCCCAAACAGAGTCTTTAACAGTTACCCGTAAAAGCCCGTTATCTATTTTTTCTGCCTTTGTTACTTCGGCTAGATCACTGCCAACTATTTCAGGCCACTGATCTATAATCAGGTACTGCTGGTATCCATGCCAGAGGTTATGCCGACGCAGGATATTTTCAATCACCGGTCCTAACTGTTTCATCAACAATAATCCCCCGATTAATAATAATATGCTTATAACTACGTTTTAATTCTTCAATCATGTCGTTCACATCAACAGCAGAGGTAATAAAACATTGGCCGGCATTATTGCGAATAAAATCAAGCAGGTGCTGCTTTCTGGTTTGATCAAACTCAGAAAATACATCATCTAACAGGATGATCGGGCATAGTTCATGTTTTTGTTTAAACAAACTTACTTCACCCATTTTCAATGCCAGGGCCGCCGTCCTTTTTTGCCCCTGGGAAGAATAATGTCGGGTATTGTATTCATTTATCATAACTACCATATCATCAAGATGCGGTCCAAGCAATGTGGAACGGCGCTTAAATTCTTGATCTCGCTTTTCCAGAAGATCCTGGTGAAACTGCTCTTCCATCTCAACCGGATTATTATAATTTCCTACTGTACTTGAGTATTCCAGGGAAAGTTCTTCTTTATACCCGGTCATTTCACCAAAAAAATGCCTGGCTTCTTTTTCCAGGGCCTTGATCATTTCTTTCCTTGCCCTGATTATTTTCACTCCAAGTGAAACCAGGGACTGATCCCAGGGGGCCAGGTACTCGTTAATTTTACTCCTGTTTTGAAAATCTTTAAGGACCCTGTTTCGCTGGTTCAGAACCCGCTGGTAATCCCTAAGCTCTCTTAAATATGCAGGATCAAGCCTGGAAGCTTCCAGGTTCAAAAAACGCCGCCGCACAGATGGACCCTCACTAATGATTTGCAAATCATCGGGACAGAAAACAATGACCGGGTAATCCTGGATATAATCATAGCGAGAACCCTGGTCATTATTCACCTTTAATATTAATCGCTGGTTATGCCGGTACCCCACCTGGATGATATGATTAAAGTCATCCTTGATGAAACTGCCCTTGATATTAAAATAGTTCTCACCAAAATGGGCCAGTTCGTGATCTTTTCTGGTCTTAAAAGAACGATTGACGGAAAGAAAGAAAATGGCTTCCAGCAGGTTAGTTTTACCCTGAGCATTATCACCGGTTATTATATTCAAACTGGGGTGGAAGTGAATATACTGGTTCCTGTAATTCCTAAAGGCTTCCAAGCTTAAATGTTTAAGATAAAACAATAGAACCCCCCCACTTTAGATCAGTTAATTCTTTTAATGGGCAAAACCAGGTAAAGATAGCTCTGATCATCAACCAATCTAAATATTATAGGGCCATCGTTTCCATGAAAATCGATCAGGACTGTTTTTTCCTCCAGTATTTTCAAAATATCCAATACAAAGCGGGTATTGACATGCAGATCTATGTCTTCGCCGTCCTGTTCAACCGGCATTAATTCCTCCATACTTCCTTCTTGACCGGCAACTTTTGCTTCCAAATGGTTGTTGTTCAAAACAAGATTAACAGCCTGGTTTTTTCCTTCCGCCAGGAGGGCTGCCCTGCTAATTACCTCTTCAAGCATCTTCCGATCAATTTTGATCCTGGTTTTATATGACCCCGGTATTACACCGCTGACATCCGGGTATTTTTCTTCGAGGAGTCGGGACGTAAAATTAATGCTGTCAAAATTAAAAGCAATAGTTTTACTATCAAAGCCAATTAAAACTTCTTTTTCTGTGCCTTCTATGATTCTTAGGAAATCCCGCATCACCCGGGCCGGAACCAGTAACTTACGCTCCTCGAAAGACCAGGCTTCATCGTAAATTTCTTTTACAACCAGGCGGTATGTATCAGAAGCGGTTAAAGTTAACTTGGGACCATCAAATGCAAACAAAATACCGTTAAAGGAGGGACGGCTTTCTTCTGCAGAAGCGGCAAAAATTACCGATCGCAAGATCTGTTTAAACGGCTGCTGTTTGATTGTAAAGCTGTTTTCCTGGTCCGGTTGGCCAAATGCGGCAGTAGGGTAATCATGGGCATCTGCGCCATTTAGATTAAAGTGGGCTGAACCACCGGAAATATCGATTCTATAATTATCCCAGTTTATGTTTAAATTAACCTCGGAAACAGGAAAATACCTCAGGATATCTACAATCTTGGGGGGTAATAAAATCTTACCAGTTTCGGTGCTTGCGTAATCAACACTAACTTTTATGGCCATTTCAAGGTTAGTAGAGGAAAAAACAAGAGCATTTGGTTGTACTTCTAGTAAGATATTGTTAATCATTGGAACAGTGGAACGAACGGGTAAAGCTTTTTCAACGATATCAAGGCAATTGTAAAGCACTCCAGAATTAGTGGTTACTTGCATTTAAAACCCTCCCCAAAAATTTGTTAACATCTTTTCTTAACAAAGATATATGTAATAAATAGATATATATAAAGAAAGTACTAACAGTAGTAGGTGTTAATTTTGTTGATAAGTTTTATTAATGTCCAAACACGATTCTGTGTAGGGGTAAAACGAAAACCTACGAAAAAATAAATGTGGATAAATGCTTAAGATGCTGTTCAAAGATCAGGAAAAAATGGTGATAAAAAAAAGCATAGTAATTACACACAGCTTATCTACACGTTGTTCAGGAATTATCAAGAATGTTATTCTTGATTAATTCAATCCGGTGTTTAAAATCGGTGTCGTTGGCAATCATTTCCTCAATCTTTTTAAAAGCATGCAGCACCGTGGTATGATCCCTGCCGCCAAATTCTTCTCCTATTTTAGGAAGGGACAGGTCGGTTAGCATACGGCATAGATACATGGCAACTTGCCTGGTGAGAGCAATATTTTGGGTTCTTTTTTTCGATTTAACTTCTTCAGGTTTGATATTGAATCCATCAGCAGTTGCTTCAATTACATTGGTAATGGTTATATTTTTCTGTCGGGTAAAAATAATGTCCTGTAAAGCAGCCTCGGTAAGTTCAAGGGTAACCGGTGATTCTGAAAGCGAAGCATAAGCTACGATGCGAATCAAGGCACCTTCAAGTTCGCGAATATTTGTGACAATTTTTTCAGCAATATATTGAATTACATGGTCAGGAATATCGATCCCGTCGGAAAGGGCTTTTTTCTTTAATATTGCGGTCCTGGTTTCTAGGTCTGGAGGTTGAAGATCGGTAATAAGTCCCCATTCGAAGCGCGAACGGAGACGGTCTTCTAAGGTAGGGATCTCCTTTGGGGGTCTATCGCTGGAAATAATAATTTGGCGGTTGTTGTCATGGAGAGCATTGAAGGTATGGAAAAATTCCTCCTGGGTTTGTTCTTTTCCGGCTAAAAATTGGACATCATCAATTAGCAGGATATCCATGTTCCGGTATTTATTCCTGAAATCAAGAGTTTTATTATCGCGGATTGCATTGATGAACTCATTAGTAAATTTTTCTGAAGAAAAATAAAAGACCCTTGAAAAACCATGTTTGATCAATGTATATTGCCCTATTGCATGCAGAAGGTGCGTTTTACCGAGACCAACGCCGCCGTAAATAAATAAGGGATTGTAAGCACGGGCAGGGCTTTCTGCCACAGCCTGCGAGGCAGCATGGGAAAGACGGTTACATGAACCAACCACAAAGGTATCGAAGGTATAGCGAGGGTTAAAAGAAGAGATATATTTATTTTTGAGGTGATCTTCACTTAAATTATGGATACCGGTATGATCGTGTTTTGAAGGTTGTTGCTGTGGATTTGAGGAAGGGGTATTAGAATATGGAACGGATTCACTAAAAGCACTGTTGAATTCTAATTCATTCCTGTCTTCAAATTCAGCTGCAATAACAAAATTAATGCTGTGATTCTCATTGGTTATTTGTTTTAGGGCATTTGCTATTTGTGTCCGGTATCTTGTTTCAAACCATTCTTTTGTGAAATCATTGGGTACTTCGATAACCAGGCAGTTATTTTCAAGGGATACAGGCCTGGCCAGGTTGAACCACGTTTCAAAACTGGGCTTATTTAATTCCTTGCTCAGCTCGGAAAGTATTAATTGCCAGGTTTCATTTATATGGCTATTCATAAAAAAACCCTCCTAAAGGAGCAAGAAATGGGCGAGTTATTAACAAAAAGAGCAGTTATCAACATAAGTTGTGGATAAGTATTAGTTTGTTTGCTGTTTTCCCTGCTTTTTAAAAACATATTAACAGATATCCACAGCAACTGCAAAGACTATGTGAAGGTTAAAGTTCAAGGGATAGATTAAATAACTAAGACATCTTAAAATAAGCAAGAGAATATTAATTTTAAAGGGACTTTGTTACCTTGACACTTTCGCTTTGATTACTGTATAATTTCCTTTGATTCAGAATGCATATTAAAGGGGCTTATAAATTATGAAAAGGACTTTTCAACCAAAGAAAAGAAAAAGGAAGAAGAACCATGGTTTCCTCAAAAGAATGAGAACCCAGGCCGGTAGACAGGTTATCAGAAGAAGAAGAAAGAAGAACAGGAAAGAATTAAGCGCTTGAAAGGTTCAGGGTAATCTTTGAGGCTTAAAAAAAACTGGGAATTTAGAAGAGTATACCGAAGAGGTAGGACGGTGGTTTCAAGAAATGTCGTCCTATACTACTACCCAAATGAATATGATTATAACCGAATAGGATTTTCTATTAGTAAAAAAGTTGGTAAAAGTGTTGTCAGAAATAAAATCAGAAGAATATATAAAGAAGCTTTTCGCGAAATTGAAGCGCAGTTAAAAACAGGGTATGATTTTATTTTGATTGCACGAAAACCGGCAGTAGATGTTACGTTTCATGAAGCGTGCAAGGAGCTGTTTAATCTATGCCGGAAAGGAAAACTGGTGCAGAAAAAGTATTTAAAGCCATCGAGCGCCCGGCAACAATAATATGCCTGGCGCTGATCAGGTTTTACAGGTTGTTTATATCTCCTATAAAACCTCAGGTATGCAGATTTTATCCCTCCTGTTCACAGTATACATACGAAGCTGTCTGCAAATATGGTTTTTTAAAAGGGCTTTTCATGGGCTTGAAAAGAGTACTCAGCTGCCATCCTTTCAATCCTGGCGGTTATCATCCAGTAGAGTAAACCTTAAATAAGGAGGAAATTTAATGATAGATGCCATAGCTGAACTATTCAGCGAAGTAATCACCTTTATTTATTCATTTGTCCCGAATTTTGGGGCCACAATAATAATACTAACAGTGATAGTAAAGCTGATTACTTTCCCATTAAACAACAAACAAATACAGACGACTCGAAGAATGCAAAAACTGCAGCCTGAGATGAAAAAGATCCAGAATAAATACAAAGATGACAAGCAAAAGCAGAATCAGGCTATGAGTGAATTTATGAAGGAAAACAAGATGAACCCCCTGGCCGGGTGTTTGCCGTTGATCGTGCAATTCCCAATTTTGATTGGAATTTTTCGTATTCTAAGGGAACCGGATCACTTCTTGAACATGGAAGAAATTAACAGGTATTTGTTTCAAAGTGCAGAATTTATCGACTTGATGGCTATCCCCAACATCGGGTTTGATAACTTTATCAGCCAGATCAGTATCTATTATTTATTTCCGCTAATAGCCGGGGGAACCACATTTCTGTATTCCAGAATGTCAATGCCTGCAGAGAGCAGCCAAAAAATGATGGTTTATTTAATGCCGGCCATGATCACCGTATTTAGCTTCAGCTTTCCGGTGGGCCTGGTGATCTATTGGACCATGAATAATATATTTTCAATTGGTCAGCATAAATTTATAAACTTCCTGGACAGCAAAAAAGATGACAAGGAAAAGGAAGTAAAAAGTGTAGTGAAAGAAGAAGAAATAGAAGAAAAGATGGAAGCAGACCAAGAAGCTAAAAAAGCACCTTCGAAAGAATCCAAAGCAAAAGAAGACGAGAAAAAAGTTAAAAAAGCCAAAAAAGAGAAGGAAACAGACTTTTTTAAAGTGGGAACAGAAAAAGAGGAGGAAAAGAAGGCAGAAGCAGGTGGAAAAGGAGGCGGCACAGCCGCGGCCCAGGATGGAAAAACCAAAAAAAAGAAAAAAGGGAAGGGTAAGAAATGAACGAGTGCGAAGCAACAGGTAAAACTTTGGAAGAAGCTGTTGAAAAAGCCCTCACTTCTCTAGGTATTAAAAGGGATAATGCTGTTATTGAAGTGAAAGAGGAACCCAACCAGGGGTTGTTGGGATTACTGGGCAGTAAAGATGCACGCGTTGTGGTAAAACCTGAAAAGACTCCAGATCAATATTTAAAAGAATATGTGGAAGAAATGCTCTCCTGTATGAACATAGATGGAAATGTCAAAGTAGACGAAGATGAAGAAAAGATTAAAGTAGAGATATATGGAGATGACGTAGGCAGCTTAATTGGCAAAAGAGGTAAGACGCTAAGTGATATACAGTACCTGATTAGTGTAATTTTGCGGAGACAGTTTTCAGGGCTTAGGAAAATGGTTGTATTGGATATTGAAAATTACAGGGAAAGACGAGAGAAAACCCTGGTTCAACTGGCTAAAAGCGTTGCGAGGAAAGTAAAAGAAGAAGGCAGAGAGAAGGCGCTTGAACCAATGACTCCGCAGGAGAGAAGGGTTATTCACCTGGCTTTGCAAGATTATCCCGGAGTAACTACGAGCAGTAACGGGGAAGAACCATACCGGAAAGTGATTATTGTTCCACGTTAAACATTATTTTAGGCGCCGCCCCTGGACGGGGCGGTTTTTTAATGAAACAAACTGATCCATGGAGGAATGTCAGTGGGTGCTAATGACACTATAGCAGCAATCAGCACTCCATTAGGTGAAGGAGGCATAGGCATAGTCCGTCTCAGCGGGCCGGATGCTTTTAATATAGTTGAGAGGATTTTTTCTTGCTCACAAAAAAATAAACCTGGTTATCCAAAACCGCGTTACTTGTATTATGGACATATTAAAGATTTTCAGGGTAACATTATTGACGAAGTTTTAGTATCATACATGCCTGCTCCCAACACCTATACAAAAGAAAATGTTGTAGAAATTAACTGCCACAGTGGAATATTCGCATTGCGTTCAATCCAACACCTTGTTCTCGAAGCCGGTGCCAGAACGGCTGAACCGGGAGAGTTTACAAAAAGGGCATTTCTGAATGGCAGAATTGATTTGAGCCAGGCAGAAGCTGTTATGAATATGATCAGGGCCCGTTCAGAAGACGCAGTTAAAATTGCTGCCAGAGGACTGCAGGGGGAATTGATGAGCAATGTGGAAGCAGCCAGGGAAAAAATAATATCATTAAGAGCGCCACTTGAAGCATCATTTGATTACCCCGATGAATTTGATGAAGCAGATTATTATTACAGTTCCCTGGAAAGCGGTTTGCAGGAGTTAAATGAAGATTTGAAGCAAATGCTAACCGGTGCGGAAAAAAACAGGGCCTACCAGGAGGGTGTTTCTATAGCGATAATAGGAAAACCCAATGTAGGCAAATCCTCATTGTTAAATGCCATGCTCCAGCAGCAAAGGGCTATTGTTCATGAAATACCGGGAACAACACGCGACATCCTGGAAGGATATATGAACCTTGGCGGCTACCCTCTCAAGCTGGTTGATACAGCCGGCATCCAGGGCACGAGCGACCCGGTTGAAGAACAGGGTATTTATTTATCTAGATCCGCAGCAGAAAAAGCGCGGTTAATTATCCTGGTTTTTGATGGTTCGGCTGATTGGACCGATGCTGATGAGGAGATTGCCGGTATTAGAAGACAAGGCCAGGGATTGGTAGTAGCTATCAATAAATCAGACCTGGAAAATAAATTAAATCCAGAAACACTTAAAAGAAGATATCCCGGGGTCAGGGTAGTTGAAACATCCGCAGTGCAGGGAACTGGTATTAAAGATCTTGAAGAAGCGGTGACAGCAGAACTGGATCGTATTTTTGGTGAGGAAACAGTCAGTGAAAGCCCTGTAGTGGTATCCATCAGGCATGAACAGGCGATCAGGGAAGCAGTAGAGCATATCAATAAAGCTATCGACGCAGTTAAAGAGCAACCGCTGGAGATTGTAAGCCTGGAAATGCAGAACGCATGGTATAAGCTGGGCGAAATTACCGGAGATACTGTTAACGAAGATTTGCTTGATAAAATCTTTACAGAGTTTTGCCTTGGCAAGTGATTTTAGTATGATAGCACCTGCTAAAGCTTCAACAGGCTAGTGATAAGTATCCTGGAATGGTGATACCGGATACATAAATTATAATTGCGGTAAGTTAAAGCAGGAATTGCTGCAGCAAGGCTATGGCCTGGTAACGGTTTATTTATTGGTGATTGGAGTTTGAGTGAACATGCATGGACAGGTTCAAGAACAAGTGGAAGAAATGTTTGCGGCTTTAAAATTAAATGAGATTGATGCTCAAAAAAAAACCAGGGTGGCCAAGTACGTAATATCACTGCTAGAAGGTTTAAATAAAATACGGCTCACCGGCGAAAAGAGTGTGGAGGGCATAATATGGTATCAAATATATGATTCAATAAAAATCTTAAAAAGAACAGACCTTGATCCTGGTATAAAAGTAATAGATCTTGGCAGTGGTGGGGGGCTTCCCGGGATTCCTTTAAAAATATGCAAGCCCGGGATAGAAATGTATTTAATGGATTCAAACCGGAAAAAGGCCAGTTTTTTAAAAGAATTAATAGAAACGCTAAACCTGGAAAATATTTATGTATTGTGTGGAAGAGCGGAAGATTATGGGCAGAACTATAGCCACAGGGAAAAATATGATTTGGTTTTGAGCAAGGCTGTAGCAGAAATGGCGGTCCTGGTAGAAATGGCTTTGCCGCTCTTGAAAACAGGAGGCAGAGGGCTTTTTTATAAAGGCCCGAAAGGAAAGAATGAGATAATAGAAGCTGATAAAGCTTTAGCAACATGTGGTGGAGAATTAGAGTGGGAATGGGCCTACAAGCTGCAAGACGGTGAGGAAAGAGTGCTTTATAATATCAGGAAAAGCGGCAAAACTCCGTCAAAGTATCCGCGCCGGGCAGGAGTTCCCTCCCGCAAGCCTATAAAGTAATTAATGTTGAGGATTAGATTATTAATAGAAGGAAAGAACAAAACACTGTCAAATTAAAAGATGAAGAAAAGAATGTGTTTATTTATAACCAGGCTCTTTAAAAAGTGAGCAAAAAGGATGTTGAGTTAATGTCAGAAAAATGGAATCCACAATTATCTGCAGCAGAAATTGAACCCGCGACTGATAAAGTCCTGGCCATCGATATTGATCGGATTAAACCTAATCCCTTTCAACCAAGGCGGGATATTACTCAGGAAAAAATTGATGAACTGGCCCAGTCAATAAAAGCATCAGGGTTAATTCAGCCTATCGTGGTGCGCAGGGTTGGAAGTAATTATCAACTGGTAGTTGGAGAACGCCGCTACCTGGCCTGTAAAAAGCTGGGGTGGAAAAAAATCTCCGCAGCAGTGAAAACCCTGACCGATAACGACATGGCCACAACCGCTCTAATTGAAAATTTGCAGAGAGAAAATTTAAACATAATGGAAGAGGCAAATGGTTATGCAAGCCTGATGAAGAACTTTAACTTAACCCAGGAAGTGTTGGCGCAAAGATTAGGAAAAAGCCAATCAACCATAGCTAACAAAATAAGGCTACTTAAGCTGCCTGAATCAGTGCGTAAAGAACTGCAGGAGCATAACCTTTCTGAGAGGCACGCCCGTGCCTTGCTCAGGCTCGATAGTGAAGAAACGCAACTGAAAATGATCGAAGAAATAAAACACCGGGGGTTAACTGTTAACCAGGCAGAAAAAAGAATAGAAAAAATCAGCGGTGAAAAGGAAGGGCAAAATAAAGCAAAAGGCTCAAAGCCAATCATCAGGGATATGCGTATAGTGCTAAACACAATCAGGGAAGCGGTTGCTATGATCCAAAGTTCCGGTTTATATCCGGAGGTTGATGAAACTGTGGAGCCGGATTATATCGAGGTAAACATAAGGTTAACCAGGGAAATGCTTCAGGAGGGAAAAAAGTAGGTTCTAGTTAAGAAGTAAAACTAATCACCTAAGCGATAGGAGAGATATAATATGGCCCGGGTAATTGCTATTGCAAATCAAAAAGGCGGCGTAGGAAAAACTACCACTGCTATTAACCTCAGCGCTTCATTGGCTACAATGGGAGAAAAAGTGCTGCTTATAGATATTGATCCCCAGGGAAACGCTACCAGTGGTGTGGGGCTGGCCAGGGAAAATTTAAAAACATGTATCTATAATGTTTTAATTGATGATCAGCCGGTGCAGGATGTCATCCTGCCTACCCAGTGGGAGAATATGGTCCTGGTGCCGGCGACCATTCAGCTGGCAGGAGCCGAAATAGAACTGGTTTCCATGACTGCGCGTGAAGATAAGCTTAAGAAGGCCCTGGAGTCGTTGGTTGATGATTATACATTCATCATTATTGATTGTCCCCCTTCGTTGGGGTTACTTACCCTAAATGCCCTGAATGCAGCACACGGCATAATGATCCCGATTCAATGTGAGTATTATGCTTTGGAAGGCCTGGGGCAACTAATGAATACTATTCACCTGGTTCGTAAACACCTTAACGAGGAGCTGGTTATTGAGGGAGTGGTCCTGACCATGTATGATACACGTACTAAATTATCGGAACAGGTAGCAGAAGAGGTCAGGAATTATTTTAAGCAATATGTTTATGAAACGATAATACCGCGTAATATACGCTTAAGTGAAGCCCCCAGTTATGGACAGCATATCCTGGAATATGATCCGCAAAGCAAGGGGGCAAAACTTCATCTTTCTTTAGCCCGGGAGGTTTTAGAAAATGCCAGAAAAGAAACGTTTGGGTAAAGGTCTGGGGGCATTAATACCGGAAGTTATGGATGAGAGCTCCGAAACAAATGAATTATCTCTTGATCTCATAAAGCCTAATCCATATCAGCCACGCCGTGAATTTGATGATGAAAAACTTAAGGAACTTACGGTCTCAATAAAGGAGCACGGTGTATTGCAGGCTGTTGTTGTTTCGCCGGATGATGACGGAAAAACTTTTACACTGGTAGCAGGTGAGAGGCGATGCCGGGCTGCAAAGCAGGCCGGGTTAAAAACCATACCGGCTATAGTCAAGCCTGTAGACAGGAAGACGATGCTTGAAATTGCCTTGATAGAAAACCTGCAAAGAGAAGATCTAAACCCGGTTGATGAAGCAATGGCCTATAAAAGATTGATGAAGGAATATAATTATACCCAGGACGAGCTAGCGCGCCGCCTGGGACGCAGCAGGCCCTCAATTGCCAACAGCGTCCGCTTGTTGGGATTATCTAAAAAAGTATTGCATATGCTCTCTAAAAATGAGATGACGCCCGGGCAGGTCCGCCCCTTACTGGCTATTGATGATCAGCAAAAACAAGAAGAGGCGGCCGCTTTAATTGTTAAAGATGGCTATACAGCACGGGAAGCAGAGAAACTGGTTACAAAATTAAATAGTACAGGCGAGACTAAAAAAGAAGAGGACACCGGAAATAAAGCCCGTTTAGATCCTGAGCATGCGGAATTGCAATTGCAAATGCAGAGAACACTGGGAACAAAAGTCAAGATCAAGCCGGGCAGTAAAGGCGGTTCGATTGAAATATATTATTATGGGGACGAAGATCTTGAGAGGGTTGTATCGAAACTTCTGCCTGAAGGACTTTAGTAAATGTTTCACGTGAAACTATTTTCCGGCATTTATAGATATAGTTTCCGGCAGGTAATGTTGATAAGGCCTGATGATCATTGCAATTCCAATAGTAATTATTCAATGCAATTTCCCTGTGAGTTTGTGCGGTCTCGATCTCGTGTGTTATAATTGGAGAGTGAATATTGTCGGGGGAGAATACCAGTAGTGGTATTTTTGGTCACCCGATTTTTTTAACGTTTAGTTTTACACAAACCATCTTTTATGTCGAAGTTGTTGCCAAGGAGTAGTTGTATTTATGTCACCGAAGAAGGAAAAACGTTGTTTTACAATTATGATTGTTCCTCACTCTGAGGAGGCCACCTTTAGCTTGCGGCTGCCACTGTTCGTGGTTCAGATTGCCGTTGCAATCCTGGTCCTAGGTGTGGCCGGGTTCAGTGCCCTCGGGTACGCCTATTTGAAAGCTGCGGCAGAAGCCCGGGAAGCCCAGGCGTTAAGAGAGTTAAACCGGGCCCAGCAAGAAGAAATAGATTCGCTGGCAATAGAAACTGAAAGGATGATGAGGCAGCTGCGCGATGTCGACGAGCTGGTAGAGTTCGTTACCGAAAAACTTGAACTGGAAGAAGAGGAAATGGATGAAGTTTTAGAAAACCAGTCTGATTCCAGTAATAACTCTTCTAATATAAGAACTAATGGTTATGCTGCTAATTCAAACCCCCATCCCTACCAGCATGCCGGCCCGCTGGCATACGAAAGGCCTTTTGATAAAGATCAATCCGGCGGCGACTTGCTCGATAGAACCGCCGGTAATATAGAGGTGCTTAAAAATATTGTGCCGGAGCGCTCTGACACACTCGATTTATTGGGTGAATATGCAGAGCGGGCAAAAGCGAAGCCTTCAATTTGGCCTGCCAGGGGTCGTATTACTTCAGGTTATGGTATGCGATCGACTCCTTACGGCAGCGGGTATCAATTCCATACCGGGGTTGATATAATAGGATCCCGCGGGTCGCCTATCTGGGCCACCGCAGATGGAAAAGTTACTTTTTCCGGTTACCGGGGCAGCCTGGGAAACCTCCTGATCATAGATCACGGGCATGGCTATGAAACTTATTACGCTCATCTTTCTGAATTTGCCGTGAACAAGGGGGATGAAGTTGAGAGGGGCGAAACTATAGGTTATATGGGTGCTTCCGGGCGGACCACCGGTGTGCACCTTCACTATGAAGTTCATAATGAAGGCTCGCCTGTAAACCCGGAAAGATACCTGGAGTAGCAAGGCATTAAGCAGAAATTATTCAAAGGAGGATAATGGCTTGTTTAAAAAAGACAATATGGAAGTCCCGTCTGACAAGGTTAACACTATCATTGGCAAGGATACTGTTTTTAGCGGCACCATCAATGGAAAAGGGTTGATTCGGATTGATGGAGAGGCTGAAGGCACGATTACAAACCAGGGTGATGTCGTAGTCGGTGAAGGGGGCCGGGCGTTAGTAGAGATAAAAGCCCGTAACATTACTATAGCCGGTCACTTTGAAGGAACTTTAGAGGCAGAAGGTAAGCTAGAATTAAAAAGAACAGGCAATGCTGTTGGATCTTTTAAAGCTAACGCCCTTGTAGTTGAAGAAGGGGCCGTCCTTTCCGGAACAATGGAAATGGAGAATAAAGAAGAGCCTGCCGGAACCCAGGTTAAAAAAGAAAAGACTTATAGCCATCTTGAGACGGAAGGGGCGGAACAAAGCAAGCATCAAAGCCCCTTAGGTGAAGCTAAGTCCAAAGAAAGAGCCCTTTAACAACCGGGTACAATGATAATGTAGTATTAGAAGTAGCAGGAAGCAAATTATTATGCTTCCTGTTTTCATGTTTGAATAATTTCTTTTGGGCTGATTTTAATGGCCCCCGGCAGGAATTAGAAGTAAAAAGAAGAATTTTAGTTATTTGTATCCTATAAAGCAAGAATCTAAATTTTTTAGTCTTGAAAAGCGAGGTATTGACATGCTGACAATTCTTTTAGGGCCACCAGGAGCAGGTAAAGGGACGCAGGCGGAAATGATCGTTCAAAAGTATAGCCTTGTTTACATTGCTACGGGCGATATTTTAAGGAAGGCTGTAAAAGAAGGCTCTACTTTGGGTCAAAAAGCACGTGAATACATGGATCAGGGTCAGCTGGTTCCCGACAACCTGGTTGTAGAAATAGTTAAAGACAGGTTGATGGAACCGGACTGTGCTAACGGTGCCCTTTTAGACGGTTTTCCCCGTACTGTTGATCAGGCAGTATTCCTGGAACAGGTGCTTCCGGATGTAGGTGCCCAGATAGATAGAGTTTTATTAATCGAGGTTGATGAAAATGAATTGATAGAACGTCTCACGGGGCGTAGGGTTTGTGGTGATTGCGGAGCAAATTATCACGTAAAATACAAACCTCCAAAGGTCCGCAATGTTTGTGATCAGTGCGGCGGGGATCTGTACCAGCGTGATGATGATTCTCTATCCACGGTTACAGAAAGGCTTGAGGTTTATAAAAAGCAAACTGAGCCCCTGGTCGAGTTTTACCAGGAGCGCGGCCTTCTGAGCAAGATTGACGGCAACCAGGATATAGACGGGGTTTTCGATCAGATCAACAGCGTATTGGAAAAGCTATAAAGCTGGTGGTAATTAAAAATGGCTGATTACCGTGTTGGCCAGTTAGTCCAGATGAAAAAAGGTCATCCCTGCGGCTCTAACTGCTGGCGGATTGTCAGGGTTGGCATGGATTTTCGAATTAAATGTGTTAACTGCGGGAGAAGTGTGTTGATGCCACGTTCTAGATTTGAGCGTCGTGTCAAGGCGATTTATTCCGAGTCCGGCGATGACCAGGAGACTCTTTAACAAGGAGGTATAATTATGGCGTGGAGCTGCGGTATTGTTGGGCTGCCAAATGCCGGTAAATCAACGATCTTTAAAGCTCTGACGGCGCTCGATGTAACCATTGAAAACTATCCTTTTTCTACTATAGACCCCAATAAAGCTGTAGTTCCTTTGCCTGATGAAAGATTAAGCGCCCTTGCTGAAGTAAGTAACTCTGACAAAGTAACCCCGGCCACCATTGAAATATTTGATGTGGCCGGCCTGGTGAAGGGTGCCAGCAGGGGAGAAGGGCTTGGTAACCAGTTCCTGGGTCACCTCAGGGATGTTGATCTCCTTGTTCATGTTGTCGGAGGTTTTGACCTGGAACCGACAGATACTGAAACCCCGCTAGCGAGGCTGGATACGGTCAATTTGGAACTATGCCTGGCTGACCTTGAAGTTGTGGGCAGAAGGCGGCAAAAGGTTGAGCCAAAGTTAAAAAGTGGCGAAAAGACAGCTCACAAGGAGCTGGAAGTTCTCAAGCGCTTTGAGGAGCATTTGAACCAGGGATTGTTCATAAAACATCTTGATTTTTCTAAAGAGGACAAAGCTGTATTAGAGCAGCTTTCTTTATTGACTCTCAAAGAAATGATCTACATCTATAACCTGGATGAAGAATCCTTTTTAGATCCTGACATGTCTTTTTTCCCTCCTGAAGCGCCGGTTGTTCCAACCTGTGCAGCACTTGAGGCTGAACTTACCGAGCTGCAGGCAGATGAAAAAAAGACTTTTCTAGAGGCTTACGGGATGAAAGAAAGCCGCACAGAGGTGCTGCTGAGGAAATGTTATAATCACCTTGGGTTATCTACTTTTTACACCGTCAAAGGTGATGAAGCCAGGGCCTGGGTAGTGCCGGCCGGGATCAGGGCCGTGGACGCTGCCGGCAAAGTGCATACAGATATGGAGCGCGGCTTTATCAATGTTGAAGTAATTTCTTGGAGTGAACTTTTAGAGGAAGGAAGCCTGGCAAGAGCTCGCGAAAAAGGGCTGGCCAGGGTTGAAGGGCGTGACTATGCTGTAGAAGATGGCGAGGTCTTGTTTTTCAGGTTTCGCCAATAAGATAGGCGGATTGATCACAAATTGCATTCCCTGGATAAACAATGGACCTTTACTATTAGGCTGCTTACCCTGCTGATAATACTGGGTGGAGCTGCTCTGCTGCTTTACAGCATTTCCTGGGTGGTGGCGCTGCTCCTGATCAGTACCCTGATTGTTTATATCTTTTATCCCCTGCTCGTGTTCTTGAAAAAAAAGTTTAACATGAAACACGGCCTGGCAACGGCACTGGTTTTTCTTGTATTTCTGCTCACCTGTGCGCTTATTGTTAGCTTGATTGTCCCGATTATCTATTTTGAGGCAACTGAGCTAATCGAAAGCTTTCCCCATTACCTTGCTCGTTTTCAGGATTATATTTCCTGGCTTTCACAGCAGATTATTATTTTTGAGGTAGAAGAAGAAGTGAGGAGTTACCTGGTAGGCCTGTCTGATAATATCCACCAGGGGATCGAATACATTGCAGAAGCTTCCCTGCAACTTATCGTGGGAGCAGTCGATTTCTTTTTGATTCTTTTCCTGGTATTTTATTTGCTCTACGATTTTCACCTGGTCAGGGAGCAGTTGATAGACTTAGTTCCTGTCAGGCAAAGGCCGCTGGTTAAAGAATTGATAGAGGTCCTGGATTTAAATGTAGGCATTTTCATTCGGGGTTCTTTGATCCGCTGTTTTGCTGTTGGAATAATAACCAGTATAGTACTGCTTATTATTGGCATGCCTTATGCTATGCTGTTGGGGCTGATAGCAGGTGTCTTTAATTTTATTCTTTATATCGGCCCTTATATTGCGGCCGTACCCGCTTTGTTGTTAAGTTTTTCCCCGTTAACTCCCTCACCATTCCTGATTATTCTTATCTATGTAGCAATCCAGGTTGTTGACGGCATGTTCCTGGCCCCGGTAGTTTTGGGCAGGATAATTAAGCTGCGTCCGATTACAATTATTGTTGCGATCCTGATGGGAGGAAGTTTGGCCGGGCTCCTCGGTATGGTCCTTGCAGTTCCAGTAGCTGGCACAGCCAGGGGAATCCTGGAAATTATCAAGCGCAACCCTGCTTACCAGGAAGAATCACATAGTTGAAAATGCTTGTCACTAGCTTGCCTTGCCCGGCTACTTATGCTATTATGTTCCAGGC
>CAYWIY010000001.1:0-68023 GCA_964458455.1 uncultured Syntrophomonadaceae bacterium | reverse complement strand
GCACAACAAGCATAACAGGCAAAAACAACAAAGGATAGTTCCTTAATTTACTCTTAATTTATAGTTCAATTTTTGCCCTGCCGGTAAAATTGACTTTTACAACGTGCTGTTGTATCATAGTATTATAATATAATATTTTAACTCTTATCGAGAGCGGAGGAGGGACAGCCCCGATGAATCCCGGCAACCGGTCGTTTGATCACGGTGCTAATTGCTGCGGGGGTCTTTCCCCGGGAGATGAGAGGTGCCTAAAAGGCCTCTTGAGCAAGAGGTTTTTTTCGTTTACGGGACCTGCAAAAAGAGCTTGGAAAGGTGGTGTTAACAGGGGTGTTGTATGCCCCTATGCCATTAGTGGGTTATTATTAACCTGGATGAAGTCAGGCGCATTAATGGTATGGCGGCAAATAAAAAGCAGGGAATAATATATCCCGTCAAGCAGGACTGCCGTTTTAAGCGGAATTTGTCTGACGCAGGCTTAAAAAGCTCAAATATAAGCATTTCAAATTCTAAGGAGGAGAACTTAGTGCATCAAAATAATTATTTGTTTTCATCGGAATCGGTAACGGAAGGACACCCTGACAAACTGGCCGACCAGATTTCCGATACTATACTGGATGCGATTATGGATCAGGATCCTATGGGAAGGGTAGCCGCGGAAACCATGGTTACCACCGGCCTGGTCCTGGTTTGCGGAGAAATTACCACCGAGTGTTACGTAGACATTCCCCAGCTGGTCAGGCAGAAAGTGCTGGACATCGGTTACACAAGGGCAAAGTTTGGCTTTGACGGTGAAACATGTGCTGTGCTTACTTCCATTGACGAGCAGTCCCCTGATATTGCCCAGGGTGTAGATGAGGCTTATGAAACCAGGCAAAAACAGCAAAAAGATGATTATGACCAGGTTGGCGCCGGGGATCAGGGAATCATGTTTGGTTATGCCTGTGAAGAAACCCCCGAGTTAATGCCTATGCCGATTGCCCTGGCTCATAAGATGGCCCAGAGGCTGACCGATATCAGGAAAGAAGAGGTACTGGATTACCTCAGGCCGGACGGCAAGACCCAGGTTACGGTGGTTTACGAAAACGGTGAGCCGGTATGTCTCGATAATGTAGTTGTATCGGCCCAGCACAGTGACGAAGTAAGCCTGGACAAGATTGAAAAAGACCTGGTCGAGCTTGTTGTCCGTGAAATTGCCCCTGAAAAGCTGATCAAGCCGGAAACCCGGTTTTATATTAACCCGACCGGCCGCTTTGTTGTCGGTGGGCCGCAGGGAGACGCCGGATTAACCGGAAGGAAAACCATCGTCGACACATACGGAGGTTATGCTGCGCACGGTGGAGGAGCGTTTTCCGGTAAGGACCCGACCAAGGTTGACCGTTCTGCATCTTATGCCGCCCGCTACGTTGCCAAGAATATCGTGGCTGCCGGCTTGGCTTCCCGGTGCCAGCTCCAGCTGGCCTATGCTATCGGGGTAGCCCATCCTGTTTCAATGATGATTGAGACTTACGGGACAGAGAAAGTACCGGTCAAACGTATCGAAGAAATGATCAACAAGCACTTTGATCTCCGCCCTGCAGCTATAATCGATAACCTGCAGCTGCGGCGCCCGATCTACTGCCAGCTGGCCTCATATGGCCACTTTGGGCGTCCTGAACTGGACCTAACCTGGGAGCGGCTGGACAAAGTTGAGCAGTTGAAAGAAGCGCTCTAAATTATAAGCTTGAGGTTAGGCTTCAAGTTTGATACATTGAATAAAGCATGAATCTCCGCTAACCGGAGTGCAGCGGAGATGAGATTAAGAACTACTTACACCTGCCCTCTTCCCAATGGGGAGAGGGCAGGTGTGGTGGAGAAAATAATGACGGACCGATGATGCAGGAGGGCGTTTTCCTGGAGCGAATTGAAGGAACCCTGGAAAAGATCAGGTTTTACAGTGATGAGAGCTCCTACCTGGTAGGTGTTCTGCGCTGCCGTGACAGCAAAACTGTTACTATTGTGGGCAATTTCCCACCTATGCAGGAAGGAGAAAACCTGCTCATAAAGGGCCAGTGGCAGGTGCACCCCCGTTATGGGCGCCAGCTGGCAGTAGATCAATGGGAGCGGTTGCTGCCGGCTACCGAGGAAGGCCTCAAACGCTACCTTTCTTCAGGCTTGATCAAAGGGATCGGGCCGGTTACCGCTGACAAGATAGTCGATCATTTCGGCCTGGACACCCTGGATATTATGGAATATGAACCGGGCCGGCTGCAGGAAGTCGAAGGTATCGGGGCCAGGAAGGCTGCCGACATCTTGAAGAGTTACCGGCAGTACAAAGACGTTCAAAATGTGCTGGTTTTTCTGCAGGGCTACGGGATCGGTGTCAGCCAGGCGATGCGGCTTTATCGCCGCTACGGTTCTGACACCATCCGGCAGGTCAAGGAAAATCCCTACCGCATGGCTGATGACATATTTGGGGTCGGTTTTAAAACAGCGGATAAAATTGCCCTCAAGCTGGGTTTGCCGAAAGATGCGCCGGAAAGGATCCAGGCTTCTATTGCTTACACCCTCAGCCGGGCTGCCGAGCAGGGTCATGTTTACCTGCCCCGTGAAGTTTTGTTTGAACGAGTCAAAGAACTGCTTGACGGCGCTGATGAAAACATTGGCGAACCTTACCTGGACCGGCAGCTCCGGGAGATGGTCAAACAAAAAAGATTGTTTTGCGAACAGCTTGCAGATACGGAAGCTGTTTATTACGCTCCATTTTATTATGCTGAAAAAAATTCTGCTCGCCTGCTCCTCCGTTTAAGTAAGCTTGCTCAACCTTATACTCCCATTGAAACGAGCCAGGCCCTGGGATCTGTTAAGCATGATTATCCCCATTTAACCGAGGAACAGCTGCAAGTTCTCGATGAAGCCTTGCATAACGGGGTTCTGATTGTTACCGGCGGCCCCGGGACCGGGAAAACTACCACGATCAAGGCTTTACTTTCCACCTTCAAACTGCTCAGGCAGAAAGTGCTATTGGCAGCCCCTACAGGCCGGGCCGCAAAAAGAGTGACCGAAGCTACCGGCCAGGAAGCTTTCACCATTCACCGCCTCCTGGAATACAGTTTTGTCGAAGGAGAAGGATTTACTTTTAAACGTAACGAGGATAATCCTGTTGATGCCCGGGTTGTAATTATTGATGAGGCTTCCATGGTTGACCTGTTGCTGATGCATAACCTGCTTAAAGCGCTGCCTTCCGGCTGCCGCTTGATCATGGTTGGTGATGTCGATCAGCTTCCGGCAGTAGGTGCTGGCAATGTTCTGCGTGACCTGATTGGTTCCGGTGAGCTCCAGTGTTTTCGCCTCGGTTACATATTCCGCCAGGCCCGGGAAAGCATGATTGTCTTAAATGCCCACCGGGTCAACCAGGGTGAGATGCCTTACCTGAACGTGAAGAGAAAAGATTTCTTTTTCATGCATGAAGAAGATCCAGAGCAATCTGCAGAACTGGTCGTGCAGCTGTGCCGGGAAAGGCTGCCCAACTACGGCCCTTACGATCCTCTCCTTGACCTGCAGGTCCTCACCCCAATGCGTAAAACAGCGGCCGGGGTGGACCGGCTTAATATTTTGCTGCAGCAGGCCTTGAACCCCCCTGGACGGGATAAAATCGAAACCGCTTCCCGGGGTAATGTTTTTCGCCTGGGGGATAAGGTCATGCAGATCCGCAACAATTACCAGAAAGAAGTTTTTAACGGTGACATCGGGCTGGTTACAGCTATCGACCGGGAAACGGCTGAACTGGTTGTCACCTTCCGTGATGTGCTCATGGACAGGCCGGTGGTTTATGATTTTACTGAACTTGATGAACTGGTCCTATCCTATGCCGTTTCAGTCCACAAAAGCCAGGGCAGTGAATACCCGGTTATCATTATGCCTGTATTAACCCAGCATTACATGCTTCTGCAGAGAAACCTGCTTTATACCGGGATTACCAGGGCCAAAAAGCTGGCTGTGCTGGTTGGAAGCAAAAAGGCCCTGGCCATTGCAGTCCGCAATACCAGGGCTGAAGACAGGTACACCTTTTTAGACGGGCGCCTTAAAATGGAGGAACTCGATTGATGCCCGGCCGGGGTATTAACCCGGGGGAAAAGCCTTCCACCAGGGCAGGGAGTAAAAAAACCGGCAATGATAGTGCCGGGAAATACTGTGTGCCAGGTGGTCCTTCTCGCGCTTGCGATTCACCACCGGGCCTGCTTGACATAGCTGCCAGTTACCTCTTTCCCCGGCGGTGCTTGTTCTGCAGGGAGGTGCTGCCCGCCCCAAACCGGCGGCCTCTTTGCACTGCCTGCCTGCAGTTTTATAAACCCGGCGGCAGGATCTGTCCCTGGTGTGAGGGTGTTTTTCGGGGAAAAGCGCCCTGTTTTTGCCCGGTGGAAGAAATGCCCCTGCGCGGCCTGTTTGTGATTGCCCTTTACGATTCACGCTGGCGGCGCCTGGTGCACGATCTAAAGTACAAGAACCGGAAGGCGGTTATTGCTCCCCTGGCGACCTGGTTGGCCGGAGAAATCATCGACCATGATTACTGCAACCCCGGGCTGGTTGTGCCTGTTCCCCTTCATCCTGTGCGGGAAAAAGAAAGGGGTTATAACCAGGCCGCCCTCCTGGCGCGCCACACTGCCCGTTCACTCAAAATCCCCTTCCGCAAGCTGCTGATTAAAGAAAAGCAGACCCGTTCCCAGACTTCAATTTCTCGCCGGGAAAGGCATGAAAATGTTCGCGGGGCTTTCAGGTGCCTGCAGGGTGATTACTCCGGGACAAAGGTGCTGCTGGTTGATGATGTTTATTCCACCGGCTCGACTATGAAAGAAGCGGCATCAATTCTGAGCCTTTCCGGGGCTATAGTTTACGGTGCAGCTCTTGCTTATAACCCCAATACCAGGGTTATGCAGAGTAACGGGTTTTACGGCGGCCTGGACAAATGGTAGTAATATGCTGACCAGCTACAACCTTTGCTTCGCCGGCCATTGCAACCGCTCTAGCGCAATGTCACCTGTCCAAAATAATGCACGGCTGATAGCGGTAACAAATTATTTAGGCAGGATTTTCTACTGGACTGGGGAATACTTAATGTAGTAATATAGAGTTCTATATTAAATGGGAGGTTGATCGTAATGAAAATAAATGTTCGCGGAAAAAACATCGATGCTACCCCTTCACTGGTCGACTATGCCAATAAGAAATTGGGCAAGCTGGACAAGCATTTTGACACGAATGCCGACGTCCAGGTCGTAATGAGCATTATTCGCGAAGAACATATTGTAGAAGTAACCGTCAACCTGAATGGCATGATCCTGCGCGGCGAAGAATCAACCGGGGATATGTATGCTTCAATAGATCAGGTTGTTGATAAGCTGGAACGGCAAATTAAAAAATATAAAACCCGCATGCACAAGCAGAAACGGCAGCAGGGTGTTAAAAATTTGAATGAGCAGCAGGCGGCTATTGAAGCTGAGGAGGCTGAAGAAGAAGACAGGCCCCAGGTAGTAAGGACCAAGCGGTTTCCTCTAAAGCCTATGACTGTAGAAGAAGCGATTCTGCAGATGGATTTACTGGGTCATAACTTTTTCGTCTTTGCCAATGCCGAAACTGATGCCACTAATGTTGTCTATCGCCGTAAAGACGGTAATTACGGGCTGATTGAACCTGAATAAATGATCTGGTTTTGTCCGGTAAGGCAGGCCTCCCGGTTACCTGGCCTGCCCCGGGAAGAGGTTCAGAACTATGGAGAAGAAAGTAAGCGCAGTAATTTTTGAAGGTTCCCGGCCGCAAAGCCGGGTTGAAGAAATGATGGTTCAGGTTCGCCAGGCAGCGCTGCTTGACAACCTGGAAAAAATGCAACAGGTTCCCCTCCTGGAAGAGGTCTACCTGCATACCAACCGGCCGGAACTGGTGGAGTCTGCCGAAGAACTGGGAGCAAGAGTCCTGCTTAATTTTACGGCCACAGATCAATTTCACTATGGCCGGGAATTACAGGCAGCGGTAAAGCAGCACGGGCTGGAAAAGGTTTTTTGCCTGAACGGTGCGGGATGCCCCCTGGTAACAGTGACAGAACTGAATATGATCTGCCGCAAACTGCTCGATCGAGAGCAGTTTGTTTATACCAACAATACCCAGTCGGTTGACATGATCGCTTTTACGGTACCCGAAAATTTTGGCAGCGCCGAACTGCCGGCTAAGGATAACAGCCTGGCCATGACCCTGCGTGATCAGCTGGGGCTGGAGATGGAGCTCATGCCCCACACCCTGGGCCTGCTGTTCGATATCGATACCCCGGCCGATCTGCTGGTCCTTGGTGAAGGGCCTTTTGCCGGCCCGCGCACCAGGCAAGCCCTGGACAGCCTGGGGCTGGATGGCAGCAAGCTGGCGGCGGCAAAAGCAGTTCTAAAAGACGAGTATGAAGATGTAGCCTTGATCGGCAGGGTGGGGGCCCCGGTGATTGAGCGCCTTAATGCCCTGTTGAAACTTCGTCTGCGGGTTTTTTCCGAGGAACGGGGCATGAAATCTTTGGGACGCATTGAGTCCAAGGAGGTAATCTCCCTGCTCGGACTCCTTCTCGACCATGCCGGGTTGGAAAATTTGTTTGATTACCTTCCACGGGTGGCCCGCTGTGCTTTTATCGACAGCAGGGTGCTGATGTACCATTACAAGTATGAATTCTCCGACCGGGAACGGTTTTTATCCGACCTGGGCTTATGGCAGGAAATAGAGCATCCCTGGCTGAGTGAATTTACCAGGCTGGCCGGGGAGTGCCCCATTCCGATCATCCTGGGAGGGCACTCCCTGGTATCCGGGAGCTTGTGGGCCCTGATCTGTGAACTGGCCCCGGGCAGTGATTGATCCTGAAGCGGCCGGCTTTGCTTCTTAAACCTCATGAATCTTGTTGCTTTGGTTCAGCATGTGATAAAATTAGGTAGCATAAATAAATGGCGCATTCACCGGAATTATTCCAGGCTGCACCTGCCTGGCCGGGCGCTGTATTTGCCTGCAGCTTGCAGGAAGCAACTTTTTGCTGCCGGCAAGGGTATTCAGGGAGCAGGCGTTATGCGTTTAATTATTATAAAGATAAAGGAGATTATAGAGCTCAAACATGGCTGCTTTTTTTAAGAAAATATTCGGCGATCCAAATGAAAAAGAGGTGCGCCGCTTACAAAAATACGTAGATCAGGTCAATGCCCTGGAACAATGGGCTTCTTCGCTTCCCGATGAGCAGTTTCCCGAGCAGACAGAATATTTAAGGGAACGGCTGCAGAAAGGGGAAAGTGAAGACGATATTCTTCCTGAAGCGTTTGCTTTGGCCCGGGAAGCGGCACAGCGGCAAACCGGCATGCGCCCATTTGACGTTCAGGTTATGGGAGCTGTTGTTCTGCACCAGGGCCGTATAGCCGAAATGAAGACCGGTGAAGGGAAAACGCTTGTAGCTACCCTGCCGGCTTACCTTAATGCCCTTACCGGGGAAGGTGTCCATATTGTAACTGTTAACGACTACCTGGCCCGGAGAGATAGGAACTGGATGGGACCGGTATATGAAATGCTGGGTCTTTCGGTAGACCTGGTAGTGCAGGGCCTGGAACAGGAAGATCGCCGCAACGCATACCTGGCCGATATAGTTTATGCCACCAATAACGAGCTGGGATTTGATTACCTGCGCGACAACATGGTGCTTTACAAGGACCAGATGGTCCAGCGCGGTCATCATTATGCCATAATTGACGAAGTGGACAGCATCCTCATTGATGAAGCCCGGACTCCCCTGATCATCAGCAGCAGGGTTGAAAGCAAGGAGGATTACGGTCGCTGGAAAAGCGAAGTAGAACACTTAATCCGCCGGCAAGGCAAGCTGATCAATGACCTTCTGAATGAAGCCCGAAAAGACCTTGATTCCGGCAATGAAGAAGAAGCCGGTGAAAAATTGCTCCTGGCCAGGCGCGGTTCTCCCAAAAACAAGAAGCTGATGAAAATGCTGAAAGAGCCCGGTGTGGAAAAACTGGTGGAGCGGACCAAGCACCGCCTGATGACTGAAAAAAGACTCCCCCACCTCGATGAAGAGCTTTATTATATCATCGATGAAACCACCAGGCTGGCTGATATTAAAGATAAAGGCTACCGGGAGCTGGAAAGGGTTAATCCCGAGCTGAACAATATCCTGCGCCTGGGTAAAGCCAGGGCAGAAGAAGAAGACAAAGATTATCTTGATGATGACCATGACGAACAGGAAGATACTGAGGTTGAATCTGCTGAAGAAATAGAAGAAGCCGGGCAGCACCGCCACTATTTCGACCAGCTGATCAAGGCCTATTCTTTATTTGAAAAAGATGTCGATTATGTTGTCCAGGATGGCAAGGTGGTTATCGTTGATGAATTCACCGGCCGCCTTATGCCCGGCCGCCGCTATTCAGACGGCCTGCACCAGGCCATTGAGGCCAAGGAAGGGGTAGAGGTCCAGGCGGCTACCCGGACCGTGGCTTCGATTACTTTCCAGAACTATTTCCGGATGTACGACAAAATATCCGGCATGACCGGGACTGCGGCCACGGAAGAAGAAGAATTCCAAAAAATTTACGGTATGGATGTCGTGATCATACCTACCAACAAGCCCCTGATCCGCGAAGAATGGTCCGATTTGATTTACAAGACCGAGACGGCCAAGTTTAATGCGGTAGTGGAAGAGATCAAGGAATGCCAGCGCCGGGGCCAGCCTGTCCTGGTGGGGACCATCTCGGTGGATAAATCAGAAATGCTCAGCAAAATGCTTAAAAAAGAGGGCGTTCCCCATGAAGTCTTAAACGCGGTTAACCATACCCGGGAAGCTTATATTATTGCCCAGGCCGGCCGTAAAGGCGCAGTGACTATATCGACCAACATGGCCGGCAGGGGGACCGACATTATCCTCGGTGGCAACCCGGAATATTTGGTCAAGGAACAACTGATCAAGGAATTTGGCGCCGACTACCCGGACCTGGACGATGAGCAGCAAAAACGCTGGGATGAGCGGCAGGCCAAATTGATGGAAGAAGCGGAAAAAGAAAGCTGGAAGCAGAGGGAAGAAGTCGTGGCCGCCGGGGGGCTTCATGTCCTGGGAACGGAGCGGCATGAAAGCCGCCGTATCGACAACCAGCTTCGTGGCCGTGCAGGACGCCAGGGCGATCCCGGTTCTTCCCAGTTTTTTGTTTCGCTCGAGGATGACCTGATGCGCCTCTTTGGCGGTGAAAATATTGCCAACTTGATGGAACGTTTCGGGGTTGAAGAAGATGTGCCCATCGATCACTCCCTGGTTAGTCGCGGTATCGAGAATGCCCAGAAAAAAGTTGAATCGAGGAACTTCGAAATCAGGCGAAACCTGCTCGACTATGATGACGTTCTTAACCAGCAGCGAGAAGTTATCTACAGCCAGCGCCGCCGGGTCCTGGAAGGCGAAGATATGCGGCAGCCGATCCTGGACATGGTCGATGAAATTATTGAGCGCATGGTGGAAGAATATACGGCGGAAAAAGGGTTCCTGGAAGACGAAGATGCCAGGGCTTTACTTGAGCGGACGGAAGACATTTTTGCTCGAAAAGGCTATATTCCCCTGGAGAACCTGATTGACCAGGAAAAGGAAGATGTAAAAAAACTGCTGCGGGATGAAGCGTATGCCTTCTATGAAGAAAGAGAGCAGGAACTGACCCCGGAGATCATGCGCGAAGTAGAAAGGGTGGTCCTCCTGCGCACGGTTGACCGCCACTGGATGTATTTTATCGACGTCATGCATGACCTGCGGCGGGATATCCATACCCAGGCTTTTGGACAGAGAAATCCGCTGATAGAGTACCGGATGCAGAGCGCGGAAATGTTTGAGGATATGATCTGCCAGGTTCAAAATGATGTCGTCCGCGCCGTTTACCAGGTAAGGGTAACGGCGGCTCCCAAGCGGGAAGCCGTGGCTACCGATCTCAGGGGGCAAAGGCAGAGGATGGCTGCAGTGGGAGGAGGCCGGGCTTCTGCTGCGGGGACTGGATCCGGCGGTTCTGCGCCGGAAAAACCGGCCAAGCAGGAACCGGTTTCTGTTGAAAAAGTGGGGCGCAATGCCCCGTGTCCCTGCGGCAGCGGCAAAAAATATAAAAAGTGCTGCGGGGCAGAATAAATAGGGTTTTTAAACCTGAAAGTGGTGATAGGATGCTGAAAGAGCAGCTTGAAGAACTGGCCCTTCAAAAGAAGCGGTTTGAGGAAATGAGGGCTTCTCTTTGAATATGATGCCAGCTTAAAACAGCTTAAAGAGTCGGAGGCGAAAGCCAGCGAACCCGGTTTTTGGGACGACAGCACCAGGGCCCAGGAATTTATGAAGCAGCAGGGCGAACTGCGGGAAAAAATCCGCCCCCTGCAGGAGTTGGAAAAATTAATAGAAGAGACAGAGGTATACCTGGAGCTGGCCGGTGAAGGACAGGAAGATGACCAAGAAGCGAAGAAAGAAGCTGAAAGTTTACTAAAAGAGATCAAAGACAGGCTGGATCGTCTTGAACTGGAAACTCTGCTTAATGGGAAGTATGATTTTAATGATGCAATTATATCGCTTCACCCCGGTGCTGGAGGACTTGAGTCGCAAGACTGGGCGGAAATGCTGCTGCGCATGTACAACCGGTGGTGCGAACAGCAAGGATATGAGGTCGAGCTGGTTGATCTGCTCAGCGATGATGAAGCCGGGATCAAGAGCGCGACCTTTATCGTCCGCGGCTATGCCGCTTACGGTTATTTGCAAGCTGAAAAAGGCGTCCACAGGCTGATCCGTATTTCGCCCTACGATACCTCCAAGCGGCGGCATACCTCTTTTGCTTCAGTTGACGTTGTCCCTGAGGTGGAAGAGGAAGAGTATGAAATCAACTACGACGATTTGAAGATCGACACCTTCAGGGCCAGTGGAGCCGGGGGACAGCACGTAAACAAGACTGATTCAGCGGTCCGGATCACCCATCTCCCTACCGGCCTGGTGGTGACCTGCCAGAATGACCGTTCCCAGCATAGCAACCGCAACAGCGCTATGCGAGTCCTCCAGGCAAAATTGGCTGAGATAAGCCGCCGGGAACAGGAGGAAGAGATAGACGCTGAAAGAGGGCAGCAGAGGGAGATAGCCTGGGGTAGCCAGATCAGGACCTATACTTTTCACCCGTTCACCCTGGTCAAAGATCATCGCACCGGGGTCGAAATAGGGCAGGTGGATGCTGTGATGAACGGTATGCTCGATCCTTTCATAGATGCTTACTTGCGCTGGAAAGCCATGGGTAAAGTGCCGTTAAAGAAATAAGCCAATCAGGGTGGTTGTCCAAAATAAAGCACGGCTGAGCATGCACAAAAAGAGTAACCGAAATGGAGAGTAAATGAAGCTTAAGAAACCGCAAGTTAGCAAAGCAGATATAAAGTTTTATTTCATTGACCTGCTTGGAATCACAGCAGGCTGCCTGATCATGGCCGTCAGTATGAACATGTTCAAGGTGCCCAACTTTCTTGTGCCTGGCGGGATCAGCGGGATCGGGGTTTTTGCTTACCATGTGCTCGGTATCCCCGTTGGTTTGACCATCATTATTCTTAATATCCCTCTTTTCATCTTTGCTTACAAGATCCTTGGCCCGCGCCTGGTGGTGCAGAGCCTGGTCGGGACCGTTATTTTTTCCCTGGCCGTAGATTTAACAGCTCCTTTTTTACCAACAGCAACCGGCGATCTGCTGCTTGCTTCTGTATATGGCGGAGTGATTATGGGCGTCGGCGTGGGCCTGATTTTTCGTCACCGCAGCTCCACCGGGGGGACAGCTTTACTTTCTTTGATCCTGGCCAAAGTAACCGGCATTAGCCCCGGGCAAGCCCTGTTTTTTGGAGACCTTTTTGTGCTAACCCTGGCCATTTTTGTTTTCGGCAGTGAACCGGCCATGTACTCCGCTCTGGCTCTTTTTGTAAGCATTAAGGTGGTTGATGCCATACTGGAAGGTCTTGGCCTGGCCAAGCAGGCCATTATCATTACCTGCTGCGGCGCTGAAGTTAACAACAGGTTGTTGAAGGAACTCGGTCGGGGGGTAACCCGGATTGAAGCCAGCGGCGGTTATACCGGGGAGGGCCGCGAAGTCCTGCTCTGTGTAGTCACCAGGCAGCAAACTTCCCATTTGAAAACGATCATCCATGAAGTTGATCCCACTGCTTTTGTCATAATCGGCAACGCTACGGAAGTGCACGGAGAAGGCTTCAAGAAAATGCAGCAAAATTAAAAATCCCGGGTTTAACAGTTTTAATAATTTGCAAAATAAGTTAATATATTTATATGATTGGCAGGATAAAAATAATTACTGTCGAAACCTAAGACAAACAGCATTATGGATTATGTAAAGTATGTAGGGGAAGGATCTTCTGCATGGTCGAAGCAAAAAATTTATTTATGAAATACGGCAAAGGTAAACAGCTGGCCCTTGACAACGTCAATTTTTTTATTGATCGTGGCGAATTTATTTTTTTTGTCGGATCAAGCGGGGCTGGAAAATCGACCCTTTTGAAACTGATCATCCGGGAACTAAAGCCTACAGAAGGTGTGCTCAAAGTTTTTAATCGTGATGTCGGCCGCCTGCCGAGGCACCGCCTGCCATATCTGAGGCGAAATATTGGGATGGTGTTCCAGGATTTTCGGTTAATGGAAGAAAGGACCGTTTATGATAATGTTGCTTTTGCCATGATTGTTACAGGGGCTTCCCGCCGGGAAATTAAGCGCCGGGTTCCTCATGTTTTGAACCTGGTCGGCTTGCAGGATAAGGCTAAAGCAAGAATTACCGATCTTTCCGGTGGTGAACAACAGCGGGTCGGGCTGGCCCGGGCTATTGCCAACCGCCCGGCCATGATCATAGCTGACGAACCGACGGGCAACCTGGACCCTGGAACTGCGCTTGATATTATGAACCTGCTGCGCAGTATCAACTTGCGCGGGACCACGGTTTTGGTGGCAACCCATAACCGGGAAATTGTGGATCGTTTTAAGAAGAGAGTGCTTTACCTGGAAAACGGTAAGCTGGTCGGCGATGAGCAAAAGGGGATTTATTCCAATGTTCATTAGCGGCTTCATATATATACTGGGAGAAACCTTAAAAGGGCTTTATCGCAACCGCTGGATGTGCATAACTTCGACCGGGGTTGTAATGGTAACCCTGCTTATGCTTGGCCTGTTCATGGTGGTTAACCTTAATGTAAGGCACATCACCGAGACTGTAAAAGAGCAAGTTGAGATGGTCGTATATATAGATGAAGAAACCGACCGGGCTGCCATTGAAGAGCTGGGGCAAAAAATCTTAGGCCACCGGGAAGTAGACCGGGTTGAATATGTATCGAGCGAGGAGCATATGGGCCGCCTTCAGCAGCAGCTGGGAGGAATGCTGGAAGGCTATGACTCTGCCCTGGATAATCCACTTCTGGCTTCGTTTGAGGTAAGGACGGAAGATCCGGAAGCGGTGGTCAGGCTGGCCGATGAATTTGAAACTTACCCGGGGGTATCGGCCGTATTCTACGGCCAGGGTTACGTGGAAAACCTCTTTGAAGTAACCAGGGTAATTCAAGTAATCGGACTGGCCCTGATGGCCGGTCTGGCTATTACGGCGGTTTTTTTGATTTCCCATACCATCAAGTTGACCGTGATGATGCGTAAAAGGGAGATAACAATAATGAAATATGTTGGCGCCACCAACTGGTTTATCCGCTGGCCTTTTCTCCTGGAAGGTCTCATGATGGGGCTGGTCGGTGCAGCGTTGCCCCTGGGAATCCTGTACTATTTGTACGCTACTTCAGTTGAATGGGTGGCCGCCAATGAATTGATGTTTATCAACCTGCTGCCGCTGCAGGCAGTGATGGCCGAACTGTTTGCATACTTGATCCCACTTGGTACCGGGCTCGGTATCCTGGGTAGTATGCTATCTATGGGCCGTTTTCTTAGAGTATAGAGAGATAGAAGTACCACAATTTTCATCAGGGAGGAAAAGAATCATGCTTGCCGGTATTGGTTTCAGGAAACAAATCTTTATCGCTGTCCTGCTCCTGCCGCTTGTTGTGATTGCCCTATTATTTGGACCCGTTGAGGCGGTCACTAATGATGAGATCGATGCCAGGCAGGAGGAGCTTGAAGAAGTTGAAGAGCGTAAGAGGGAAGAAAAAAGCGCTCTTGAACAGCGCCTTAACCGCGAAGCAGCTTTAAAAGATGAACTGGAAGAGCTCGAAAGACGCATTCATGAGTTGGAACAAGAACAACAGCGCCTGCATGGTGAAATTGCCGGGGTAGAAGATGAAATTGCTCATGCCGAAGAAGAGCTTGCCGAAGCGGAAGAAAGGCTCAACTACCAGGAAGAATTATTGAATCTTCGCCTGCGGGCTATCCAGCAGTACGGTGTGGTTTCGTACCTGGAAGTTCTTTTTGAATCGAACAGCTTTCCCGATTTTCTGACCAGGCTTTACAACCTGAGCATTATTGCTTCAAATGATTTAAGGTTGATTGAAGAAATCCAGGACGAGAGGGATGTAATCCAGGCCTGGAAAGATGAGCTGGAGGAAAACAAGGCCGAACTAGAAAATATGCGCCGGCAGGTTGCCGCCAACGAAGAAGAAATGAAGCAGGCAGCAGCCGACCGGGAAGCTATTCTCGAGGAACTGCAGGGAGAGATTGCCAAAAACCTGCAGGCTATTGAAGATCTTGAAAAGGAAGCCCAGCGCCTCGATTCAATGATCCGGGAATTGATCGCCCAGGCGCAAAGCCAGTTTTCCGGCGTTGACGGGGACCTGGAATGGCCTATCGAACCGCCGACCAGGATTACTTCGGGTTTTGGCTGGCGACGGGATCCTTTCAGCGGCCAGCAGGCCTGGCATGGTGGGCTCGATATTGCTCCCCATAATGGAGCGGCAAACTATATTTTGGCCGCTGAAAAGGGAGAAGTGATTTACTCAGGTTGGAATGGCGGTTACGGAAATTGCGTCATGATCGATCACGGCGGTGGAACTGTTACCCTGTATGCCCATATGAGCAGTATCCTGGTAGGCAAGGGTGATATTGTTAGTCGTGGGGAACGGATTGCCAGGGCCGGAACCACCGGTTACAGCACGGGCGTCCACCTGCACTTCGAAGTAAGAGAATATGAAAAGTCACCGGTTCGCAATTATCCGAGTGGAGGACCGGATCATCGCTATGATCCAATGCAATATTTCTAAAGGCAGGTTACAGGCTTGTGAAAAGGCCTGGCCAGACCGGTTGCAAGTGTAAAAAGCTTACGCTAGGACCGGCTCGTTAAGCCGCCTGGTATAAGTTTATGCCAGTTAGTTTAACAGGAAAACGATCAGTTAGATCTCTACCCGGCCATCTCAGCAACTTTGCTTGGATGGCTGTTCTTTTTAAAATGAAAGTAACTTAGGCTGCTTAATTAAACTGCAACTGCTGATCGTTATTGATTTTCTAAAACGGGAAACAGGGGTTCTGTACTGTAGACAAATCGAACACTATTTGTGGTATTATAGGTAACGGACCTCTTATGCAGGGTTTACAGATTTGAGGAGACTGGGGGCGAGGTTTTGGAACGGTTAGATAAAACAATGCTATTCAGGTTGTCGATAGTTTTTGTGGTCCTGCTGATCGGGACCAATGCCTTGAATTACCTTTTATTTTCCAATGATTCCGGTCAGTTAACAGAGGACCAGCCGAGGACAATCATCAGGTATGAACAACGAGATGAAGAGCTTGATGAAGAAGCGGAAATCTTTTTTGAGGCCCTGGACAGGATTACCGGTACTTACTTCTACCCTGTGGACAATGATAAGCTCATCGAAGGCGCTATCCGGGGCATGATCGATATTATTGATGATCCCCAGGTCCGTTTCTACGACCCCGATGAACTGGAAGAGTTCCTGCTTGATACAAGAGGTTCTTACGGCGGGGTGGGAATCAGGGTTATTGAAACCAATGACGATATTGTTGTATTTGAAGCTTTTCCCGATTCTCCCGCTGAGAGAAGCGGTATTATTGCCGGGGACAGGATACTGGAAGCAGATGGTAATTCCCTGACTGGTGAGGGGCTGGACCGGGCTGTGGAACTGCTAAGGGGTCCGAGTGACACTGCAGTTGATATAAAAATTCGCCGCCCGGGGGCGGAAGAACCGATTGAAATGACCGTCAGGAGGGAAGAAATCCAGATTGCCACCGTGACCAGCGAAAGGCTGGTCGGTGACGTTGGATATATATCCATTACCAATTTTGACAGCAATACAGGCGGTGAATTTTTAGACCGCCTGGAGCAATTTGAGCGGGAAGGCCTGGAAGAGGGGTTGATTTTAGATTTGCGCAACAATCCCGGCGGGCTGGTGGACCAGGCTGTAAAGATAGCTAAGGAAATAGTCCCGGAGGGGGAAATAGTCAGGCTGGTCGGCCGCGACGGGGAGGTCAGGAATATTCATAATTCCAGTGCTCCCAGGAAGCTGTATCCGATCGTGGTCCTGATCAATGAAGAATCGGCCAGTGCGGCGGAGCTCCTGGCTGGAGCCATGCAGGACCGGGATGCTGCACTTCTGGTAGGGCAGACTACTTTTGGCAAGGCTTCGGTGCAGCAGCTCGAAGAGCTCTCCGGTGAAAATGCGATCATGCTGACCGTTGCCAATTACTTCACTCCTTCGGGCCACAATATTGATAAACACGGTATTGATCCTGACTATGAAGTGGAAATGCCTGAAATTCTGCACTATTACCGTTACTTTCACCCCGGCCGCCTGGAATTAAATGATTACGGGACCGAGGTAGAAATGCTGCAGGAAATGTTGATTCAACTGGGATTTGAAGTTGACAGTAGTGGATATTTTGATGAAAATACCAGCCAGGCTTTGAAAGATTTCCAGATCGATGCCGGGATCAAGCCCAGCGGAGAATTTGACGAAAAGACCTGGGTGGAATTGCGGGAGGCCCTGGATGTAGCGTCACGCGAACAGGACGAACAGCTTAATTATGGGCTGGAACTGCTGGAAGATCCAGGAGCCTGGAATGAGCACGGGGGAATTGAGTAATATATGCACCTTTTTTTTGAAATAAGCCAGATCTTTGTCACTACATTTATGATTGCCATGGTTATGCCTATCTTTTGGATAGTGCTGTTCCTGGTTTACCTGCAGTACCGGCGCCAGGCTGCGACTGAAGAAAAGCTGTTCGGCCGCAGTATAAACCGGGTCGGCAGGCAGATGCTCCTTTCTGTTGCCCTGGGCATGGCGGGCGGTTTTGGGGCCAGCGCCATCCTGGTGTTCCTGGGCCTTTCCCTGGAGCAGATTGGCCTGTATTTTATTTGGCCGGTGGCCTTGCTGTTGTTGCTGATCAATCCCCGCTACCTCTGTTTTTCCTATGCCGGAGGCATAGTTGCCACCATGGTCCTGGTAGTCCGCTATATCCTGCTTCCCTTGTTTCCAGTGCTGGGAGAAAATGTGGTAATCGAGTCGTTGATGCGTATCCATATCCCCGCTCTCCTGGTCTTGATTGGTTTATTGCATTTGGCTGAGGCCATGTTAATATATTTCGGCGGTCACTGGGGAAGCAGTCCAATCTATTTGAAAAGAGATAACGGTGAAGTGGTCGGTGCATTTTCGCTGCAGCGTTTTTGGCCCCTGCCTCTGGTTGCCCTGCTGGTAACAGTGGTGGTGGAACCGGAAATAGTGGGAGTAAGTATGCCGGAGTGGTGGCCGATTCTTCAACCGGCCTTTGAACCCGGGGAAGGTAAAAGCCTGCAGTTTATGATTGTCCCGGTTGCGGCCGGGTTGGGTTACGGCGACATGGTCCTTTCTTCGACCCCGCGGGAAAGAACCGCTTTTTCAGCGAAGTGGTTGGCCCTATACAGTATTATTCTATTGATTGTTGCCGTAGGATCGGAGTTTTTCCCGCCCCTGATATTACCCGGGGTGCTTTTTGCTCCCCTGGGGCACGAACTGTTGATCCTCTACGGCAAGAACAGGGAAGAAAGCAGCCCTCCCCGCTACCGCCAGGCCGGTCCGGGGGTAACGGTTATGATGGTCCTGTCGGGTACACCTGCAGAACAGGCCGGCCTGCAGCAGGATGATATTATCCTGAAGGTCAATGGCGACCCGGTTGCCGATAACAGGGACTTGTTGGAGAAAATTGAAGCCAGCTATTTTATGGTTCTTTTGGATGGCAGCAGGGATGACCAGCCTTTTTCAGCGGTTTTGAAGAAGCAGACCCGGGAAGGGGACCATGCCAACGGCACTTTCCAGGCCCGTCTCAATTCTTCCCGCTCCCATTATTCGATCCTGCACCGCAGTGCAGCCCTGGGCATGATCCTGGTCCCTGCACCGGATTCGCCGGTCTACCTTGAAGTGCGCAAACCGGAGCCTTTTGCCCGCTTAAAACGCCTGCGCGGCAGGGGCAAAAAGCGAAACGTTTCTTAACACCCTTCGCCAATAACATATTTTCTTAAACTACTCAGCGTGGCAGCGGCTGAGTAGATGCGTTATAATAATTATTGCCACCCATTACAAACAAGCCGCTGGACAGGGGGTGTTTAAGTGGCAGTTAGCAGTGGTTTCAAAATCAAATCCGAATACAAGCCTACCGGCGATCAACCGGAAGCTATAGAAACCCTGGTGCAAGGCTTACACCGGGGCTCCCGGTACCAGACTTTACTGGGAGTTACCGGTTCCGGGAAGACATTTACCATTGCCAATGTCATCGAAAGAGTGCAGCGCCCGACCCTGGTCATGGCGCCGAATAAAATCCTGGCCGCCCAGCTCTGCAGTGAATTTAAAGAGTTGTTCCCGGATAATGCTGTGGAGTATTTCATCAGCTATTATGATTATTACCAGCCGGAGGCTTATATCCCCCAGAGCGACACCTATATCGAGAAAGATTCCTCGATTAATGATGAAATTGACAAGCTGCGCCATTCGGCTACCAGCGCCCTCCTGGAGAGGAAAGATGTGATCATTGTCGCTTCTGTTTCCTGTATTTACGGCCTGGGTTCACCCCATGAATACAGCGAACAGGTTCTTTCCCTGCGCCCGGGGGCCAGGCTCAGCCGGGAAGATATCATTAATCGCCTGGTAGAAATCCATTACCAGCGCAACGAAATCGACTTTCACCGCGGCACCTTCCGGGTCAGGGGAGACGTGATTGAAATTATCCCCGCTTCCTTTTCTGAGGCCGCCATCCGGGTGGAACTCTTCGGCGACGAGATAGAAAGGCTGAGAGAGGTGGACCTGGTCAGCGGCAAGGTTGTCGGCGACCGGGCTCATGTGGCCATATTCCCGGCCACTCACTACGTGACCGCCCCCGACCAGCTGCAGCGGGCAATAGGCGACATCGAGGCGGAACTGCAGGAACAGCTGGCAAAATTTAAGAAAGAGGGCAAGCTGCTCGAAGCGCAGAGGCTGGAGCAGAGGACCCTGTTTGATTTGGAAATGCTCCAGGAAATCGGATTTTGCAGCGGTATTGAAAACTACTCGCGGCATCTGGATGGGAGGCCGCCCGGCAGCCGCCCGGCGACCCTGATGGATTACTTTCCTCCCGAGATGCTCGTGGTGATCGATGAGTCGCATATTACCATCCCGCAGATCAACGGGATGTACCGGGGAGATATTTCCCGAAAGAGCACCCTCGTGGAGCACGGTTTCAGGCTTCCTTCCGCCCTTGACAACCGCCCGCTCCGTTTTGAAGAGTTCGAATCCTTAGTCAACCAGGCCATCCTGGTTTCAGCCACCCCCGGCCCGTGGGAGCACGAGTACAGCGATGCGGTTGTGGAACAGATCATCCGGCCCACCGGGCTGGCCGATCCCGTGGTTGAAGTCAGGTCGGCTGAAGGACAGGTTGATGACCTTTACGGGGAGGTCAGGGCCAGGGCTGAAAAGGACCAGCGGGTCCTGGTTACCACCATGACCAAGCGGATGGCCGAAGACCTGACCGAATATTACCGTAACATGGGCCTCCGGGTGCGCTACATGCACTCCGAGATCGATGCCCTGGAGCGCATGACCATCATCAGGGGCCTGCGGCTGGGTGATTTCGATGTCCTGGTCGGGATCAACCTGCTCCGTGAAGGCCTCGACCTGCCCGAGGTCACCCTGGTGGCCATCCTTGATGCCGATAAAGAAGGCTTCCTGCGCTCGGATCGCTCCTTGATCCAGACCATCGGGCGCACCGCCCGCAATATCGAGGGCAGGGTGATCATGTACGCCGAAGAAATCACCCCCTCCATGCAGCGGGCAATTGACGAAACAGAGCGCCGGCGCCAGAAGCAGCTGGCCTACAACGAACAATACAACATCACCCCGCAGAGTATCATCAAGCCGATCCGGGCCGTGATCGAGGCGACGGCGGTGGCCGAAGAAACGGAAAGCTATGACGTGGAAGATTTGAAAAAAGTGGACGAAAACAAACGCCGCAAAATGATCAAGGAACTGCGCAAAGAAATGAATAAGGCTTCCAAGGAACTGGCCTTTGAAAAAGCGGCCGAACTGCGGGATATGATCATTGAACTTGAAAAGCAGGGTTAGACCTGACAAGTGAAACGTCCCCCTATCACCCCCCTGTCATGTGCTGTGAAATTGCAAGAACGAGGTGACCAATTTGTCGACTGGAGAAATAATTATCCGCGGGGCAAGGGAGCATAACTTAAAAAATATCGACCTTGAACTGCCCCGCCATCAATTTATAGTTTTTACCGGTTTAAGCGGATCGGGCAAATCGTCCCTGGCCTTTGATACCATCTATGCCGAGGGCCAGCGGCGCTATGTCGAATCGCTCTCGGCTTATGCCCGCCAGTTTCTGGGGCAGATGGAAAAGCCTGATGTGGATCAGATCGAAGGTCTTTCACCGGCTATTTCGATCGATCAAAAAACAACTTCCCGCAACCCGCGTTCCACCGTGGGTACGGTTACAGAGGTTTATGATTATATCCGGCTCCTGTTTGCCCGCATCGGTAATCCCCACTGCCCGACCTGCCAGAAACCGATTAGCCAGCAGACTGTGCAGCAGATCGTGGACCAGGTTGCCGCCATGCCGGAAGGGACCCGCATCCAGGTCCTGGCTCCGCTGGTCAGGGGCCGCAAGGGTGAGTATTCGCGCCTGTTTGATGATATGGCTCGCAAGGGCTATGTTCGGATCCGGGTTGACGGGGAAGTCCGGGAGCTGGAAGAAGATATTCGCCTGGATAAACAGAAAAAGCACAATATCGAGGTGGTCGTTGACCGCCTGGTGATCCGGGAGGGTATCCAGTCCCGCCTGGCTGATTCGCTGGAAAATGCCCTCAAGCTGAGCGAAGGGCTGGTCCTGGTCCAGGATGTCGATGGCGGGGAGCAGCTTTTCAGCGAAAATTTTGCCTGTGCTGATTGCGGCTTCAGCTTTGAAGAGATCAGCCCGCGGATCTTTTCTTTTAACAGCCCTTACGGGGCCTGCCCCGAGTGCAGCGGGCTGGGCAGCAGGGCCGAATTTTCTCCCGACCTGGTAATTCCCTACCCTGAGCTGTCCCTGCGGGAAGGGGTCGTTCATGCCTGGTCGGGCCAGAACTACTACCAGCAGTTCCTGGAAGCGGCAGCCAAAGCCTGGGGCATTGATATGGATAAACCCTTCAAGGATCTTCCCACCGAAGAGCAGCACAAGATCCTGTACGGCGCCCCGGAAAAAATTAATTTTCGCTATGTCAATATGTTCAAACGGGTCCGGAATTATAAAAAAGTATTTCCCGGAGTGCTTAAGTTGTTGGAGCGGCGCTATGCCAACACCTCTTCAGAAGAGATGAGAGATGAAATGGAAAAGTTCATGCAGGTCAGACCTTGCCCTGCCTGCGAGGGAAGACGCCTGAAACCTTCCAGCCTGGCCGTTATGCTTGGTGGTAGTAATATTGCCGAGATATCCGCTCTGACCGTGGAGCAGGCGGCGGAATTTTTCGACCGGCTGCAGCTTACCTCGCGCGAAGAATACATTGCCCGGCAGGTGTTAAAAGAAATCGGGGAAAGGCTGCAGTTTTTGCGCCATGTGGGCTTGCAATACCTGACTCTGGACCGAGCCGCTTCCACCTTATCGGGCGGCGAAGCACAGCGCATCAGGTTGGCCACCCAGATCGGTTCCGGCCTGACCGGCGTTATCTATATCCTGGATGAGCCCTCTATCGGCCTTCACCAGAGGGATATCGCCCGCCTGAACAGCACCCTGAAGAAACTGCGCGACCTGGGCAATACCGTCCTGGTAGTTGAACACGATGAAGAAACGATACGCAGTGCCGATCATCTGGTCGACATCGGGCCGGGAGCAGGGGCGGCCGGCGGTAAAATCGTAGCACAGGGGACCGTGGAAGAGATCACAGCAGTGCCCGAGTCAATTACCGGCGATTACCTGGCCGGGAGGCGCGAAGTGGCCGTGCCGGAAAAAAGGCGTTCGGCTAACGATCGCTGGCTCTGGATCCGCGGCGCTGAAGAACATAATTTGAAAAATATCGACGTTGGGATTCCCCTGGGCATGTTTAACTGCGTGGCCGGGGTGTCCGGTTCGGGCAAAAGCACCCTGATTAACGAAATTTTAGCCCGGGCCCTGGCCCGGAAACTGCACCGCTCAAGGGTGCAAGCCGGCCGGCACAAAGGCCTGGAAGGGGTGGAGCAGCTTGACAAAGTGATCGTTATTGATCAATCTCCCATCGGGCGGACCCCGCGTTCCAACCCGGCCACTTACACCGGACTTTTTGACGGGATCAGGGAACTCTTTGCCAAGACCCAGGAATCGCGGCGCCGCGGCTACAAGCCGGGCCGTTTCAGCTTCAATGTCAAGGGAGGTCGCTGCGAAGCCTGCCGGGGAGACGGCATCCTGAGGATCGAGATGCACTTTTTGCCCGATGTGTATGTGCCCTGTGAGGTATGCCGCGGCAAACGCTACAACAGGGAAACCCTGGAAGTCCGTTACAAGGAAAAGAATATTGCCGATGTGCTTGATATGACCGTGGAAGAAGCGCTTGAATTTTTCTCGGCCATTCCCAGGGTCCAGCGCAAATTGCAGCTCCTTTACGATGTCGGGCTCGGTTATATCAGGCTGGGCCAGCCGGCAACCACCCTGTCCGGTGGAGAGGCCCAGCGGGTAAAACTGGCCACCGAGCTTTCCCGGCGCAGCAACGGCCGCAGCCTCTATGTCCTGGATGAGCCGACTACCGGTTTGCACCTTGATGATATCAGCAAACTCCTGCATATCCTGGACCGCCTGGTCGACAGCGGCAATACCGTGGTTGTGATCGAACATAACCTCGACGTGCTTAAGAGGGCGGATTATATCATCGACCTGGGCCCTGAAGGCGGGGACAAGGGCGGCTGGGTTGTTGCCGCCGGTTCGCCGGAAGAGGTAGCTGCCTGTGAAGATTCTTATACCGGGCGCTGGCTGACCGGGGCCCTGCCGCGGTCCAGGACAGCAGCTGAAACCTGAAACACGGAGAGTTAAACTATGCTTGAGCAGTTGAAGGAAAAAGTGCGGCAGGTACCGGCCATGCCGGGTGTTTACCTGCTTAAAGATAAAACCGGTCGGGTTATTTACGTAGGAAAGGCCAATTTGCTGCGCAACCGCCTGCGATCGTACCTGGCAGATAACGGTACCATATCCCCGCGCCTGCGCTCCCTGCAGGGCAGGCTCGCCGATATTGATTACGTGGTAACAGACACCGAAGTAGAAGCCCTTATCTTAGAGTGCAACCTGATCAAGGAGTACCGGCCCCGCTTCAACGTGAACCTGAAGGACGATAAGGATTACCCGTACCTGATCCTTACGCCTGAGCTTTACCCGCGCATGGAACTGCTGCGGCTATCACAGCGGGGTGGGCGGCGCGGCCGTTATAAGCCTGTCCCTGGCAAAGAAGAACAACGTTTCGGGCCCTTTACCGATGTAGGGGCGGTGCGAGAGACGATGCGGTTTATCGGTTCCATTTTCCCCCTGCGCCGCTGCCGCCAGCCTCTGGACGGCTCCCAGGCATCAGATAGGCCCTGCCTTAATTACCAGATGAAACGCTGCCTGGCTCCTTGCCGCGGTGCAGAAGCAGTGCCGCCAGAAGAATACGAGAAAATGGTCAGGCAGGTGGTCCTGTTTCTGCAGGGCAGGCATGGAGAACTGGAAAGCAGGCTGAAAGCCCAGATGGAGGAAGCGGCCCGGGAGCATCGCTTTGAAGAAGCAGCCGCCCTGCGCGACCGGCTCCAGTCCCTGCAGAGGGTAGCCGGCCAGCAGCAAAAAATGACCCTGCAAGAAGACGATGCCGAAAGGGATGTCCTGGCCCTGGGTCGGCACGGGGACCGGGCTGCAGTGCATTTGTTCCAGGTCCGCAGCGGCAAGCTGCTCAGCCAGGAGCATTTCCCCCTTACCGGGGCCGAAGAAGTGGAAAAGGACGAGGTAATCGCTTCTTTTATCAAGTCATATTACAACCAGGCTGAAAGCCTGCCGCCTGAAATAGTGGTTTCGGATCAACCCGCCGAGGCCGAACTGCTCCAGGAATGGCTTAAGATTAAAGCAGGCCGCAAGGTTGAGCTCCGCGTCCCCAGGCGTGGATCCTTAAAAAAACTGGTTGAGTTGGCCCGGCGTAACTGTTGCTTGCGCCTGGAAGAAGACGAGGAGCAGCGGGTCCGTAAAACAGAACAGCCACTGGAAGAACTTGGCCGCCTCGTAGGCCTGGATGAGCCGCCTGTAAGGCTCGAGGGGTTTGATATTTCCCATTTAAGCGGAGGCGAACCGGTGGGGGCCATGGTGGTTTTCCGTTTCGGGGAACCTTATAAAGAAGGCTACCGCCGCTTTAATATCCGTTCGGCTCAGCCCGGCGACGATTACGGCGCTCTGCAGGAAGCTTTGCAAAGAAGGGCCGGGCAGGATACCTGGCCCAGGCCGGACCTGATTTTGATTGACGGGGGCAGGGGCCAGCTTGGTGCCGCCCGGGAGGCCTTAAATGGGACAAGCCTGGAAGATGTGCCCCTCGCTGCCCTGGCCAAGGATCCCGATCAGCTTTTCCTGGAAGGAACAGCCCTCCCGGTGCGTATGGCTGCCAATGACCCCCTGCTCCAGATGCTGCAGCGTATTCGTGACGAGGTGCACCGCTTCGCCGTAGGCGGGCACCGCAGCAGGAGGGAGCGAAGCGGGCTCCGATCCCGGCTTGAAGCCATCCCCGGTGTAGGTCCTTCCCGCCGGACTGCCTTGCTCAAGCATTTCGGAAGCGCAGGTAGAGTGCGGGAAGCCACGGTAGAACAGCTGGCAGAAGTGCCGGGTATTAGCCGGCCCCTGGCAGAAACTATCTACAAGTCCCTGCGTGCGAAAGAAGCGGAATAAAAGGGATTGAGTGTCTGCTCAGCCTGGAGCGGTTTGGCAGGCTAACAGCCGGCTACTGAGCGAGAGCCCCGGATGAGCCCTTTAAAAGGATAACCCGGGTGAAAAGCTCAACCTAATCCGGTGCAGTTCCAACTTAAAAGATCAGCAAGTACAGTAATCTTCAAGCAGGTTAAGACAGTAGAGGGGCTGTAATGGTATCTCCAGTGACTTTAGCCTGAGGCTGCGACCGGCGGTCGCCTGAAACTCCGGAACAAAATATCTATGATGTGTTATACTGTTGATGAGGTGGTATTAAATGCGCTTCCGCCTGATTGCAGCGGATTTGGATTATACACTGCTTGATGAAAATGCCGAAATATCTGACCGTAACAAGGAAGCTGTCCGCAAGGCGGTTTCGCGTGGCGTCAAGTTTGTCATTGCCACCGGACGGATGTTTCAAACCAGCGTCCCTTACATGAAGGAACTGGGCCTTGAAAGGGACTGGCCGTTGATTAACTACCATGGGGCCATGATCAAGACTGCGCGAAGTGAAAAGGTAATTTTCCACCGTCCCCTGGAGAACCGGACGGCTATTGAGGTGATAGAAGAAACCAGCCGGTTAGATTTGCATGTGAGCATGTTTATTGGGAGCAATCTTTATGTGCGGGAAGAAAATGAGCATACCCGCTATTACCGCTCTCTGACAAACATTGAACTGCATCCGGTGGGCGATTTACGCGCATTCCTGGAGGATAAAAGAGTTACCCCCACCAAGCTGAGTATTATTTCCTGGGATGGTCAGATAGAAGAAATAGAGCGTTATTTAAAAAAGCGGTACGGAAGCAGGCTGTCGATTTTACAGTCCCGTCCATATTTTTTGGAGGTTACGGACAAAAAGGCGACCAAGGGGCAGGCTTTGCAGTGGCTGGCTGAACGTGAAGGCGTCAAGGCGGGAGAGGTTTTGGCTTTTGGAGACGGTTACAATGATATCGACATGCTAGGTTTCGCCGGCCTCGGTGTAGCGGTAGCCAATGCCAAGCCGGAGGTCCTTGAAGCGGCGGCGCTGGTTACAGGGCCGCATAATGAAGACGGGGTTGCTGAAATTATTGAAAAATATGTGCTTAACCATCAGTACGGCCCCAAATAGCCTGTATTGGCAGTGGTTTGGTACGGCAGCGGCGCCTGACTAAATTGAGCCCGGGCTCAAAAAACATAAAAACTTTTAATTGAAGGATTTAATGGAAGGGGCACTTTGAGGCCTCACAATGCATGCAGTAATAAGGTAGCGGTGCTGCTAATACAGGAGCGCTACTAAAAAGGGGGCTGGTGTAAATCAGCGTTAATGATGAAGTGATTCGATTAATTATTATTACGGGACTTTCAGGAGCCGGTAAAAGCCATGCCCTGAATTGTTTTGAAGATCTGGGTTACTACTGTGTCGACAACATGCCCCCGACCCTGATATCTAAATTTGCCGATCTGTTTATCCAGTCGGAGAATAAGAAAGTGGCCCTGGTATGTGATATGCGTGGCGCCGCTTTTTTCGAGGACCTGTTTGAATCTTTGCAGGAACTGGAACAAAACGATGTTGATTATGAAATTCTGTTTTTGGTGGCAGACGATGATGTATTGATCAGGCGTTTTAAGGAAACCAGGAGGCGCCACCCCCTCGGCGAAGTCAGCCTGCCGGAAGCAATTCAAAGGGAACGGGAAGGCTTGAGTGAGCTAAGAGGAAAAGCGCACAAGGAAATAGATACTTCCTACCTGAAGCCCTGGGAGCTTAAGGCCAAGATTGTCGAGCTTTATGAGCCCGGCCAGCGGGATAAAAACATGCAGATCAGGATTGTTTCTTTTGGTTTCAAGTACGGCCTGCCTCCCCACGCGGACCTGGTTTTTGATGTCAGGTTCTTGCCAAATCCACACTATGTCGAACATCTGGCTCTCTTGACAGGTGATGATGACCAGGTTAAAGAATATCTCTGGCGCTGGCCCGAAACCAGGGAGTATTATGCAAAACTGCAGGATATGCTTGAGTTTTCAATTCCTTTTTATGTCAAGGAAGGGAAGGCCAGCCTTGTGATAACCATTGGCTGTACCGGGGGCAAGCACCGCTCGGTTGTGATTGCCGATGAAATCGGAAAATCGCTGGGATCCCGGTTTAACCTGACCGTGGAACACAGGGATATCTATAAAAGCTGACAGGAGGCTGGATTTAATTGTCTTTAACCAGGCAGGTGAAACATGAACTGGCCAGGTTGGAAGAGCCCCTGGCATGCTGCGGTTCCTGGGAGTTAAAGTCACTTCTTCTCAGGAATGGTTATTACGCTATTCGCCGAAATACGCATGCCCTGATCATTGCCGTTGAAGACAGCGCTGTTGCCCGGCGCCTGTTTAACTTGCTCAGGCAGGCCGGGGTGGAGACCCCTTCTATTATCAGAGAACAGGAAAAACGCCTCGATAAAACCCGCTTCCTGGTCCAGGTTAGCGGAAACGAGCAGATCGATGCCCTGCTGGTCTACCTGGATATGAAAGAGGCCGGCCGTTACCTGAGTCTACCCCGCCTGAATACAGTGATTCCAAAAAGGACCTGCTGCCGCCGGGCCTTTCTCAGGGGTGTTTATTTAGCCGGAGGCGGTATCAGCATAACCAGGCGCTCCGGTTACCACCTGGAAATAAACTGCGGAAGCCTGGAAGATGCCCGGATTTACCGAAAAGTGCTCGGGCTGTTTAATTTAACGCCCCTGCTTAGAAAACGTGAAGGCTATGCCTATCTCTACTTTAAAAGTGCAGAAGCCATTGCCGATTTTCTGAGGATTATCGGGGCAGGGGGAACCCTGCTGGAGTTGGAGAGCATGCGTGTGGTTAGAAGCATGCGAAACCAGGTCAACCGGGTCGTCAACTGTGAAACGGCCAACCTGGAAAAAGTGGTGGCGTCGGCCCAGCAGCAGCTTGATTTAATAGAACGTGCCGACAATATTGTCGGCCTGGAAAACCTCCCTCCAGCCCTCCGTGATGCAGCCCTGGCCAGAATGAGGTACCCGGATGCTTCCCTGAAAGAACTGGGCAAAAAGCTCGATCCACCTGTTAGCAAATCGGGGATGAACCATCGTTTTCGCCAGCTGAGCAAAATGTTTGATCGCAAGACTGAGAGCGGGGAAGTTCCCAGCAAAAACCGTGCCAATTACTGAAATCAAGGGCAGGAGTTGCCGCAGTCGTGTCGAAGTAATCGAAGCACAATGAAAAAGTGTTGAGCATACCACTGTAAATACAAGTCAGCCTTCTGGCTGGTTATAAGCTGTGGAAACCTGGTAATTTGAGAATATGAGGAAGGCGGGAGAGATAACAGTGAAGCTTGATTACAGCCTGAAGCTGGAACAAAGCCAAAAACTGATCATTACCCCTGAGCTTAAGCTGGCCATAACTCTTCTGCAGTACTCCGCTCTGGAACTGCAAGATCATATCCAGGAAGAACTTATCAATAACCCAGTTTTGGAAGTTATGGAAAACCGGGAAGAGGAAAAAAATGAAGAAGATGAAGTGGACGGGGAAAGCCCCGATAAGAATGAAGAGCAGATCTATGGAAATGATTTTCCCTGGGAAGAATACTTTAGAGATATGGGCCTGGACTCGGCCTCCGACAGGGGCGGAAGTGTTAAGCAAGTTAACGACAGCCAACCGACGGTAGAAAATTGTGCCGGCATGACCGGCACAATGCTTGAAGACCTGCTCAGCCAGCTGCGCATGTTTTCGCTTACCGACCGGCAGTACAGGCTTGCTGCCTTCCTGGCAGGCAATCTTGATCGCAATGGTTACCTGCAGGGCGATCTTGAAGAACTGGCCCCGGTCCTGGGTGTTAAACTGGGGGAGCTGGAAAAAGCTCTCAGGGTAGTTCAGAGGTTGGAGCCAACCGGTATTGGCTGCCGGAGCTTACAGGAATGCCTGCTCCTTCAGATTCAAAAGATGGACAATCCGCCCAGGGTGGCTGTTGAAATAGTCAACCATTACCTGCCGGCAGCTGCGGACGGCAGGTACCGCTACATCGCTTCACGGTTGGATTGTAATGAAAAGACCGTCGAAGAGGCGGTTGAATTTATCCGCACCCTTAACCCCAAACCGGGCAGTATTTACGGTGAAGGAGAAGAAACCCGCTATATAGTTCCCGACGTTATTGTAGAAAAGGTTGACGATGAATATGTGGTTACCGGTAACGAAGCAGGAATGCCCCAGCTGACAATCAGCCCATTTTACCATAAGATGCTGAAAAGCGATTCGATAGACGAGCAGCTTTTTACCTTTGTCAAAAACAAGATAGAAAAAGCCTACTGGTTAATCCGCAGTATTGAGCAAAGAAGGATAACCCTCTATAAGGTAGCCCAACAGATTGTTGATATCCAGAAAGAGTTTCTGGATCACGGGATCAAAAAGTTGAAACCCCTAACCCTCAAAGAAGTAGCCTCCAATGTAGGCGTCCACGAATCGACGGTCAGCCGCGCCGCCGCTAATAAGTATATCCAAACCCCCCGCGGCCTGTTTCCCCTAAAATTTTTCTTTTCCAGCGGGCTGGGGGGTGCGGATGGGAGCGATCATTCCGCACCAAGCATCAAAACCCATATCCGGGAGCTGGTTGAATCCGAGGACCAGGCCAAACCGTTCAGCGACCAGCGCCTGGCCGAGCTCTTAAATGAGAAAGGCATTCAAATATCAAGGCGGACCGTAGCTAAATACAGGGAGGAGTTATCTATTGCCCCTTCCTACAAACGCCGCCGATCATAAACTCCGGGACGGTGATTACTGCTGATGCTGAAGAAAAGTGTTGAAGATGTGGACGTGAAAGGAAAAAAAATACTACTGCGGGCTGATTTTAACGTCCCGTTGGATCAAGGAAAAGTCCGGGACGATGCCCGGATCCGGGCTGTCCTGCCGACCATAAACTACCTGCTGGAACGGGGAGCGAGCCTGGTGCTGGCCTCTCATCTGGGTCGCCCCAAAGGAAAAGCCGTTCCCGAAGTGATGATGGACCCGGTGGCTGAAAGGCTGGGCAAACTGCTGGGCAAGCCGGTAAAAAAGCTCGGCCAGGTGGTTGGGCCCGAGGTTGCTGAAGCCGTTGCTGAAATGAAAAGCGGGGATATCATACTCCTGGAAAATCTTCGCTTTGATAATAGAGAAGAAAGCAATGACCGGGAGTTTGCCAGGCAGCTGGCTGAACCGGTGGATCTTTTTGCCAATGATGCTTTTGGCACCGCCCACCGGGCCCATGCTTCAACAGCCGGAGTGGCTGAATTTGTCCCTGCTGTTGCCGGCCTTTTGATGAAAAAAGAGATCGAGGCCTTGTCTTACTGCCTGGAAAATCCACAGCGTCCCCTGACCGCCATACTGGGCGGGGCCAAGGTTTCGGATAAAATCAATGTAATGCGCCGTTTCCTGCAGCTGGCCGACCAGCTCTTAATCGGGGGCGGCATGGCCAATACTTTCCTGGCTGCCAGGGGTTTTAACCTGGGGGATTCGTTTTATGAACAAGACCTGCTGGAGACAGCATCTTCGATCATAAGCGAAAGTGAACAAAGCGGTTGCCGCCTGATTTTACCGGATGATCTAGTAGTGGCCAGGGAACTACAACCTGGTAGTGAGTCAAAAGTTGTAACCCCCGGGAATATCGACAGGGGTTGGAAGGCTGCCGATATTGGCCCTGAAACTGTCAAAAACTTTGGCCGGTACATTTCCCGCTCTGCCATGATTGTTTGGAATGGGCCGCTTGGAGTGTTCGAGGTCCCTCCCTTTGATCAGGGCACCAGGCTTGTTGCCGGTGATATGGCAAAAAGTGAGGCCTATTCGGTGGTAGGAGGCGGAGATCTGGTAGCCGCTCTTGAATCCATGGGCCTGACCGGGCAGATCGGGTTTATTTCTACTGGTGGCGGAGCCACCCTGGAATTCTGGGAAGGTAAAGAGCTGCCCGGGATCAAAGTGTTGCAGGACAAGTAGCTAAAAATTTAGGCGCGCTCCCGTTGCACCGGTATACAGGTTCCTGGGAGCACTGGAGGTATGAAATATGGGACTGGTAATAGCAGCAAACTGGAAGATGCATAAAACAACCGCTGATACGGTAGAGTTTTGCCGCGCCATCCTGCAGGGTGAAGATAAGTTTGCAGGGGTGGAGGTATTGATCTGCCCTCCCTATACGTCTTTGCCGGCAGCCGCAAATATTCTCGGCGGCAGTTCCCTGAAGCTGGGCGCCCAGGATTTGCACTGGGAACAGGAGGGTGCGTTCACCGGCGAAATAGCCGGCCCCATGCTTGCCGACCTGGGTGTAGAATACGTGATCGTCGGCCACTCAGAACGGCGTCATGTCATAGGCGAAGATGACAGCCAAATCTCAGCTAAAGTGAAGGCGGCCCTGGAATGCGGTCTTAAACCGATCCTCTGTGTAGGCGAAACTGAAGCTCAGAAGGAAGCTGGTTCCACAAACAGCGTGATCAGAAAACAACTCCTTGCCGCCCTGGAAGGAATGGCTGCCGGGGATATGGATAAAGTGGTGATTGCTTATGAACCAGTATGGGCTATCGGGACCGGAAAAGCGGCCCAGCCCGGTGATGCTGATGCTGCCTGCTCATATATCCGTGAAGTTATTGAGAAGGACGTCGGTGCCGGGAAGGTGGATAAGGTGCGTATTCAATACGGTGGAAGTGTAAAAGAAGGAAATATCGGCTCGTTTGTAGAGCTATCTTCTATCCAGGGCGCCCTGGTCGGGGGCGCCAGTTTGAAAGCAGATACTTTTAGCGCCTTAATCCAGGCAGCCCGAAAGGCGGTTCAGAGTTGAATAAAGTCCTTTTAATCATTCTTGACGGCTGGGGGTACAGTAAAAGCAATGAAGGCAATGCCATCAACCTGGCCCGGACACCAAACCTGGATCGTTTTTTCAGTGATTATCCCTGGACCCTGCTCGATGCCGCCGGGGAAGCGGTAGGCTTACCTGATGGACAGATGGGCAATTCTGAAGTGGGACACCTTAATTTAGGTGCCGGGCGGATTGTTTACCAGGAACTGACCAGGATCGGGAAGTGCATCGAGTCGGGTGAGTTTTATAACAATGAAGTTTTCCTGGAGGCCATGGAAAAGGTGCATCAGAATGACAGCGCCTTGCATTTGGTCGGGCTGGTTTCTGACGGAGGAGTGCACAGCCATTTTGATCACCTTATGGCCCTGGTGGAAATGGCCCGCCGCCAAAAAATTGACAGGGTGTTTATCCATGCCATTCTTGACGGCAGGGATACCATACCTTTCGGGGCCGGTCCATTCCTGGAGAAACTTGTTGAATACAACAGGGAGCACCAAAACTGCCAGATTGCCACGATTTGCGGGCGCTACTATGCCATGGATCGCGACAGGCGTTGGGACAGGACTGAGCGGGCTTACCGCGCCTATACCGCCGGGGAGGGGCTTAAGGCCCGTGACCCACTTAGCGCCTTGAAAGAAGCATATGAGCGCGGTGAAGGGGACGAGTTTGTCCAGCCCACGGTGATTGTCGATGACGCAGGTGCACCTTTAAGTAAAATTCGTTCAGAGGACAGTGTTATCTTTTTTAATTTCAGGCCGGACCGGGTCCGCCAGATTACCAGGGCCCTGGCCGAAGAAAACTTCGAGCCGTTTGATAGGGGACAGGATCCACCCCACCCCTACCTGGCTACGATGACTGAATACGACCGGGAGCTTCCCCTGCCAGTGGCGTTTACCCTCGATGACCTGGAAGCGACCCTGGGCGAAGTCTATTCCCGGCAAAATCTGGCCCAGATGAGAATAGCCGAAACAGAAAAATATGCCCATGTAACTTTTTTCTTTAACGGAGGCAGGGAAAAGCCTTTTTCAGGGGAAGAAAGGATCATGGTCCCTTCCCCGCAGGTAGCTACTTACGACCTGCAGCCGGAAATGAGCGCAGGGGAAGTGGCCGATAAAATTATTGAAACCATCAGGGCAGATCAGCACCCGCTGATAGTTTCCAACTTTGCCAACATGGATATGGTCGGTCACACAGGCGACATGGAAGCAGCTATCAAGGCTGTGGAAGCGGTTGATGTCGCACTGGGCCGGATATCAGGCGAGGCTCTTCCCGGGGGTTGGCATATCCTCATAGTCGGGGATCACGGGAATGCAGAAGAAATGAAAAACCAGGTAGGGGAAACCCTTACTGCGCACAGCGCCAACCCGGTTCCTTTTATTGTTTTGAGCCAGGCAACCCACGCCCTTCACGACAGGGGTGTCCTGGCCGATGTGGCTCCGACTATCCTGGCCCTGGCCGGGCTTTCTGTCCCCGGGGAAATGACCGGTAAAAATATGCTTACGGAAGATCAATTAACGGCAAGGAGGGATTGTTGTGGAAGAGCGGATTCAGAAGATTAAGGCCCGGGAAATCCTTGATTCCCGGGGCAATCCGACCCTCGAAGTTGATGTCGAATTGCGGGGAGGCTGGTGCGGGCGGGCCGCAGTGCCCTCGGGGGCTTCGACCGGTGCCTTTGAAGCTGTTGAATTGCGCGATGGCGATGAAAAGCGCTATATGGGCAAAGGTGTGCTTAATGCAGTGCGGCATGTCAATGAAATTCTGGCTCCCGAGCTATGCGAACAAAGCGCCCTGGACCAAAAGGGGCTTGACCTCTTGATGCTTGACTTAGACGGCAGCGACAATAAATCCCACCTCGGTGCCAACGCTATTCTCGGCGTCTCACTGGCCGTGGCCCGGGCGGCCGCAAACATGCTCGATCTTCCCCTGCACCGCTATATAGGAGGGCTGGGAGCCTGCATGCTGCCGGTGCCTTTCATGAACATTTTGAACGGCGGGGAGCATGCCGACAACAACATGGATATCCAGGAATTCATGATTGTGCCGCTTGGTGCTGAAACTTTTTCCGGCGCCCTGCGCATGGGTACCGAAATATTTCACCACCTCAAGAAAATACTGCACTCCCGCGGGATGAATACCAATGTGGGCGACGAAGGAGGTTTTGCCCCCAACTTAGATTCAAGTGAGGCGGCCCTGAATGTCATTATTGAAGCGATTGAATCAGCCGGTTACAGGCCCGGGGAAGAAGTCTGCCTGGCCCTGGATGCGGCAGCCAGCGAGTTTTACCGTGAGGAGGTTTACCACCTGGAGGGCAATGCCTACTCTGCCGGTGAACTGATCAACTATTATCGCGATCTGGCTTCGCGTTTTCCACTGATCAGCATCGAAGACGGGTTGGACGAAGATGACTGGGATGGCTGGCGAGAGATGACTGCAGCACTGGGTAAAGAAATCATGCTGATCGGTGATGACCTCTTTGTAACCAGCCCCGAGCGTTTGCGGCAGGGCATTGAAACCGGCACGGCTAACTCAATCCTGATCAAGCTAAACCAGATCGGCACCCTTAGTGAAACCCTGGAGACCATGAACCTGGCCCGGCGATCCGGTTACAGCTGCATGATTTCGCATCGCTCGGGAGAAACGGACGACAGTTTTATCTCGGACCTTGCCGTGGGGACCAATGCCGGGCTGATCAAGACCGGTGCTCCTTCCCGGGTTGACCGCGTCGCTAAGTACAACCAGCTGTTGAGGATAGAGGAGGATCTGGGCCGGGCGGCCTGCTATTATTTCAAATCGTTTAAATAAGTTTGTCAAAGCTGCGTTTATATGTTAAAATATCGTGTGCTTAACATATAGTGATAAATGCTGGAGGTTTTAAGATGATCGAGACTGTAATAAATATAATTTACCTGGTATTATGTATCGCTCTCATCGCAACAGTGCTTTTACAGTCAGGCCGCAGCGCGGGTCTCGGCGCTATTGCCGGTGGCGCTCAATCCCTGGTCGGTAAGAAGAAAGGGCTTGATGAAACCCTGGGTAAAGTGACCCAGTACCTGGCGATAGGCTTTATGCTTTTCACGATTATAATGGTCGTGGTTTAAACAGTCTGACATAATATCTTGACTACCGGCAGGGAGCTCTACGGCCCCTGCTTTTTCATTATGCGCCCGGCATAGATGTTAACCAGGCGATTAAAACTACTGTGGACCCGGCAGTGTAAATCACAAGGCAGCCGCTTATCCCGGTTCAGGAGTTGCAAGTCCATCTTAGAAAAACGGGCCCGGGTAAAGGAGTGTAAATTAATAGTTTTGAAAAAACATAAAAATACAGCCGGTATTTTAAGAGAAAAGATCCTCGATTTGCTTGGAAGAAGCCGTCAGCAGTCGCTCTCTTTAAAACAAATCCTGGCCGGCCTCGAAATGGATAAAAACGATAAAAGCATCGTCAAAGACGAGCTGAAAAAAATGAGCAGTGAGGGACTGGTGATCAGGACTGAGGGGAATCGTTACGGTTTGCCCGAAAAGCTGGGGATTTTGACCGGTGTCCTGGAAGGAAACCGGCGCGGCTTTGCTTTCCTGCGTCCTGAACAGCAGCGCGAGGATGTTTTTATCAGCCCAAACAACCTCAATGACGCCGCTCACGGCGACAGGGTCATGGTTAAGCTTGATCGCAGAAAGGGCCGCCGGAAAAGAGAAGGGACCGTGATCGGAATCCTCAAGCGGGGCAGCAGGCGGCTGGTCGGCACCCTGCACCGGGAAGGTAAGAAATACTATGTTATTCCTGACGATCAGCGTTTTCCAGGGCCTATACAGGTGCCCCTGAAGGGCATGAAGGAAGCCGAAATCGGGGACAAAGTGGTTGTTGAGATTGAAAGGTGGGCCCGGGGAAAGAAGGCGGCCCGGGGTAAACTGGTTGAATATATCGGGCCGGTAGGCAGCCTGCATACCGAGCAGGTTACTTTTCAGCGCCGTTTTGAACTGCCCGGTGAACACCCACCCCAGGCCTTAAAGGAACTGGAGAATTTGCCCGGGGAAGAAGACATACCGCGCCTGGCCAAAGAACAGAAGCGGGCCGACTTGAAAAAGATGCAAATGGTGACCATTGACGATGAACAGGCCCGTGACTTTGACGATGCCGTCTCCCTGGAAGAAGGTGACGGCGGCGTTTACCGGTTGGGAGTCCATATCGCCGACGTGTCCCAGTATGTCCGCCAGGGCAAACCGATAGACCGGGAAGCATTAAAGCGCGGAACCAGCATCTACCTGGTTGAAAGGGCCATCCATATGCTCCCTTCCGGGCTATCAGAAAAATTATGCAGCCTGCAGTCCGGTAAAGATCGCCTGGCTGTAAGTGTTATAATGGATCTAGACGCGGAAGGAAACCTGGTCGAAGCAGCCTTCAAACCCAGCCTGATCAGGGTTGATGAGCGCCTTTCGTACCAGCAGGTTGAGGCCTACCTGTCCGGCAGGGAAGATGCCTCGGTCTTTAACGATCGAAGCGTCGCCGATATGATTGACCGGATGGCCGAACTGGCTAAAAAGCTCAGGGAACGGCGGATGCAGCGCGGCAGCCTTGATCTTGAGATCCCGGAAGCAAGGATCGAGGTGGACGAAGAAGGAGTCCCCCTAAAAATCGGAAAGCGGGTCATGGGGCAGTCAGAATCGCTGATCGAGGAATTTATGATTTACTGCAACGAAACCGTTGCCGAATACCTGGAAGAAAAGGGTCTGCCCTGTATTTACCGGATTCATGCCGTGCCCATGGATGAGAAGCTGGCCATGCTGAGAGAAACCCTGACCTTGATGAATGTTAAGGCTGCAGCTAAGTTTAAGCAGCTCAGGCCTGAAGACCTGAATAAATTGCTTGAAGAAACCAGGGGGGAAAAAACGGAAAAATTGGTCCGTTACCTGGTCCTGCGTTCACTGCCACAGGCTATTTACAGTGCTTTTAATGAAGGGCATTTTGGCCTTGCTTCTGAGTGCTATTGCCATTTCACTTCTCCGATCCGGCGCTACCCGGACCTGGTAGTGCACCGGATTTTGAAGCAGCACCTGCTGCCGGGCGGCTATTCTAAGGAAAAAGCCAGGCGCCTGCAGTCCCGCCTGCCGGCCATTGCCCAGCAGTCTTCAGAAAGAGAGCGGGCAGCCGTGGAGGCCGAGCGGGCCAGTTTAGATATGAAAAAAGCGCAGTACATGGAGCAAAGGATCGGTGAAGTATACACCGGTATTATCAATGGAGTTACCCACTTCGGTGTTTTTGTCGAGCTGGACAATACGGTAGAGGGAATGATCCCGGTAACAGAGTTAAGTGACGATTACTATATCTATAACGAAAAAGCGTCCCAATTAGTTGGTGAAAGAACCCGGAAAACTTATCGTTTAGGTGACAGTATCCAGGTGCAGGTAATCAGGGCCAGTAAAGAAGAAGGAAAAGTAACTTTTGCCCCTGCAGAAAAGGAGGAAGCTGTTTAAATGGATATTTATGAAGCTTTGAAGGAAAGAAGAAGTGTGAGGAAATATACCTCCGATCCCGTGCCAGAAGATAAGCTCAACCGTCTGCTCGAGGCAGGAAGGCTGGCTCCCTCATGGGCTAACAAGCAGTGCTGGAGGTTTATAGTGGTAAAGGATCCGGAAAAGAAGGAAAAGCTTGCTTCGGCCATGCCGAAAGACAACCCTGCCCGCAAAGCAGTAGGCGAGACGGCCCCGGTAGTAATTGTGCTGTGTGCAGACCCGGAAGGATCCGGGAAACAGGACGGCAAAGATTATTATTTGCTCGATTCCGGGCTGGCCATGCAGCAGCTGATGCTGGCCGCCAATGCCGAAGGACTGGGCACCTGCTGGGTGGCCTGGTTTGATGAAGCCACTATTCGTGAAGCCTGTGCGGTGCCGCCGGAGTACAGGGTAGTGGCCATTACTCCTGTCGGGGTGCCGGAAAAACAGCCCTCCCCGCGGCCGCGCAAGGATCTGTCCGAAATAACCTATGCCGAAGAATGGGGCCGTTCATATACCGGGTAAAAATGTGGCAAGGGGAATGAGTTAAATTGAGCGATAACACGATCAAAGTTGTAAGCACCAACCGAAAAGCAAGGCATGATTTTCACATTGAGGACAGTTTTGAAGCGGGGATAGTCCTTACCGGCACTGAAGTCAAATCTATACGCAACAGCAAGGTCAACCTCAAGGACAGCTATGCGAAGGTTGAAGGTGGCGAACTTTTCTTGTATAATATGCATGTAAGCCAATATGATCCGGGCAACCGCTTTAATCATGATCCGGTGCGGACGCGTAAGCTGCTGATGCACAAAGCAGAGATCGGCAGGTTGGTCGGGAAAGTCAAAGAAAAGGGCTACGCTTTGATACCCCTAAAGATTTATTTAAGACAGGGCCTGGTCAAGGTGGAACTGGGCCTGGCCAGGGGTAAGAAGAAGTATGATAAACGGCGCGATATAGCCGAGCGTGACCGCAAGCGTGAAATGGAACGAGACATGAAAGATAAGGTCATCAAGGAAAAGATTTAAGTTCCCAAAGCATGGGGGCGTAAGGATTCGACGAGGGTCGTTGGAAGCAGAAGCTGCAAGCCCAGGACCATGACCTGGATAAAACATGGAACGGCTATAGACGCCAAACCGAATTACGCACTCGCTGCTTAAATAAAGCAGCGCATCCCTCCTTTCCCTGGCCGGGGGAAAGAACAGGGGTGTCAAAAAACCGGCCTACCGTTACAGCGGGTGTCCCTCCGCTGTTGCGGGAAACCTAAAGGGACTGGCGCAGTCGGATCCTGTTCCGGGGAGCCGGCAGCGTGAGAAACAAAGCCGGGACTAAGCTTGTAGAGGCTTCTGCAGCCAGGCCTTCGGACGCGGGTTCGATTCCCGCCGCCTCCACCAATCTAAGTGAAAGTGTAGCAAAGAGACGGGGATGTTGCTACATTTTTTTATGTACCAAGGGGACGGGGTTATTGCTAGATTGTTTTTTTAACGGTGTTTCACTTACTCCACGATAATGTTGCTATTTATGTAACAAAAGTATATAAGGTATATATGGCTTTTAACAGGGGTTGAACCCTGCCTTTTTTTTTGTGATATAATAAAACCCCTTGATTTCAAGGGGTTTTATCATGAAAGCTCCATTTACTTAGACTGAGCTAAGTCTTATGCCAGGTCAAAACGGTCGGCGTTCATTACTTTATTCCAGGCAGCAATGAAATCGTCAATGAACTTTTCCTGGCAATCGTCACAGGCGTAAACTTCCGAGATGGCCCGGAGCTGGGAGTTTGATCCGAAGATCATGTCAACCCGGGTACCGGTCCACTTGAGTTCGCCAGAAATGTTATCACGGCCTTCGAACTCATTTTCGCCTTCATCTATCGCTTTCCAGGTTGTATTCATGTCAAGGAGATTTACAAAGAAATCGTTTGTGAGAGTTTCCGGGTTCCTGGTGAAGACGCCGTGTTGAGATTGCCCGTAATTGGCATTTAAAACTCGCATGCCGCCAATCAGAACCGTCATTTCAGGTGCGGTCAGGGTTAGCAGCTGGGCTCGATCAATCAACAGTTCCTCAGCCGGTACAGAATATTTCTTCTTCAGGTAATTGCGGAAGCCATCTGCAGACGGTTCAAGGACTTCGAAGGCATATACATCGGTTTGTTCCTGTACTGCATCCGTGCGTCCCGGGTAAAAAGGAACGGTTACGTTGTGACCGGCATCCTTTGCAGCCTGCTCTATCGCAGCGCATCCACCCAGCACAATCAAGTCGGCGAGTGAAACCTTCTTTTGGCCTGACTTATCGTTGTTAAATTCTTCCTGAATATTTTCAAGGGTTCCAAGGGCTTTGCCAAGTTGGGCAGGCTGGTTTACTTCCCAATCTTTTTGCGGCTCAAGGCGGATGCGAGCGCCGTTTGCGCCACCGCGCTTATCGGAGCCGCGGAAAGTAGAGGCAGAAGCCCAGGCTGTGGAGACAAGCTCTGAAATTGAGAGGCCGGAAGCCATGATCTTGCCCTTGAGCTCTTTGATATCTTTTTCGTCAATTAATTCATGATCGACTGCGGGCACCGGGTCCTGCCAGATCAGTTCTTCTTCGGGAACCTCCGGCCCGAGGTAGCGCGAGCGCGGACCCATGTCCCGGTGAGTCAGTTTGAACCAGGCCCTGGCGAATGCCTCCTCAAACTCTTTCGGGTTTTCGTAGAACCGCCTGGCAATTTTTTTATAAGCGGGATCCATCCGCAAAGCGAGGTCCGCCGTGGTCATCATGGGAGCATGCCTTATGTTGGGATCTTCGGCATCCGGTACGGTATTAGCTGCCTCCGGATCGGTGGGAACCCATTGCCAGGCACCGGCAGGGCTCTTAACCAGGTTCCAGTCATATTTAAACAAGGTTTCAAAATAGCTGTTGTCCCATTGGGTTGGGGTCGGTGTCCAGGCTCCTTCAATGCCGCTGGTGATGGTGTCGCGGCCTTTGCCGCTGCCATAACTGTTTTTCCAGCCAAGCCCCTGTTCTTCGATGCTGGCACCCTCAGGTTCCGGACCCAGGTGGGAATCCGGCGCGGCCCCGTGACATTTGCCGAAGGTATGCCCTCCGGCAATCAGAGCTACTGTTTCTTCGTCGTTCATGGCCATCCGATCAAAAACGTCCCTGATATCACGGCCTGAAGCGACGGCATCCGGCTGACCATTCGGCCCTTCCGGGTTCACATAAATCAAACCCATCTGCACAGCAGCAAGTGGATTTTCCAGATCCCGGTCACCGGAATAACGTTCATCGCCCAGCCATTCGCTTTCAGGTCCCCAGTAAGTATCCTCTTCCGGTTCCCATACGTCTTCGCGACCGCCGCCAAAACCGAAGGTTTGAAAGCCCATTGATTCGAAAGCACAGTTGCCGGCCAGGATCATCAGGTCAGCCCACGAAAGCTTATTGCCGTATTTTTGCTTGATCGGCCATAATAACCGGCGGGCCTTGTCCAGGTTGGCATTGTCAGGCCAGCTGTTGAGAGGCGCCAGGCGCTGGGCTCCCGATCCTCCTCCACCACGGCCGTCACCTTTGCGGTATGTGCCAGCGCTGTGCCAGGCCATGCGGATGAATAACCCTCCATAATGTCCGTAATCGGCTGGCCACCAGTCCTGCGAATCGGTCATCAGGTCGTACAGGTCTTTTTTAACGGCTTTTAAATCTAGCTTCTTAAACTCTTCAGCATAGTTAAAGTCTTTGCCCAGGGGATCAGCCAGCTCTGAGTTCTGGTGAAGGATCTTCAGGTTCAACTGGTTGGGCCACCAATCCCTGACGGAAGGTCCTCCTAATGCAGTAGGGGTTGAAGGTTTTCCCGTTACCGGGCATTTTTTTTCACTCATCAATTTTGCTCCTTTCAGTTACCTGTATTTATATTACAAAGGCATTTTGAACAAACGCCTTTAAAATATACAGTTTTGTCAAAAACTTTGAATCCGGTTAATTCTGCGGGTGCCATTGAGTCGAGGTCTAAATTGAAATTAAAAATTGTACCGCATTGATTACATTTAAAATGCCCGTGAGTTTCAGTTATGATATCAAAACGGGTGCCATTGTCATCTATGTTTAGTGCCTTTACCAGGCCGGCTTCAACAAATAGATGTAAAGTGTTATAAATAGTAGCTTTCGATAAAGTGGGAACTTCACTTTGCAGATCTGCGAAGATCTGGTCCACTGCAGGATGGCATTGGTTGCTAATCAAGTGCTCCAAAATTTTAATTCTCTGGTGTGAGGGGCGTATATTACTGTTTATCAATTTAGTTGACAGATCTTGAATTATAGATCTCAAACTCGAACACGCTCTCAATGTTTGTAATAAGTTGAAATTTGTAATAATTATTGACTCAAAGGTACAACAAAAATCTTACATTGTCAATATAAATTCTTCTATTTCGAAATAGCAAAGTAGTAAAAGACGGTGTAGCAAGGGGACGGAGTTATTACTACATTGATTCTATGCTACATTGATTCTATTGCTTAATAGATCGCTATTTGCTATAATACGTCTGCGAGGGCGTGTAGCTCAGTTGGGAGAGCACTTGGCTCGCATTCAAGAGGTCAGGGGTTCGAATCCCCTCACGTCCACCAGGTAGGGGTTTTCGGGCGTTGAGGATTGCCTGAAAACCTTTATCATAGATGTCTAAAACGTAAGAGCAGAATGGAGGTCTTTAAATGAATAGAAGTATTAGCAGGCACCCTATTAGCATTGCGCTGATGGCGTTAATGCTAATCACAATGTTTTCCGTGCTTTCCGGGTGTGATGAAGGTGCGGGGAACGGAGCAATTGAAGAGGGTGCGATAACTGTGCCAGACGACTACTCATCAATTCAGGGTGCCATAGATGCAGCGGAAGATGGGGATGTTATTGTTGTCAAAACAGGAACCTATAATGAGAACATAAATTTTGAGGGGAAAAATATCACCCTGCGCAGCACCGCTCCAGAAGATCCCGAAGTCAGGGAGCAGACAGTCATAGACGGTGGGCGCACCGGGTCCGTGGTCACATTTGAAAATGGAGAAAATGAAGGAGCAATGATTTCAGGTTTTACCATCACCGGCGGTGGCGGTAAAAGGGCCACGCTTGAGTTCACTGTTGAAGGAGAAACCAGGGAGGAAGGCGCGTATTATGGTGGAGGAATGATCATCATGAACGAAAGCTCACCTACCGTGGAAAATAATGATTTTGTTAAAAATGTGGCTGAAAGAGGCGGGGGGATCATGGTTCATGATTCATCCCCGGTCATAAATAACAACAGGATCAGCGACAATACTTCGACTGGCGGCGGTGGAGGATTGTTCCTTGCTCACGCAACAGCTGCCAGTGTCAGTGATAATGAAATCTCCGGCAATGTGGCTGAAAGAAGCGGTGGCGGAGTCGCTGTAAGCGGCCAGGGTGATGAAGCTTCAACTTTTGAAGCGAATAATATTTCCAACAACCGGGCCCAGAACGGCGGAGGCTTTTCCATTTTTGAGGCTGAGCCAAATATATTTAACAATACGATTTTAGACAATACTGCTCACCAGGCAGGCGGAGGCCTGTATGTTTTTAAAGCTTCTCCCCTTGTATCGGGTAATGATCTTAATGATAACACCGCTGAATCAAGGGGCGGTGCGATGGCAGTTTTCTACGAGTCCTCACCGCAGCTTGAGAATAATATGATGATTGGCAATGAAGCGATCGATGCCGGCGGAGGAGTCCTGGTCATGATGGAGTCAACCCCACGGTTTGAAGGTAATGTCATTTCTGATAACCGCTCCCGAAATGGTGGGGGAGTTGTCATTATTGAAGGATCAGCACCCGAGTTTGAGGGCAACGATATTACCGGAAATAACTCGGAGCGTAATGGCGCCGGTGTCTATATCCAGACTGCTACGGCAACCTTTGAAGGTAATAATATAAACAACAATGACGCCCGGCGTGATGGAGGGGGCATTTATGCAGCTGTAGAAGCAGTTGTAACCCTAACAAACAACGTGTTTGAAGGTAACCGGGCCAGTAGCGGCGGAGCTATCTACGTGTTGGAAGATGCAGTCTTAGAACTAAGTGATCCTGATGATAATACCTATGAAGATAATGTCCCAGATGATATAGAGGAAGAATAATGTATAGCTACTTTATAATCATGTAAATTATTGGATAAAATGTTTATGAGGGATCGCTTGTTGTGTTTTAGATAATACACTAATGGCTGCTCGTACTATTTCGGGCAGTCATTTAAATAAAGACCAGGGATCTCTACTGTAAGATAGAGTTACTATCCCATGTTTTTTGAGGAGGGAAAAATGTCAGGCAAGAAACCGGGTAAACATAAAAAGAAAAACCAGGAAAACAAGTATTCGAAAAGTGAAAAGCCTGCTAAGAAGGCAGGAGCAGGTATAACCAGGCGGCCTGGCGGATCGGCGACGCGGGTTGAAACAGCAGCCCCGGTGATCATGGTGGCTATCATTGCTGTACTGCTTTTTGTAGGACCTTTTCAGCGAGGCTTGTTTTTCCCGCAGGAGTTGCTTACTGCCCAGATAGCTGTATTTGGCTTGCTGGTCATATGGGGTGTTTTCCGTTTAGCTGTTAATAACGGGCGGTTGATTGAAACACCTCTTGATATATGCCTGTTACTTTTACTGCTGGCCTACCTGGTTTCATTTTTTGTGGCTGTCCACAAACGAGATGCCCTGGAAGAGCTGCTTAAAATTGCTTCTTACCTGGTTGTTTACCTGGCAACGATCGAAATATGTCGTTACTGGCGTTTTCCTTTTAAAAAGTCCTCAACAGGTGATTATAAACCTGATGATGCCGGGCAGGATCAGGTTTCCACGGAGAGTTCTTCCTCTGTTCCTCCAGGTGTCAGCCTGCTTCTGCATCTGGCCCTGGGAGCCGCTGTTGTGGTGACCATAGCCAGCCTAGGTGTTGCTGCAGGGTACTGGGAATTCCCGGGGGCTTATGCTTCAGCCCGTATAGCATCGCCCATGGGTTATGCAAACACTGCCGCAGCTTACCTGATGGCTGCTTATTTGCTTGCTCTGGGGCTGGCACCGTTAACGAACAGTTGGTATAAGATTTTTTACCTGGTTCCCTCTACCTTGATGTTAATAACCATTATCCTTACTTTTTCTCGCGGAGCCTGGTTGCTTCTTCCGCCATTGGCTTTACTGCTTATATTAGCGGCTGCTCCTGGAGAAAGGCTCCGTTCTTTTCTTTACCTGGCAATCACCGGTGTAACTGCTGTGCCTGCCGCCTTTTTGGCAGATCCTTCATTTAGGGCCGGCGAACCCCTGGGGGCATGGCTGGTTATTACGGCTTCCGTTGTCTCTGCTATAGTACTCGGACTTGGTGCAGAGCTGTACTTAAGCAGGACCTTCAGGGTACGGTTGGCCGTAGCCGGAACTGCGGCGCTGGTTGCTGTAATTGCCGTTGTTGTCCTTATAATATTGCCTGCCACCGGCCCGGTGCAGCTGGAAAGCGCTGCCGACGAGGAGAAAAGCACCCGGAGAGTCGAGCAGCTGGTAGGCGATGTCCAGCCTGGTAATGAATATAGTTTATCCATGGAGGTTAATGCCGAACAAAAAGAGGTTTCTGAATCGCCTGGATATGTCTGGGGTGTGAGGATCTTTGAGGGTGTGGAAGGCTATAAGAATATTGAATTAATAGATTATCGTGGTAGCGAGACAGATGGATGGGAGCAAAAAGAATTTACGTTCGTTCCCAGCGAAGAAGCACTGAGGCTTGGGATCCAGATCTATAATCGTTATCCCGGAACCTCGATTTCCGCTCGTGAGGTCACCCTCAGCGGCGCTGAAAGTGATCATAATTTGAACTTCACTGCAAACCGGATCCTGCCGGACCGTTTTTATGATCGCCTTTACTCCTTCTCTTTGGATCGCAACCTGGACCGCCGGTTTGATTACTACCATGATGCGGTAAAAATTATCAGGGATTACCCGGTGTTTGGTACCGGCGGGGGCGGTTGGAATGCCCTCTACCGCAGCTACCAGGACATTCAATATAGTTCCAGTGAAGTTCATAATCATTACCTGCAGGTTTGGATTGAAGCAGGTCTGCTTGGTTTTATTGCTTTTGTCGGCATCTGGGTCAGTTTTGCAGCCGCTTTTATTAAAAATTGCGTGAAGGCAAAAGTTTCAAAGCCTTACTGGCAATATTGGACTGCATCTTTTCTGCCTGTTGCCGCCCTTGGAACCCATAGCATAATAGATTGGAACTTTTCTATGACTGCGGTCGGTATTTTCCTGTTTGTTTTACTCGGCGTGGGCCGGAGCCTCGATCAAGGGAACTGGTTTAAGAACTTTGAGAAAAAGGTACCGTCATCCGGTAAAAAAAGTATTATTCCCGGGTTGCTTGGGGTAATCGGAGGTTTGCTTTTAATGGCATACAGCATTATGCTACTGTCCGGGCTCAATGCAACCTGGCGATCACAGGAGTTAATGGAAAGAAATAATTATAAGCAGGCCATAACCGAGATGGAAATGGCAATGCGCGCCGATCCTTTAAGTGCGGTGAATTATCACAATTTGAACATATTATTGGAAGATCAGGCTAGAAGAACCGAATCACCGGAAAACATAGAGAGGATGCTTTCCCTGGCCGAACAGGCTTATGAACTTGAGCCTTATAATCCCCGTTATGTGAATCGCTATGGCAACTTGCTGTTGCAGTTTGTCGATGTTGAAAAAGGCCTTGAGTACCAGGACAGGCTCATTGAACTAAGGCCGAGACAGGAAAGTAGTTACCTGCAGCCTGCTGTATCTCGTTTGCAAATTGCAGAGTTTCTTTTACAGGAAGGAGAGCAAGCCCAGGCTCATCAATACCTGAATGAAATCTTAAACCTGGAAGAACTCATGGAAAAAAACCTTGGATACAGTAAGCCATTGGCTTTTATGCTGGGAAGGGCCCATTACCTGATGGAAGAATATGACAGGGCAAGATATTACTATGAAAAAGTTGACGAAGATGATGCTTATTATGAGCAGGCCAGGAGCGAGCTGGCCGAAATGGAGAAGGAATAAGCTAACAACTGGCTGGTTATAAGAGGCACAGTTTAGTTGAGCCAGCCATGGAAAGGATTTCTTATGTTTCCAAAAACAATTCTAATTTACCGTGTGCTGCCTTTTCTAGCTTTAGTTATGATTGTGTTGTTTTTGATTATCGTGTATAACGAAAACGAGAGTATATCAATTATAAATAGAAATGACAACAAAGCTGGCTACCAATCTGAATATGGAAAGGATAATTATGATATGGAACAGGAAAAGGCTTTTTTGAATGACTCAAAACCGCCGCTGGACCTCCAGGTTCCCCTGAAGCTGGAGACGGCAACTTTAGGCCTGGGCTGATTTTGGGGTCCGGATGCCCGGTTCGGGCAGTTAGAAGGCGTATACAGGACCCGTGTTGGTTATGCGGGCGGGATCCTCGATAATCCTACTTATCATCGTCTTGGCGACCACACAGAAGTTTTTCAAATCGATTATGATCCTGATAAGCTCTCCTATGAAGAGATCCTGGAAATATTTTGGGCCAACCACAACCCTGCTTCCAGGAGCTGGTCCAGGCAGTATATGGCCATAATACTTTTTCACAATGAAGGTCAGGAAGATGCAGCCAGGCAAAGTAAAGAAGCAGTGGAGCGACAGTTGGGTACAAAAATCCACACTGAGGTTCAGCCCCTGGATAAATTCTACCTGGCTGAAGATTACCACCAGAAATATTATCTGCAGAACGTAGAAGAACTGGCGATTGAAATAAAGGCCTATTACCCTGATATTGAAGGCCTGGTCGACTCAACCGTTGCCGCCAGGCTGAACGGCATTGGAGGTGGCTACGGAGACCCGGCTCTAATTAAAAAAGAGCTGGAAAGCTACGGCCTTTCTCAACGGGGAAATGATATAGTGCAGGATGTTGTTTATTAATTTGTCTCAGCCATGCTCAAAAAAGTCATCTATCCAATTGTTTTCACCTATAAAAAATGTATGCTATAATGCTTGTAGCAATATTATGGAATTATAGATGAATAGAAGAACATACGGGGACGTAGCTCAGGGGGAGAGCGCTTGATTCACATTCAAGAGGCCGTGGGTTCAAAACCCTCCGTCCCCACCACTATATTTAAAGGGTTTTTGGTTCCTTTAACTGCAAGGAAACTACAAAAACCCTTTCTATATGATAGCCAGGAAAGTAGATTTTTCAGACCTTTAACTGATCAATTGGCCTTCCTTAAACACATACTTGATTTTTCGCAAGTTAGAGATATCATCCAGGGGATTGTCGGTTGTTATCAGCAAGTCAGCAAGCTTACCTTTTTCAACAAGGCCCAGGATGTCATCGTAACCAAGAATTCTGGCGGAATCTACAGTGGATGCTTGCAATGTCTTGAGCTCTGAGGCTCCACTTTCAACCATGCACTCAAGTTCATCTACAAGGGCTGGGTGGGGAAGATTCGGCGATCCGGCATCGGATCCTGAACCGAGCAGGACATTTTTGTTTAAAGCATGGTTAAATGCTTGTTTATGTTTACTGGTTATAGTTTTAGCTTTTTCTGTGGCATAAGCAGGAACGTTGACTCCTTCAGCTATTTTTTTATAAATGTAAAGGGTGGGGACCAAAGCCAAACCACTATCAGACATTTGATCGCATAATTCCTCTGTTAAAAAATGGCCGTGTTCAATGCTGTCTACTTTTGCTTCTACACAATTTTTTATACCCAGCCAGGAAATAGAATGAGCTGCCACTTTTAGGCCAAGGCGGTGGCTTTCCTGTACTATTGCCTTAAGTTCTTCAAAAGTAAGCTCAGTATTTTCCACCTCCTCACCTTCGGCTCGGCCGTAAACTCCGCCGGTTGCTGATACCTTAATTACTTTTGCCCCTGCTAAAACTTGTTTCCGCACCGCTTTGATTACCTCATCAACCCCATCTGCTTCATTGCCCCAAAAAGGGTCATGTCCACCGGTCATGATGACGCTCATGCCGGCTGGAACTACCCTGCTGCCGCTTATGTAACCGTTTTCAATCGCTTTATTAATCGCTATAGCAGCATTCGCGTGAGAGCCCAGGTCTCTCACTGTGGTAATTCCTGAGGATAAATTCTTGTAAGCATTTTGTGCCGCCCTTAAAATTGTTGTTTGTAGACCTTCTTTTTCAACAGTTTCCTGGGGATCTGTCCCCCCGCTCCACATTAGATGAACATGCAGGTCTATCAATCCAGGGATGGCGTAACAACCTTTGCAGTCCAATACCTTAGTTTGCTGGTTGTTGGCCAGGTAGTCATTTTTATCCTTTATGTATTCGGCGATGTAATGGTCCTTAATTAGTAGATTGGTGTTGTTTTCGATAGAGCCGTTTCTTACATCTACAACATTTATTCCTGTGAGAAGAGTTTCCATCAAATATACCCCATTATAGAAATATTTTGCTGATCCTGATTGATTCAGGGATAAGAAGATATAAAAAGGACGAGACTTAATGTAGCTACCGTCTCGTCCTTGTAATTTATAATATGTTCTTTATGAAACAGCCACCCTGGACGATAGCCTTGATATTGTCTCGATTTTGTAGAATGCGGACATCTTCCAGGGGATCGCCATCAACAATGATTAAATCGGCATATTTCCCGGGTTCAATAGTGCCGACCCTGTCGGACAGGCCCATTAATTCGGCATTGTCCCTGGTTGTGCATAGCAGCGCTTTCATCGAGCCCATTACCCGGGCTTTTAATTCAATTTCAAGGGCCTTAAATGGCTGTCCCGAACCGACCATGTCTGAACCGGAACCGATTTTAACACCTTCTTTGAATGCGATGGAAAGGGCCTGCTCTGAATGTTGCTGGACTTCTCTCATTTTACGCAGGAAGTAGGGTGGTATTCCAAATTCTTCACCGCGGGTGGCCATTATTTCATATGTGGCCATGGTCGGAACCAGCCAGCACCCGTGTTTTTTCAGAACAGCAGCAGTTTCATTATCCAGGTAATTGCCGTGCTCAATGCTGTAGACACCGGATTCTGCACATAACTGCATACTGCGGGTTGAATAATTATGGGAAAGCACTTTCTTGCCGGCTGCCTCTGCTTCATACACTATTGCCGATATTTCCTCAGGAGAATATTGGACAGTATCGGGCTCATCTGCCGGGCTTGCGCATCCACCACCGGCCATAATTTTAATGTAATCTGCTCCTTGCCTGAGTTGTTCCCGGGCAGCCCTGCGTACTTCTTCCACCCCGTCGGCAATTACTCCAAGCATTCCCGTTTCAATAGGAGGGGCAACCTCAGTGGGAAGACGGGCATCGGCGTGCCCCCCGGTCATTGAGAGGACCCGGCCACAAACTTGCATCCTGGGGCCTTTTATTAATCCCTGTACCTGTGCATCCCTGAAACCTGCATCGGCTCCACCTGCGTCTCTTACAGTAGTATAACCCTGGTCGAGAGTATCTTCCAGGATTTTTGCCGCTTTAAAGCAGCCCATGGAAGGCAGGTATTTACGGTGTAATTCTGAAATGTCGTTAGCATAAAGGGAGGCGTGGATATGAGCATCAATTAACCCCGGCATGAGAGTTTTTCCGTTGCAGTCTATCACTTCAGCGCCGCTCAACTTTGGTTCCGGCCCGCTGCCGGTTTCCTTAATAAGATCGTTTTCTACAACCACCCAACCCGGGTAAACAGGATCATTTCCTGTGCAATCAAAAAGGGTGGCATTTTTAAATAGTTGTAAACTCAAAATTTTTCCTCCTAACTAGTAAGATGCTGTAAGATCCAGCAAAAGTTAAATCATAAATATTCATTTTAAGATCCTGGAAAATATTTAATTACAGGCCCTATCCAATGGGAAGGGCCTGTAATTATTAATCTAACGTGTTTAATTATTCGCTTTTAATACTTGCATCTTCTTCAATAGAGGTTCTTGTCCCCGGTGTCAGTAAAGAGACTACGATCAAGACAACAATAGCGACTGGTGCGGATACAATAACTGCCTCCAGGTCAAACGGTTGATCCATTGTTTCCCAAAAAATAGTAACTACAGTACCGGCTATCATCGAAGATAGACCCCCGGCCTTAGTAACACCTTTCCATAAGACAGCACCCAGTAGGGCCGGTGTGATACCTGCACCGTAAACAGTGTAAGAATACATTTGTACGGCCAGGATGGTGGGGAAAAACTGGATTAACACAAAGGCGATAAGAGCCATAATGGGAATTGCGAGCCTGGTAAAAATGAGGTTCTGCTTGGAAGTGGCGTTCTTGTTAAAAATACGTCCGTAAACATCATAAGTTAAGTTGGAAGATGCCGACAGCAAGAATGAATTACCGGTTGTAAAAATAAATGCAGTTGCTGCGGCTAACAAAACCCCACCAACAAATACCGGCATAACAGTAGTGGCGGCAATTAAAGCCTGTCCGGGGGGGATTTCAGGGAACATGGCCCTGCTGCAAAGAGCTATTGTCCCTACCAGGGGCATGGCAACAGCAACCCCTATGAACCAGCCTATAACACCGCCTCTGCCTGCTTTTTCTTCTTTGGCAGCAGTCATGCGCTGCCACATGTTTTGGTCACCCATGACCAGGAATAGAATCGGAAAGTATAATCCCAGAACAGTTATAAAATCAATATTTCCAGTAAGCTCGAAATGCTGGGCGGGAACATTGGCTACAACGTTGTCCCAGCCCCCGGCAATGCCAATCATGACCGGTGTTGCAATGATGAGGCCAATTACCATTAAAAAAGCACTCAAGGCGTCTGAAGGAGCGATTGACATTAAACCGCCGATCATGGCAAGAAATGTCATAAGTATAAGAGCAATCCAAATCCCTGCGGCCATATCAAGCCCGGTGGCCGCATTTAAGACCAGGGCAACACCCTGGAATTGGTAAGAAACTATACCCAGGTAAGCAAGAACGATAATTATTACAGCCACCACTCTTGCCACAGGACCGTACTTTATTTCAAGGATCTGGGGTATGGTGTACTTGGAAAGTAACCTGACCCGGTTGGAAAGGAAATATAAAACGGCAATACCAATTAGCACCGGTGTAGCATATAGTACTGCTACCCAGTAACCGTGGCTGTAAGCCATTGAATTCGGTCCACCGGTAACTGTTCCGCTACCCATCCAGGTTGCCAGCAAGGTCCCCATCAGGATGATAGGCCCTAACGATCTGCCTGCCAGCATAAAATCATCGGTGGTAACAATTTTTCTAGACCAAACATAACCAATAATTGCTACAATAATAGCATAAGCAATAACAAAATACAGTAAACTTGGACTTGGTGTAAATTCCATGATGTCTCATCCTTTCATATTCATTAATTAGATTGAGGTTGCAAATCTCGTGCCGGGTTAAATTAGAGCATTCTTATCGCCCCCTTAGTGGAATGATAGGCTATATTGAAATCGGCTAGAACCTAATCCACTTTATAATAAAGAAATCATAAAATTTAAAAGCAATATGGAGGTTGTAATTGTGAAAGACCCTACGGTTTGAAAAGGCTTTATTATGTTAAGATGAATATTAACATAATAATGATTGGATGTCAATTTTAGTGATGCAATAATGCACAATGCATCAATGCGCTGATCATTTATTCTTATGGTATAATATCGTTGCTCTGTGATGTTGAGAATAATAGGGGAGGAATAATGATGGGCAAATTGCGCTACAGTAAAGGAACTGAACGCCATATCAGTAAATTGTGCCTGGAGATTGGTGAACGCTGTGTGGGCAGCCCGGGAAATAAGAAGGCGACGGATTATGCCGCCGGGGTTATGCGGGAGTTTGGGTTCCAGGTTGAAACACCGGGCTTTGATTGTTTCGACTGGGAAGACCGGGGTTCTGAAGTAGTTGTGGGAAATGAAAGTTTCCAGGTGTTCAGCAATCCTTATACCCTGGGCGGAGAAATCAAGGCCCCTTTGAGCGCTGCTGCCACGATTGAAGAGCTGGAACAGGTAGTAGCGAAAGGAAATATTGCTTTTCTGCACGGGCAAATCGCAGCCGAACAGCTGATGCCCAAAAACTTTACCTTTTACAATCCTGATGAACATCGCAGGATTAATGAACTCCTTGAAAATAGAGGCTTTATAGCAGTCCTTGCCGCCACTTCACGTAACCCGGAAACAGCCGGGGGTGTCTATCCTTTTCCTTTAATCGAAGACGGGGACTTTAACCTGCCCGGGGCCTACATGACCGACAGCGAAGGAGAAAGGCTCCTTGCTGTAAGCCAGGGGCAAGAAGTCTTTTTGAAAATCGATACGCAAAGAAAGCCCTCGAAAGGATATAATGTCATCGGCCGCAGGGGTGAAAATCAAGCTGAAAGGGTTGCAATCATAGCCCATATAGACAGCAAGCAGGGCACTCCCGGGGCGATTGACAATGCCACCGGCACAGCTGTGCTGCTCTTGCTTGCAGAAATGCTGGCCGGTTACAACGGCCGGATGATGGTGGAGCTGACGGCCCTAAACGGTGAAGACTATTATTCAAACCCTGGTGAAATGCTCTACCTGGAAGAAAATCTGGACCGGTTTGATCAAATCGTCCTGGGCATCAACATTGACGGGGCCGGTTACCGGGGCGGTTCTGCCGCCTACTCCTGCTATGACTGCCCGGAGGAAGTTTCAGCGGCTGCCCGGAAGGTTTTTGATAGCAGCAGTGTTGTCGAAGGAGAGCCCTGGTACCAGGGAGATCACGGCCTGTTTTTGTACAACAGCCGCCCTGCACTGGCCATTACCTCGACGGCCATGCAAGATTTGCTTGATATTGCTCATACACCTGATGACAAACCGGAAATAATCGATTATGATCAGGTAGTTGAGGTTGCCCGCACCGTTTATGAACTGCTGATCAGCCTTTCAGAACGGCGCTAAACCGCTAGAAATGAAAGGCTCGCAGGGAGGCAAAAAAACCTTGGATATTTTATTTATTATCGCCATCGTTCTTATCCTGAACCTGGTATTGATCGCTTTTGCGATAATCGATATTATGCAGCGCAGTAATGTTAAATACCTTTCTAAAACGGGGTGGATAATCCTGATGGCTTTCGTACTTTTCGGAGCGGCTATTTACATGCTGGTGGAACGTGGCGAGGACAGGGCCGCAACTTAACGTTATGCCAGTTCTGATGCGGCAGTAAAAAGAGCTGACCAGGCCGGGGTGGATTCAATCGAGCACGGCTACTATGCTGAAAAAGATACCCTGCAATTGATGGCAGAAAATCAGGTGGCCTGGGTGCCCACCATCTCCCCTGTGGCCGCCGGGGCAGCAAATAGCTTGTTTAAGGACGGATCTGGCCAGAGCAGCGGTTTGCTTGAAAAGATTTGTGAGGAACACATCGAAAAGCTGCGTTTTGCCCTGCACAGCGGGGTTATCCTGGGAGCGGGCAGCGATGCGCGCGCGCCGGGAGTCAAACACGGCGCCGGGCTGACCGCAGAAATGTCTATGTATGCCAGGGGCGCGCTTTCAAACCGCTTTATCCTGAGGGCTGCTACTGCCGCTAATGCGCAAATTGTAGGCCTTGACGGTGACATGGGGGCGATCAGGTGCGGCCTTAAGCCTGAATTGATTGCCATGCGCGGCAACCCCCTCCATGATCTGGCCGCCCTTAAGCAGGTGCAAATGCGCTTCAGCACCGGGCATTACAGCGGTGCTGAGGAAAGGACTTTTTCCGGACGGGAAGGCCTTATCCAGGGGAGCATGTGACGCGAATAGATTACTGCTTTTATTTACCGGGCTAAAAATAACTGGGTGGAAATTATATCCCGCCCCCCGTGGCTGGTGGGTTATTCACTGTCGTGCAAAATAGGGCACATAAATGCTGGCTGCCGGCCAGAACAGCAAGCATAACAACCAGGGTTTGTGTTGATATTAAAATTAAATAAGCGAGGAAAAGCATAAAATGGCGGTAGAAATCCAGGCTGCGAGCGCCCTGCACAAGTTGAAACGAAAAATCCCCTATTCCTGGGACCTGAACATCTACCGGGGCTGCAGCCACGGCTGCCGTTACTGCTACGCCCTTTACTCCCATCAATATGTTGGCTCCAGCTCTAAGAGAAACTGTGAGGCGGCAGCGGAAAAGGCTGAGCAGCCCAGGGCAAAAGCCCCGGCCCGATCTTTGATGGAAGCGGCAGTTTCAGCGGCGCCAGGAGGCGGTTTCTTTTCTGATATCTATGTAAAAACAAATATTGCCGAACTGCTGGAAAAGGAGCTAAGCGAAGGCAACTGGAAGCGGGAAGTGATCAATATCGGCGGTGTTACCGACAGTTACCAGCCGGCTGAAGAACACTACCGCCTGATGCCCGAAATATTGAAGCTCCTGATCAAATACAAAACCCCGGCCATCATTTCCACCAAGTCCGATTTGATCCTGCGGGATTACGATTTAATCGACAGGTTATCCCGTATTACCTATATTAACGTGGCTTCGACTATTACCACCATGGACGAGAACCTGCGAACGGTTATCGAGCCGGGCTCGGCTTCTTCCGCAAAGAGGTTTGCTATGCTCAAGGAGTTCAGGAAAACCAATGCCTCGATTGGCCTGCATGTCATGCCCATCCTCCCTTTTTTAACCGACGGCGAAGATAACTTTGACCGGCTGTTTTCTGCTGCTGCGGACGGTGCTGTCCACTACGTCCTGCCCGGTGTCCTCTATCTAAGAGGTAAAACCAGGCCCTATTATTTTAATTTCCTGGAAAGTCACTTTCCCGAACTTACCGGGCAGTACAGGGCGCTTTACAAAAAGGGCGGGGCGGACAAAACCTACAAAAACAGCCTCTATGAGATCGTCAACAGGCTGCGGGACAGCTACAACCTTTCGAGCAGTTACATGAAGCCGATGCGGGAAAAGCTGAAAACTTAAAAGAAGGATTTCCCTGAGTCCGTTTATTTTGAATCCATGTTGAATCCATGCTGAAGGGTCAGGGTCGGACGTTCTTATTCACGGGCCCCGGCTGCGGCCCTTGTGGCAATTTTTTTCTGCCGTTTTCTTTCCAGGACGGCGGGAGCAAAGCGGTTGGTCCCCCATACCCCGGCCAGGATCGCGGCGGTGCCGACCAGGTGGTACCAGAAGACCAGTTCCCCGCGGAAAACCACCCCGGCGGTGATAGCGACTACAGTGACCATGTTGGCAAATACCGCGCCCTGGGTAGCCGTGATTTTGCTGAGGACAAAATTATAGAGAAAAAAAGCTACTACCGATGAGAATACTCCTAAATAGAGGACAGGCACCCACTGCTCGGCCAGGGGCGCCAGGTAAGCATTCACTGCCCCGGCGTTATAATGCTCCCCCAGGGCGATGGCGTTAAAAACTATTGCCCCAAAAACCATCATGATCCAGGTCGTCCGCACCGGAGGGTGATTGATGGAAGCCTTGCGGGAAAAGATGTTAAAGCTGGCCCCGGCGATAACGGCGGCCAAAAGGAATGCGGTGCCGACAGGGTTGGCCCCGGCGATGGACTGGGCATCCATGTAGATAATGAAGATTGCCCCCCCGACTGAAGCGATAATAAAGAAGAGCTGGATCCGGTTTGGGTACTCTCGCAGGAAAATAGCGGCAAATATGGTCACAAAAATGGGGATTATGGCGATCATCATTCCTGCGTAGGACGATGACGTGAGCAGGATGCCGGTTGTTTCAGTGGCAAAATAAAGGATCGGTTGGAACAGGGCCAGGGGCAACAGGTTAACGTAATCGGCGGGTGTAACCTTGATTTTGATCAGGCCGAAAACCCGCAGCAGGCTCATGGCCAGTACGGCAGCGGCAAAGCGCAGGCCGAGCAGGTGGAAAGGGGAGAGATGATCGAGCGCGCCCCTGGTAAACATGAAGGAAAAGCCCCAGGTCAGGGCCACGCCTACCCCGGCCATGTAAGGCAGGTATTGTGCTAATTTCGTCAAAATTGCTCACCCTTTTTGCCGTACTAAGCACTACTATACAACAAACAGCGGTGGCGTGGAAGGGGCAGCCTGAAATCTTAAATATTTTCTGCTTTACAGACCTGTTCCTCTTGATTATTCTATCCAAAAATGGATAATATATATAAACCATAGTGCCTGGCTGTAAAACACCGTACAGGCTTCAAACCAGCGGGCTAAGCTGGTGTAGTTAACATTAATACTTCATTATGCTCTAGATTACTCACTGTTCTTCAGAAAAAGCGGTGTTTTATACCTTCATGCATACAAGACAGGGGCACGTTTATTTTACAATCAGGGGGGATGAAAACTGTGTCAGGTAAGAATAAAAAGCTGCAGCCGGTCATGACGGCCGCGATCTTGACGGTAATTATTGGGATGCTGCTTTTTGCCGGAACGGGTTGCGGCAGGACAAAGGTAACTGAAGATTTTTACCAGGCTTACCAGGTGCGGCAGGGGACGGTTCTGGAGATCTACAATCCCAACGGGCAGGTCTCGGTTGAAGGATCCGATCAAGACGAAGTTGAGATAGCCGCCATCAAAGAGACTTACCGCGGCCAGGAGGCCCTGGACAGGGTCGATATTTTTATTGATATAGCCGATACGATGGTTATTGAAACCATCCATCCCGACGACGCAAAAAATGTAACCGTCAGCTACGACATCAAGGTGCCGGAAGGGGTCAGGGTTTCCATGGTAGAATGTTCCAACGGTAATATCGATGTCAGGGGCGTATCAGGTGATCCCGTGCTTACCACCTCCAATGGAAACATTAATGCCAGCGAGATTAACGGGGTGTTATTAGCCCGCAGCAGCAACGGCGACCTGGTGGTCAGCGCCATCGATGCCCTGGCTTCTTTGAGGACTTCAAACGGCAGCATCGAGGCTGAATTACAGGCTGTGGCCGAAGACCTGGAGATCAGGACCAGCAATGGATCGATTAAACTTTCCATCAACCCGGAACTGGCTCTTGACCTGGAAGCAAATACCTCAAACGGGGAGATCAGTTTTAGCAACCTCGGCCTGGAAACTACCCTGCTGGAACAGACAGCCCTGACCGGTAGTATGAACGGGGGCGGGCATAAGCTTAACATCACAACCTCAAACGGTTCTATTGACCTGACCCAACTGCAATAACTTAACCGGTTGGTGGAGGCAGTGTTTATGACTACTGAACAAGCAACTGTATTTGCCCTGCTGGCCATGGCCCTGTTTCTTTTTGCCTGGGGCCGGTGGCGTTATGACCTGGTGGCTCTCTTTCTTCTTTTAGTTATTACCGTGCTTGGCCTGGTGCCGGCGGGTGAGGCCTTTGCCGGTTTCGGGCACCCGGCTGTGATAACTGTTGCCGCGGTTCTGGTCGTCAGCCGGGCCCTATTTAACTCCGGCATGGTCGACTACATAGTCCGTCTGATGTCGGGTGTGGGAGAAAAACAGCTTCTCCAGCTAACCGTCCTGGTTACTGCTGTAACCGTTTTTTCCGGTTTCATGAACAATATCGGGGCCCTGGCCCTGTTCATGCCGGTTGCCATCCGCATGGCCCGGAAAAACAGCATTTCGCCTTCCCTTTTCTTGATGCCCCTGGCTTTTGGTTCGCTCCTGGGCGGGCTGGTAACCCAGGTAGGCACCCCTCCCAACATTATCATCTCCCTGTTCAGGGAGGATACAGCAGTAGGGGAACCGTTCCGGATGTTCGATTTTACCCCGGTGGGAGCCGGGATCGCCCTGGCCGGGCTGCTCTTTATTATCCTGATCGGGTGGCGCTTGCTGCCGGAGAGAAAGGGGCAGCTTTCACCGGAAGAACTGTTTGAAATTGATGAGTATATTACCGAGGTCCAGGTGCCGAAGGATTCAACCCTCACCGGAAAGAGATTAAAGGACCTGGAAGAAGCCACAGACGGTGATGTGGTGATTGTCGGCCATGAGAGGGACGGCCAAAAATTTGCCGCCCCCTCACCCCGGCGGACCTTCAAGGAAGGGGATGCTCTGGTAATCAAGGCCAATGCTGAAGACCTTCAGGAATTGCTTGATGCTACAGGTTTGGAGTTGACCGGTTCGAAGGCCGGTGGAGAAGAGGTCCTCAGCTCGGACAATATCAAAGTTATGGAGGCGACGGTAACCAGGGATTCGCTGATGGAAGGGCGAACCGCCCGTTCCCTCCACCTGCGTTCCCGTTACGGGGTTAATTTGCTCGGCCTGGCTCGACAGGGCGGGCGCCTGAAGACAAGTCCTGAAAAAATCAATTTCCGAGCCGGTGATGTCCTGCTTCTCCAGGGCCCTGAAGAAGTGCTGGAAGAGGTCCTGCCTTCCCTGGGCCTCCTGCCCCTTGTGGAAAGGGGCCTCAGGGTGGGGCAACCCCGGCAGGTTCTGCTCAGCCTGGCCATATTTGCTGGGGCCCTGGCCCTGGCGGCAGCGGGAGTCCTGGCCATTCAAATTGCTTTTGCCGGGGCTGCCCTGTTAATGGCATTGGCCGGATTTGTTTCATTGAGAGAAATCTATGAAAGTATAGATTGGCCGGTAATTGTTTTACTGGGAGCGATACTGCCTGTCAGCCAGGCTTTTGAAGCCACCGGGAGCGCAGATTTAATCGCAGGCGGGATCCTGGCCCTTTCCAGCGAAGTGGCCCCATGGGTTACCCTGGCCGTGGTAATGACGGGGACGATTATTCTTTCCAACCTGGTCAACAATGCTGCGGCAGCGGTCCTGATGGCCCCGGTAGCGCTCGGCATAGCGGCAGGGTTGAATGTTTCAGTTGATCCTTTCCTGATGAGCGTGGCTGTGGGGGCTTCGTGTGCATTTTTAACCCCCATCGGGCACCAGTCCAATACCCTGGTAATGGGTCCGGGAGGATACCGGTTTAGCGATTACTGGCGCATGGGTTTGCCCCTGGAAATAATTGTTGTAGTGGTGGGAGTTCCCCTGATCCTGCTGGTCTGGCCACTCGGGCTGTAAAATGTCCATCCGGTAAAATTTAATCTAAAGCCTTCTTAATGATATAATTAAAATCACAGTCTAAAGCCTTTTTAAAGCCCGGGATCACAGGAAGAGGAGCTGCCAGCGTCAATGAATGTTGATATTATACAGGTAACAATTATCATTGCTGCGGTAATTGTTTTATTTATAACCGGCTGGGTCCGCATGGATATTGTCCCGCTATTGATCCCGTTTGCCCTTGTAGTTACGGGGCTTGTTACCGCAGAAGAAGTTTTTCTCGGTTTCAGCAGTTCTGCGGTAATTACGGTGGCTTCCCTGTTTGTAATCACCACCGGGCTGGTCCGCAGCGGAGTGGTCAACCGGGTGGCCGACAGCCTCAACCGGATGACAGGGAAAAGCGACCTGCGCCTGATGCTGGCCGGCACGGCCCTTCCCGGGGTGGTGGCCGGTTTCATCATTGTTACGGCTACTGTATTATTCTTTATCCCCACCTTGATGAGGATGGCTTTCCAGGCCGGTGTGTCCCGTTCACGGCTGCTGCTTCCACTGGTTTCGTCCTGCCTGCTGGGGGCCAACCTGACCCTGATCGGTGCTTCCCATAACCTTGTCGCCAACAGCCTCCTTGAAGAATACCTTGGTTTCGGTTTCAGTATTTTTGAATTTATGCCCCTCGGGGCAATCCTGCTCCTGGTGGGTGTGCTTTACAGCGTTTTCCTGGGCTGGCGCCTGCTGCCGGCAGAAGACCCTGTTAATAACGGGCCCGACCCGGAACGTCCTGATTTGATAGAAACTTACGGCCTGGCCGACCGGCTCTGGGAAGTATGGGTGCAGGACCGGTCGCCGGCAGTGGGAAAGACGATCAGGGAACTGGGCCTGGGGGAAAGATTTGGTTTATGCGTGGTGGCCGTGGTCCGTTCTGATCAGCAGCTTCCGGTGGAGCAAACCGAACTGCGGATTCAAAACGGCGATATCCTGCTGGTGCTTGGCAGGGAAGGCCGGGTGTCAGAGCTGGTTGAAGAAGAAGGGCTTTTTTTAGCCGGTCATCCGCGGGACCAGATGAGATTGCCCCTCAGCACCGCTGAAATGGTCGAAGTTGTAGTTCCACCGCGTTCACCGGTTATCGGCAAAACATTAACTGAAATAAATTTCAGAGAAAATACCGGGTTGAGCGGGATCGCCCTCTGGCGCGACGGCATTCCTTACCGGACCGATGTCGGCCACATCACCCTGCAGGAAGGGGACGGATTGCTATTGTTCGGGGACCGGACCAAGACCAGGAGTTTTAAGCCCGGTAAAAGCTTCCGCTGGCTGCATGCTCCACGCCGGGAAGAAGCGCCTCCTGAACTGCGCCGTTACGGCCCTTATGCCGTACTGATTCTGCTGCTGGTTATCCTCAGCGCAGCTTTGAACTGGCTGCCGGTGGCGGTTGCCGCCGTAACGGGCGCCGCCTGCATGGTCCTGATCGGCCTCCTCAAACCGCGCGAAATATATGAAAGTATTGAATGGCGGGCAATTATCCTGATCGGTTGTCTTTATCCTCTTGGGCTGGCCCTTCAAAATAGCGGGGCTTCGTCGCTTATGGCAGGCGTCCTGCTATCTGTCAGTAATTACGAGCCTCTGCCGGTGCTGGCCTTTATCGCCCTGGCGAGCATCCTGCTTACCCAGCCCATGCACAACGTGGCTGCCGCTGTTATAATGACCCCGGTAGCCCTCAATGTTGCCCAGACCCTGGGCTCAAACCCGAAAACATTTGTCATGGCCGTGGTGGTCGGGGCCTCTGCCGCTTTCATGATGCCGATGGGCCATCCCATGACTTTGCTCATCCAGAAACCGGGACGCTACCGGTCGGTCGATTATTTAAAATATGGAGCAGGCTTAAGCCTTTTGGTTTTCCTGGTGATTATTCTGGTTGTTCCCTTAATTTGGCCCTTTTAAGTTGTAAAAATATCACTCTCCGGGTTCCGCCCGGATGATCGCTTGATAGGTACTGTTAAGGCAACAATTTTTGTTTGAATGAAGGTTACAGGGGCCTGGTGTCGAAAAGAAATTAACCACGTGCTTTATAGGATTTACATAGGATTGTGAAACGGTATGCTGCCTGAAAACTCCGCAGGTCAGCCCATCAAGGGAGATGAGTCAAGGTGAAAAAGAATAACCCGGGTGTGCTGATTTCTTTATTCCTGGCGATGGTACTTTTATTTACTGCGTCCGGTTGTGCTCCCGACCATGAACCGGTGGTTGATCCGGATGAAGACCCTGTCGAGGTAAATGAAGAAGAAGTTCCAGAGCCGGTTAACGACGAAATTGAAGTTGAAGATCCGGAGCCGTCGGAAAACTATTTCTGGCCCTGGCTCAGCCACGGTCAACTCGTCCTGTCCAGCACTGAAGTTATTGACGGGTCACATCTTTTCGAATCTGATACCGGTTTTGTGGGCGAATTTACCCGGGGCACCGATTACAGCGGCCGGATAGTTTGGCTGGTAAAGCAGACCGACGTTTTTGAAATAGAGTGGGTAGCTTTAACTTTTGACGTAGATTATTATGCCCTGCATGAAAGGGAATTTGAGCTGAATTTTATGTTTGAAATAGAAGATCTTGATCCGGAGCCGGAAGATAAAGGGGATCAGGTTTTTAAAGTAGATTTGGCCGAGGAGCAAGAGGGTTTCCGGGTTGTGATTGACAGGGTCATCCTGGGCAAAGAGCAGGAAGGGAGTTTTACTACCGACCCCATCGATTATGTCGCCCTGGAAATCGAGTTAAGGGTAGTGGATAAACCTTAGAAAGAAGGAGTGGTTGCACTTGAATGCTATCGACGAAATGGCAGTTAATACCATTCGATTTTTGGCGGTTGATGCGGTAGAAAAAGCCGGCTCAGGGCATCCCGGGTTGCCCATGGGTGGGGCGGCCACAGGGTATACACTGTGGACCCAGCATCTCAAGCATTGCCCGGAGGTACCGGACTGGGCCAATCGGGATCGCTTTGTCCTGTCGGCAGGGCATGGTTCAATGCTTTTATATGCCCTGCTGCATCTTTTTGGTTACGGCCTGTCCCTGGAAGAAATAAAAAGTTTTCGCCAGTGGGGAAGCAGGACTCCCGGTCACCCAGAATTTGGTCATACTCCCGGTGTTGAGACCACTACCGGCCCACTGGGCCAGGGCTTTGGCAATGCAGTCGGTATGGCCATTGCCGAGCGGCGCCTGGCCGAAGAATTTAACCGCCCCGGCTATCCTCTGGTCGATCACCATACCTATGTATACGCCGGCGATGGTTGCATGATGGAAGGGATTTCTTCCGAAGCGGCTTCGCTGGCCGGTCACTTGAAACTGGGCAAGCTGATCTGTTTCTATGATGATAACAGCATCTCCATAGACGGTAGCACCGATATTACCTTTACCGAAGACGTGGGCAAACGTTTCGAAGCTTACGGGTGGCAGGTGCTGAGGGTCGATGAAGGTAACCGGGTGGAAATGATCTCTGAAGCGATCTCCGAAGCCAGGCAGGAAACCGGTCGCCCCAGCCTGATCATGGTCCGGACAGAAATTGGTTACGGCTCCCCGAACAAGCAGGGAACAGCCGGAGTACACGGCGCCCCCCTGGGCTTTGAAGAAGTAGTAGAAACCAAGAAGAACCTGGGCTGGCCCCTGGAGCCTGATTTTTATGTTCCACCTGAGGTTTATGAACATTTTTCCGGGTTTAAAGAAACCCTCAAGGCCAGGAAAGAAGAATGGGATGCTCTTTTAAGCGACTACAGGCAAGAGTATCCCGATCTGGGTGAAAGATGGGACAGCTGGTTTTCGGGGCAGGTTCCAGATCAATTAGAAAATGACAGCAGGCTGTGGGATTTTGAAGATCAACCCCTGGCTACCCGGGCTGCATCCGGTCAGGTTATGCAGGTTCTGGCCGAATTCCTTCCCAACATGATTGGCGGTTCAGCCGATCTTAATTCCTCTACAAAAACAGGATTGAAACAGTTTAGTGATTTCCAGGCCGGTAACCCGGGTGGAAACAACATCCACTTCGGTGTTCGCGAGCATGCCATGGGAGCCATTTTATCCGGGCTGTGCCTGCACGGCGGCCTGCGTCCATTCTGCTCGACCTTCCTGGTATTCTTCGACTATATGAAACCTGCTGTGCGGTTGGCAGCCATGATGGGCCTGCCGGTGGTTTATGTTTACACCCACGACAGCATTGCCGTCGGGGAAGACGGCCCCACCCACCAGCCTGTGGAACAGTTGTCCCATTTGCGTTCCATACCGAACATGCATGTCCTCAGGCCTGCTGATGGCAAGGAAACGGCGGCGGCCTGGCTGCATGCCCTGCAGCGCCGCTGCGGACCGACAGCCCTGGTCCTTTCCAGGCAAAAATTGCCCCAGCTGAAAGGAAGCGGGAAAAAAGCTCTCAAGGGGGGCTATATTATCCACCGGGAAAAGGACGGAAACCCGGATTTGATTATAATCGCCAGCGGATCTGAAGTAGATCCGGCCCTTAAAGCCACCCGGGAACTGGAAGACAAAGGATACAGTGTACGTGTGGTCAGCATGGTCAGCCGGGAACTTTTCCTGGCCCAGGATGAAGACTACAAAGAAGAAATCCTTCCTTCTGCCATAACTAAAAGGTTAATCGTGGAAGCGGCCCTGCCCATGGGCTGGGAAAGTTTTGCATGTTCTGAGGGGAAAGTAATCGGCCTCGATGATTTCGGCGCTTCTGCTCCCGGCCCGGTAGTGATGGAGAAGAGGGGCTTTACAGTAGAAAACCTGGTCAGGCAGGCGGAAGTTGTTCTTGCTTGATAAAACTTAACTACAGCCTATTGCCCTTGTTAAACGATAAGCGCCGCTAAGGGGACGGTTTGAAAGCTTCTTAAAGCATAATTTAAAAGCCGAAGAGAAGGCCGTGGAACCGTCCCCTGTGATCCCTTTTTCTTGCCACAATTTAGCCCCATTGTGATGCAATCTAGCCCCATAATGCCGGTCCCATTATGCATTTTGCCCTGTTAAACCGGTGCCCGGTTCGCTATGATCACTATAAAGAAGGCATATAGAAAGTATTAAAGATACAGGAGAGGATTAGCATTGCCAGGCGGTAGTAAGCGGACAGTCGGTGGAAGCGAGCAACGTGACCTCCGCAGGCTTTTAAAAGACAATATGGGCCGCTTGATCGCATTAGCCGGTATTCTTTTAGCTGTTCTGCTGGTTTTTAACCTGTTATTGCTGGTCCAGAGGGCCGGGGATAAAGAACAAATTGAAGTCCTTTCTGCCCGGGTGGAAGAACTTGAAATAGAAAGGGCGGACTTGCAGGAAAACCTCCGGGACCTGGAACAAGAACTGGCATCGGCCAGGGCTGAAAAGGCAGCACTGAAAGAAGGAACAGGTGTCGAAGGGGAGATATTTAAGATGAAAGGCCTGGTCGAAGTCAGGGATTTGTGCCCCGGCCTGGAAGTAGAACTGAAGTACGCAACAGAAGATAATTTTACTGGCCGCCGGCTCTACCCGGTAGAGGTTTGCCTTTTGAGGAAGGAAACTGCGAAAAAACTGGCTGCTGCCAATGCCGAGTTCATGGCCGACGGTTACCGGCTCAAGATCTGGGATGCTTACCGGCCCTTGAGTGTCCAGGAGGCGCTCTGGGAAGAAAAGCCGGATCCTGTCTATGTTGCCGACCCGGAAACCGGGTCAAACCATAACCGCGGCGCCGCAGTCGATGTTACCCTGGTGGATGAAGAGGGTAGAGAACTGGAAATGCCCACCGGCTTTGATGTTTTTACCGCCGAAGCTTCCCGGTCTTACCCGGATATACCGCGAGAAGCCCGTGATAACATGGAGTACCTGACAGAAGTGATGATCAACAATGGCTTTACCCCGATAGAAAGCGAATGGTGGCATTTTAATGATGCCGATGTTGCTGAATACGCTATAATAGACCTGGACCTGGAGGACTTTGTTGCGGAGTATTTTTCGCGGTAATCTTTAATAACGAGCTCTATCATCATTATAACCCACGTGATTGCAAAGTGAGGACAGCTGCATTTCCTTGACCGAAAATGTATAATTAACCTAAAGGCTGTAAAGCCTTATAGAAAAGCAGAGCTGTCAGTTTTTTCGGGGAGGAAAAATATTGCGTAAAAAACGGTTAAATAAGAAAAAGGTATTTTCCCGGTTAGCGGTTGCAACCGTGCTGGTTATTTTTTTTGGGGCGGCATTGCTCTATTTGTGGCCGGAAATACCAGTGCGGATGCAAGCATTGATCGATTTCGCCGATCCTGAACCGGTGGAAGAAACTGTTGATCCTGCAGCAGAAGAGCACTCTGACGATAAGGTTGCAGAACCTGAAGAAATAGACGATCCCTTTGAAGAACAAGAGGAAACAGGCGAGCCGGAAGAAGAGCAAGAAATAAGAGAAGAAGAAGAGGCTCTGGAGGAGGAAGCAGTGGCCACCCCGGAAGAAGAGGCAGCCAGGCCGGATCAGGATCTAAAAGTAATTTCCGATGGAGATTACCTCCTGGCCCTGGTTACCAAGGAAACGACCCTGAAGCCCGGTTACCAGCCGGCAGACCTCAAAGCCGTGCCTTCATACATGAACCCGTCCTACCAGATGTATTTGCGCGCAGTAGCGCTTGAACAACTGGAAAAGCTCTGGAATGCGGCGAAAGAAGATGGGGTTACTTTAAGCATCAGGTCTGCCTACCGGAGCTACGAGACCCAGAAGCAGCTTTTCGAAGACTATGCCAGCCGGCACGGGGAAGAAGAGGCCAACCGGTTCAGTGCCCGGCCGGGCCAGTCTGAGCATCAGCTCGGGACAGCCGTTGATTTTGGCGGGACCGAGGCGGATTTTACAGCCCGCTTTGGAGAGACCGAACAGGGGCGCTGGCTGGCTGATAACGCCCATAAATATGGCTTTGCCATGAGCTACCCGCAGGATAAAAAGCACATTACGGGATATATTTACGAGCCCTGGCATTACCGCTACATCGGTGTTAACCATGCCCGGCAGTGGAAGGAATCCGGGCTGACCCTTAAGGAATACCTGGAAAAGCAGCCCCAGGAATTTGAATAAAACGGACAACCACTTCACTTCAAGTAATGGAGGTATTGCAGAATGGTTAATCATGAGCAGCTAACCCCGGAAGAAAGGACATTTGGCATGCTGTGCCACCTTTCGGCCCTGGCCCAATTTATCCTGCCCTCTTTTGGCAATATCTTCGGGCCCCTCATTTTCTGGTTGATTAAAAAAGACCAGTCGGCCTGGGTTGACCGGCAGGGCAAGGAAGCCCTCAATTTCCAGATCAGCATCGTCATTTATGTTTTTGCGGCCTTTTTCCTGATGTTTCTTTTGGCCATAACCGTGATCGGGATACCGCTGGCCGCGTTAATCGCCATCGGCCTGGCTGTGTTCTGGCTGATTATGGTGATCACGGCCTCTATAAAAGTTAATGACGGCCAGGATTTCCGGTACCCTTTAAACATCAGGTTCATCAAGTAATTACCGGTAGATACCCGTAATCTGTGCTTGCAATCTAATAAATAATGTCTTATGATGGAGAAAGACAAAGGATAGCGTTGTTTGATTGAATAAACTCCATGCAGGCAGCGATTTTTATTATAAGGGGGTTTAAGTATGACTAACGGAAGACAGTTGGCGCAGGATGACAAGACATTTGGCATGCTCGCTCATCTTGCAGCACTGGCCCAGTTTGTGGTTCCCACTTTTGGGAATGTAATCGGTCCCCTGGTAATCTGGTTGATAAAGAAGGATCAGTCCGAATGGGTGAATAAGCAGGGTAAAGAAGCGCTTAATTTCCAGATCAGCATCGCAATTTATACCCTGATTTCCATAATCCTGATTCCCCTAATTATTGGGATCGTTTTGCTTATCGGTATCGGGATATTCTGGTTGATCATGGTTATCCTGGCCACCATCAGGGTCAGTGAAGGAGAAAGCTTCAGGTATCCACTTAGCATCCGTTTTATCAAGTAACCATATACAGGTACTTCTACTACAACCTGGTATTCAAAAATCTACAAGGGATAGGGTATAATAATACCCATCCCTTTTCTAACCTTACACCGGTTAACCTTACATTCATACATGCCTGGTTTTTTCGAATGAACAGAGATGATTTAAAGAAGACGGAATGAGTATATCATAAAATCCGGACTGTCCGGTCAAAGGAGTGTGTTCGAATGCAGAAGGTTGTCCTCATCGAACCGCAATCAAAAGAAGACCATGTTTATAAACATGTACTTATGCCCCGCCTGGGTCTGCCGATCCTGGGAACCCAGCTTAAGCAGGAAGGTTACCAGGTCAGTTTTCACCTGGGAACAGTTGATTCACTGCCCTGGTCTAAGATCTTTGAAGCCGATTTAGTGGGCTTATCAACTACTACCGCCACCTGCCGCGAAGCGTACCAGATTTCCGGTCTGCTTCGTTCCCATGACATACCGGTTATCATTGGGGGCATCCATGCTTCCTTTGTTCCCGAAGAAGCCGTTCATTTTGCCGATTACATTGTCCGCGGGGAAGCCGAGGAAAGTTTTCTGCCCCTTATCAGGGCTATAGAAGCAGGTCAGGAGCCT